>JBBQHD010000020.1:0-28867 GCA_038323665.1 Bdellovibrionales bacterium
CAAGTCAGAAGAAGCGATTGATGTTTTTAGCAGGAGATGCGACGGCAACTTCGGCAGATCATGAGTTCACACAAGGCAGCAAACGAAATGGTTATCAGTTGATTAAACTCGCTTCTGATTTATTGGATTCAACCATTGGCGTAGGGGAAGGTTTAATCCTAAGTGCCGCTGATACAGTTAAGATGATCCCCCAAGTGGGACAGGCTCTTAATAATCTTGTAAAAGCGACCTTGGATGATCCAGACAAAGTTGCTCAGGTTGCGGTGGATTATATTTGCGCTTTGCCAAATACAATTCCTATGGCTGCGGGAAAAATGATTGCACTAGGAAAAAAATTCGTCACAGATTATTTGGCAGCAAGTCCGCGCGAACAGGGCCGAATGGCTGGGAAACTTTTAGGTGATGTGATTATCGTAGATCTTGCCGCTGGGGCAATTAAAGGCCTTGGAGTGGTCGCAGGAGATTTGAAGGCAGCGAGTAATTTTAAATCAGCAGAAACGTTTGTTTCCAGTGTTGGTTTGGATAACAAGGCAGTGAGTCTTTCTAATAAGGCTGTTGCAATAGCAAATAGCTTTACCGCAATTGAAACTCGTCGGCAGGGTTTGCAAATTCTTGCTCGCACAGATTCTGCATTAGCATCAGAGGTGTTGCGAGGGGCACAGCTTGCATTGGAAAATGGCTCGCCGAATGCAGCTGATTTTTTGGGGAAGGTTTTATCGGCAAAAGCTTATAGCCCAGAAGCGGGAAAATATTTACAAGAGATCAAAGATGTAAACAAAGTTGTAAACAATTATTTGAAAATTGAAAAACTAGCTTTTGCGCAGAGTAAATTTGACGGCGAGATAACTAGGGCAGTGGATAAATCATTAAAAATTCCCGATCCCTTCCAGAATCATCCTAAAATGACATTGACGGACCATCGCTTTCCAATGGGTGGCGAAGAGGGATCAATGGGAATTAATGCGACGATAGGGATTTCTGAAGATTCAAAAAGGCTTGCCGCTGAAGAGGCGCGTTTAAAAACAGCAGATGCTCAATTTTCCAGTCGCAACTATAAATCAGACAAAGTATTGGATTTGACTAAGGAAGAGAACATAAGGATTTTAAAGAGTGCGAGTATTTTGGAAACAGATTTAGTGCGTATAAGTTCCGAAAAAGATGCTTATTTATTTACTCAAATAATTGGGGATGTCGCCAAAAAACAAGGTTTCGAAGCCATTATATTTGAATCTCAGTTCAAAGGAAAAAATATTGTGATTATTTCAGAGAAGCCCTTATGATTTCATCTGAATTAAAAAATATTCTATTGCAAGAGCATTTGGACAGTAAAAACTATTCGAAGGTTGATTCTGAGATCTTGAGTTCCTTTAAACAAGCTTTCGATTTTTGTTATCAGCGACAAGATATTAAGCATCGGGTTCAATCTCTTTATATAATGGCCGATATTTTACGGACTTATTCGCTATCAAAAAAAGTAGATTTGGAACTTAAGCAAAACAGTTTTTGGCATAGCTTTATGTATCTTTGTTGGCCCTACGAATATGGGATTCCAATGGAAATGTGGTCCAACGAGGCATTGCAAATGATAGATTTTTTTAAAGAATATTTGGAAAATAAATCAGATCAATCTGATTTGACAAAAATTGACCAGACAGATCAACTGCCGAAGTTCAAAGCGATCATCGATCTAATATTTGTGCTGAAAGATAAATTTCGCAAAGATCCGAAAACAGCAAAGTTGATTGAGGCTCATGATTGGTAATGGTTAATTCTGTAATAATTAAAATTCTTAATATATTTATCTAAGTTAAGCAGATTTTAACAAGATCTTGTGACGAGGATACAGCTTGCCAAGCAAAGCTAATAACTTATCCGTCGAAAAACTCTCAATTCTGTGATGAAGGATTTTGCTCACTTCTGATTCATGAACATCAAGAGCTTGTGCTAATTCAATATTTTTAAGATCATGAGAATTCGTGTATTTCACAAATAATTGACAAATATCCCATCGCAGCTGCTCTGCTGCTGTCGGATTTTCCGAAAGCATTAGAGTGCCCGGAGATTTTTCAAGTTTTTTTCTCATTTTAGCTAAGGTTTTTTCATTTGGAAATTTCATGATTTTCTCCGGTATGCATTAATGACGCCTATATAGATTTCATCCTTTTTTAAGAGCCAAATGAGTTTGTAGAGCTTTCCATCAAGCTGAATTTTGTCATTTACAAAATATAAATACGGCTCATCAGTCTCGATAGGTCTAAATTCCCTACCATCCAGCTTTTCGACAAGGCGAAGAATGATTTCATCATTAACTGAAGAATTGTGTTTCAGTTCATAATGAGGATCAATTATGACGTGTTTTACAGTGTATCCGTTGACGACAATATCAACATTGTAGCTACGCCTTTTCATTAAAAGACTCTAGCAGATCTTGAAATATTTGTCAAGATAACTACTTTAGATAATGCCGCTATTTTTTGTAGTTTAGTAAACAGCTCAGCCTAGTCAGAAGGCGTAAAGCATAAAACCACATATCGGATTGCTTTCGAACTCAAGACTTTCTCGGTTGTATGAATACTTCCTAGCAGCAAGCCCTCAGATCGAATAAAATTAAACATGGTAAGTTTATTCTTAGAAAAATCGGTGATTTTTGCGCATAACTTATCTAAGTCGAGAATCTTCGCAGCTGTTGCCTGTGAAATTGTAATGCATGGCGCCTGCTGGGACGGCTTTGAAATCTTCCGCCATATTGGATTCATATATAGAGCATCCATTGCTTGGGGTGGCAATATTGCTGGCGTAAGGATCTCCTGGATGAATCAGAATTCCGTTGCCAGTCGTGTTACTAAAGTTGCCCGCATTATTTTCGATTCCAACAAGTCGGTAAGCTCCAGTTTTTTCAGTGGTGAATACGCCATCACTTTTAGCAGCTCGTAGAAAGAATCCAGAAGGAATAACTTTATCTTCCGATGTTACAGCATTTGAGCCACTAAAATTTGTCGCGAAATCATTTTGACCCATATACTTTGTCTGCGGAGAAGTGCTGCTTTTGACGTTGCCAGATCGAAGATCAATAATGAAAAGTCTTTTTTCTCTTCTGCCCATCGTATAGTCACCAATGGTAAAAATATTTTTTTCTTGAATGGGGGACGGTTTTTTAGCCAAAGTTGCCATGGCTTTACAAAGTGCCAAGGGATGAATGGTTTTGTTTTTTAAAATGATGGCAGCGAATTTATTTTGATTTATTTGGGGATAACAGTCTTTATACAGCCCTTGTTTAAGTGCAATTTGCGCTTTAATTTGATCCGGACTGGGAATCTCTTTGCAGACGCCGTGCAGCTGGGAAATGGGAATATAGGAAAATGCTGGCGATTGCGGGCAGGATGCATTGATAGGATTCCCGCTGGCGCCTGCACTGCTTGCAAAGGCGATGAAGATCCATACCGAAAAATATTTAATATTTTTATAGCGGATGTTCTTGCTCATGCTCTAGTAGGATAAGTCAGATTTGCAATGATCGGGAGGTTCGTCGATGAAGCTTACCCTAAGGTCTAGAGTTCTGTTTCATCCCAAATTGAATAAAACACGAACACTACCTGCGCCGAACTAAATTAATCAGGAAAAGTTTATTTTTAACAAAGCAAATTTGAGTCCTAATACTTAATCAGCAGTCCCCATCGTCCATGTCGTCGAGCATTGGCACAGTCCACAATTTAAATCTGAAATCTACTGGTGGGGATCCGGCTTTGCATTTATGTAAAATATAAACCTAAGTCTTGAGTTTTCCCGTCATGAGCGCTTCAGCAAAAGCAAAAAATCCTCTGGTAAGGATTTTTTGCTTTCTTGCTGCCGCATATTTTAATTTTGCTCAGTTAAAGTCTATTCGCAAGAATTTTTGCTGCAATATTCAAGATCGATATTGATATCGCCTTCGCCAGATGATGGAACTTGCACAGTGGTATTGTTAGGTCTTGTCACTGTCAAAAAGTTAAACCATCCAGAAGCTCCGTAATTTAAGTTTTTTCCATTGGCGCCAGTGCCCACTTGAAATTGTGGTCCACGAGGAGTCAAAGACAAAACAAAACCCTGCAGTTTTTCTTTTCCAATTAAAGTTCCTTGGAAACTGCTGAAAAAATGCCAAGTTGCTGGATCGATGGGGCCAGAGGGAGCATACTGACTGGGGAATAATTCTTTTTTAGGATTATTCAAATTAATATTTCTGCCGCTGAATTGAATGCTGACTTCAAATTTTAATTTAGAATCAGATTTGCATCAGGTCCATTGCCATAATCACCGTCGTAAGCGTCGCTGACGTCATAGGTTGCTTTTAGGTTTGCTGCAAAAGTTTGAACCGGAGCCACAAGGCCAAGTAGCAATCCTACTACAATACTTTTTTTGAAAAATGAAAACATCTGCACAGATCCTCCTGCAAATAAAAGATTTAAGAATGACCGGAATAATATTGTCAGTTTTTAAAAACCACATAAATTTAAAGATCTTACAAATGCGCGGCGCTCAAGACGTTATTGCTTAAAGGAGCTACAGTTTTTTCGGATTGTTTTTTGCTGCATCACGAAATTTTTAAACAGAGCAAATCTCAGTTTAAGTTAAGGATTTAAATTATTATATTCAATAAATTTAAGATGAGGCGGAAGGATATCGTCCTAGAATTAATTTTTTATCAACCGCCAGGCCCCGGCAAACTCATTACTGGATTTTTATAGTGGTAAACGGCTCCAGAACCATAATCAGAGCTGTCGGTACTGTAGTTTCCTCCACCGTGGATATGGGTGTCAGAGCTACTTTCCAACGGAGCTGAAACAAGAATATTTTTTAAATCGCTGGAAGCATACACGCATGACCCAAATGCTTTTCCTAGAGAATACGGAGCTTCGGGCGGCTTAATAAACATAGCTTGTTTCCAGACTCCATATTCTTTGCGCAAGTAAACGTAGGCAGCTCCTGTATTGCCAAGCGAGGCGTTATAAAAATCAGGATCAGAAATCAAAGGTGCTTCTGTGGAAATGTCTGTTCTGCTGGAGGCATTGTATTTCTCTCCGATTAAAACAG
The DNA here is from genome assembly GCA_038323665.1 of Bdellovibrionales bacterium. Classification (GTDB taxonomy): domain Bacteria; phylum Bdellovibrionota; class Bdellovibrionia; order Bdellovibrionales; family Bdellovibrionaceae; genus JBBQHD01. Next base: position 5,068 of record JBBQHD010000020.1, read on the forward strand.
CACCATTGGCCATAAAAACGGAATTACCAAACTGATAGTTTTTGTTGATATTATCGGTGCGTATTTGTGCTTCTAAATTCCAGGTTTCTTCTTCTTTAAGATAAATAAATACAGCACCTTGCCCAGGAACTGACGATCGTTTTTCATTCGGAAGTCCAACTGCTAACTCATCGCCACGTAAACTTAAACTGCTAATCTGCCTTGGAACGGAAATGATTGCTCTTGGAGTTGTTACCCAAACTTCAACCCCACCACCATTGAACTCATTGGTTTTCTTGTGCACGTAGATTTTGTTTGTAACTTCTCCGGGGATGCTTTCATGAACCATTAAATAATTTCCGCTTACTGCAAATTCGCCAACCGGCATATTGTCAGAGGCCGCAATCGCAAAAGAAATTGCGGTCGAACAATCCCAAGCATCCAAGGTAAATTGAATGATTGGCTTACAGACATAAGCCCGTGTTTCTTGCGAAACACCGACTGGGTTTGTCTGAGCAAAAATTTCTCCATTTTGAATTTTAACTTTTATTCCAAAACGATCAAGAACTGGTGCGCCACCTGGCATTGCTTCTGAATTTTTGGCCCATACACCATTCGTGTTTTTGTAAACTAAAACCTTACTTGATCGTACCCCGTAAGAACCCAATGGAGCACCCACCGCCACCAAGTTCCCGCTGACTGAGACAGAAAACTGGGGCTGCAAAATTGGACAACCGTTAGAATCACCAGTGTAGTAAGGGCATGGGGCTTCCAATCTTTCTATGAAAACCTCAACCCATCCGCGACGAGATTTTTGATAAATGGTCAGCAGCCCAAAACGATTTAATGATTCTCGGTACGTCGGAGAAACTACTGCCATATAATTACCATCAAAGGAAATTTGGTCTCCGAAACTTTCCCTGCTGCTGTAGACATATCCACCAATATTAAAATTAATTCTGTTCAAACTACTTTTAAGGTAATTCTGCATTCTTAGACCTTCCAAATCTTGAATAAAGACCTGACTTCCATCAGGAGCATCTAAAGCTTGAAAATTTTGAAATCCAAAAAGTAAAACCAAAAACGAACCAGCCACCATAGATATTTTCAATTTTCTCATTTTGATACTTCCCCAGGGATTTAAAATTAAAGAATAAGATCTGCTTTAACTTTCGGTAAAAACACGAGAAATCTTTAATAATAAAACTTTGGTAGGCAGTCCGGTATATAACATAATGCCTCTTATCGGATCGGGTCTGAATTCATGACTTTCTTAGCTGTTTGGAAACGTCCTCGTCGAGGCGGCCCACGTTCAAGAGAGATTTTTTCCATAGATCTTTTTCTCGAGATTTGAATTTGCTCATCGCAGCAACTGTTGAATTAAATTAAACTTAATTAACCCTATAAATATACAGGGGGAGATTTCGATGTTTTTAAAAATATTTTTTGTCAGTTTATTTTTTTCGACACAGGTTTATGCAGACAATGCAGGAACTCCGCTTAAATTTATTAAAAATCAGGGGCGCACATCGCACTGTTGGGCATATGCGGCCTCGCATATGATCGAGTCCATCATTCAAAGCAAGAATGGTTATGCTGTTCCATTTGATGTCGAGGCAGGATTGCACTTCTACACTTTCAAAAATCGCTTGATGAAAAGAATTCTTTTAAGCCACCCACTGTGCTGCGGATTAGATGACCAATACCTGTTTAGCACGCTTGGGCTACCCATGGAATATTGGTCGATCTATTTCGAACATGGAAGTTTGCTGCGATTTTCAGATTTTACACCTAAGAACATGCCTTTGAATGAACTACAAACAAAATTAATAAGTTTAAATTTTAAAATGTACCCAGAAAAAACTGTGAACATAACACAAAGCGATTTAGCCGCGTTAATAGCACAATTTCCTGCGCCTAAAAATACTGACATTCAAGCCGTTGACTTAGCGGTGACTCAGTTCCTAAATAAATATGGATATTTTGAAGTTAATCCCAAAACTTCTTTTATGCTTCGAGATACAACTGCGCCCGAGCTGATCCCAGAATTTTTTGGTCCCAACATTAAAGACTGGAAAAATCAAAAATTTGTACTTATGGGCGTTACCAACAAAAGCAATCCCCAGTTAACTTTTATTCCCGATATTGGCGAATATGGCACTTATACTTTAGAGGATTTAACTAAACAGGAACTACTCGACCTAGTTAGTTTAAGTTTTGAAATGGGATTACCTGTTTTAGAAGCAAGTTCGTCGCACGTATGGGCCTTGTTAGGAAGTTTTTATGAATCGAATTCCACCGAAAAAAAATATTTGGCAATCGATTCAGCTTTTTCAAAAGCCCGCCTATCAAACCTAGATGACATAAGCTATATGATCCTAGAAAATGTTGTCAGAGCTTATTTCAAAGAGCGACTGATCGAGCCTAAAGTAACAAGCAACAATTTCAATACATCGCAAATGCGTTTGCATTTGTATCGCTAGGAATCTAATCAACTAAACGCAGGTTTTTTTATTTCAACAAGACCTTCTTCTTTTGCGGCCAATAATTAGGAAGTAATCGGATGTCACTTGGCTGCGGGCCCGAGTATGCAGGAGTCTATTTTCGAAATTACTTTTATAAGACGGATACTAGACCTTTTGGGGAAAGTCTTTACACTTCCTTAGTTCGATTTTCCAATGAAAGAATGAACGATGTTCATCCCTGCCAGAAATGCGGAGCCTGTTGCGCTTTTTTTCGTGTGGCCTTTTACTGGCGCGAAGCCGAAGCCGGCGAGCACGATAAGTTTGTCCCCGCGGGCACGTGGCAGGAAAGCAACGACCAACAGCGATGCATGAAGGGCACGGAACTGAAGCACCAACCAAAGTGTGTTGCGCTTGCGGGCAAGATTGGGCATCAGGTTGCTTGCTCTATTTATAAAAACCGTTCTTCGACCTGCCGAAATTTTCAAGCCTCATTTGAAAATGGAGAACGAAACAAACGTTGTGACGAGGCGCGCGCACAGCATGGGCTTGTGCCTTTGACGAAACAAAATTGGCTGACAGGCTATGGGAAAAGATTATAAGTATAATGGACTTATAGAAAGGACCTATCATGAAAACTACAAATTTTGTCTCGATTTTATTCTTAGTTCTGGTGACTTTGCCAGGTTTTGCTTCCAGAGGAGCTTACTGCCAAGAGGTCGACGAAAATGGTGTAATTCAAGACGATGGATTAAGGTTTGAAGTTCGTCTTTTGGGCAATATTTCAGAAAAAATTGCTTGGGCAAAAATAAGTGACCCTGGTCATCAAGACATTGCCTTATCCAATTCTACTTATCAAAACAGTAAGGGAAATGTTAAATATACTTCGGCAATGAACATTCACGGAACAAGAGATTCTTTTTTGAAACGTAAAATTTTCCTTAACGCAAATTTTAATCCTAAATCAATTAATAAAACTTGGGATGGAACTATCGTAATAATCTACACTGATTTAAAAGATCCAAAGAATAAACTTCCAGTCGAAAAATATAAAGTTGGATGCACTGTAAAATAAAATCGCGACCATTTTGCGTTGATAGCCAACGACAGCATCTTAAAATATCAGTTGCAGAAAAGAAACACTCGGCGCTTTCCCTATTGCAAAAGGATTTGATCTGCATAAATGCTGAATGCAGCGGGGATGATAGATATGTTTTTGCAAAAAACCATTCGTAAAAAAACCACCATCGAAGGCGTTGGTCTACATTCAGGGCAAAAGTGTCACTTAACTTTTCGACCGGCGCCAGCCAATGTCGGCGTTCATTTTATCCGCGCTGATCTTCCGAACAGACCTTCGCTGCGGGTGTCGGCAAAAAATGTCGAAGCCACTTCGTTGCAAACAACTTTGGGTGGCAAAGAATTTAGTGTCGCAACTGTGGAACATTGCATGGCGGCTTTGTCGGCATTACGCATAGATAATATTTATATCGAATTAGACGGCCCAGAAATTCCCATTACTGATGGCAGCGCCAAAGAATTTCTACTGGCTTTGCAAAAAGTCGGCAGCGTCGAATTGGATCAACCGCGGAAATACTGCACGATCACCAAACCGATTTCTTTTGTTGAAGGTGATAAACAAGCTTATGTTTTGCCTTACGATGGTTTGCGCTTAACCGTTTCGATTGATTTCGAGCACGCAGCCATCGGCAAACAAAAAATTGATTTAGATATCAACGAGCATTCTTTCGAACGCGAAATCGCCGGCGCCAGAACTTTTGGATTTATGAAAGACATCATCACACTGCAAGAAAAAGGATTCGCCCGCGGCGCCAGTTTGAAAAATGCCATTGGTCTAGACGCTACTTCGGTGGTCAATCCCGAAGGTCTGCAATGGCCCGATGAATTTGTGCGCCACAAAACCTTGGATGCCCTTGGGGATTTGGTCACTTTGGAAATGCCGCTGATGGGTCACGTGGTTTTGCAAAAAGCCGGTCATGATTTGATGAATAAATTAGTGCGCAAGATTCAAGACAGTCCCAATTTTTTCCGCCACGTCGAATTGGGCGCGGATCTGTCGAAAGAAATGATCCGCTATGCGCATTGGACTCCACAAGATCCGGTTTAAGGGACCACAGATCGAGAAAATTTCGTAACTATGGCTTTGAATTTCTGGCAGACCTCAAAATTTATAAACTCAAAATCAGTGCCAAAAGCAGCATTTTATCAAGATGAGACACATCTCATGATTTAGTCCAGTGTTCCGATAAGAGTAATAAGAGGACGTCAGTGGATAATCGGTTGAATCAGTTTTATAAAATCCGTTTTTTCTGCAAAAAACTTTTGATTATTTGCTGCATTTTATTTTACAGCGCTGGTTGTGGTTGGATTTCAATTTCGATAAAAGGTCCCGTCAGCAGCCAAAGTTTTCCATTAAGTGTGATTCCAATTACGACTGGGATTAGCAGCAGCATCAGTCAATCCCCTCAACAAATCACGGTTTCCAATGTTCCTGCGGGGCGAATTCAAAGTTTTCTGATTAGCAATAATGGCACTGCACTTTCTGATTTATCGTGTTCAGGCATGGGAACCGATGGTCTTGTTTATCGCAGCAGTATTAACTATGACTTAGGAATTAGAAATGCGGATGGGACAACTGCTTTAACTTGTTCATCTTCGGCAACGGGAAGTTTTGATTTTATTATAAACTATACGAAAAATGAAAACTCGGTGGTTAGTTCAAGTATGTTTTTCAATAATGCGAGTAATTCCAATAGTTCCTACTTGCTGTTCTATTCTTTTGTGAACAATTGGAGTGTTTACAATTTCAGCGGCAGCACGATCAATTACACTTCGCAATCCCAGCCTTCAGCCACAATTGCTGCAATCAATCGCAGCACCGGGCAGCGAGTGGTTCTGAATTCTGTGGATGGGGTCACCCCATACCATGGTGGCACGGGATTTTCTCTGGCAGCAGTTTCCGCCGATGGGCGCTATGCATATGTTTCTGCTGACCAATCGGGTTTAGTTACCGGCGCCAATAGTTTTTATCAAATTTATCAAAAAGATTTAGTGAATACCTCGGCGCCACCAATTTTGATTTCATCGTTAGATTCAACACAATCAGATCAAACCTTGTATCAATGTAATAACGCTGCAGGAAGCCTTAATTTTAGTCTTTCTGGTGATGGTAGGTATTTGGCATTTGCTTGCAGCGGAACTAATTTTTACAGCGGGACAGCAACTGCAGGCCAAGTCTTTCGAAAAGACCTTAATAATTTATCTGCAGCCCCTGTCATTGTCAGTTCCTTGGACTCCACTCAAGCCAATCAAGTGGGATTTCAGGCTGCATCAATGAATTTGATTCAGCCCGCGATCAGTCAAGACGGTCGCTATGTGTTTTTTGAAAGCAGTGCTGCAAATCTGTGTGCGACATGCCCAGCCGGGGTCGGTCAAGTCTATCGCAAAGATATGAATAATCTGGCGACGGCGCCGCTGCTGGTCAGTTCGACGGATTCAACACAAGGCAACCAAGCTGCCTTTGCTGGTTCATTTTCATCCGGTGGGAATTTGTATACAAGTTCCGACGGCCGTTACGTTTTATTCAGTAGTTTTGCGACCAATTTTTATGCGGCGGGATTGGTTTCGACAATTTACCAATCCTTTATCAAGGATATGAATAATTTGGCGGTTGCTCCGGTCAATATGAGTTCAACCGACAGCGCGCAGGCCAATCAAACTGGATTTGCTTCAAACTCATCAGTTAGTTCTGTCGGGCTTAGTGACGATGGTCGCTATGCGTTTTTTTCCGCGGCAGCTAGCAATCTTGTGACCGGTGGCAGTGCCATCAATAGTCAAATGTATCGTAAGGACCGCGCCAGTCCAGCAATAGCACCAATATTAGTTTCATCACTGGATTATACTCAATCAGATCAAACCAATTTTCAATCCAGCGGCGCAACGCAGATTTCAAATATTTCCAGTGATGGGACGCAAATTGCGTTTCAGGGTATTCAGGCATCAAACTTGGGTGCTATTGCCAACGGGAATTATACAGCTTTTAAAAGTTTAATTTCTGCTGGAAGTTCGACGCCACAATTGGCCTTACCGTATGATGGCTCGCAATGGGCAGTACCTATTGCAGATGCATTGTCATTTTCAGCTCCAGCGGTTGCTGCTGGAAGTATCTTTAGCAGTTTTGATGGTGCGGCCTTAAGCGGGGGACGCACAATATCTTGTGTTCGCAACTTCGGCTGCTTTTGCTACGGGAATTACCCCATTAACAGGGGGTAATTTTTATGTTTTCAGGAAAAATTTAGGCAACCGTGCAGCAGCAGCAGAAATTGTCAGTTCGTTGGATGCTTCGCAGTCGGATCAAACCACTAATAAAATTCAAGGTCTTCGCCCAACGACCAACAGTAATGGCCGTTATGTAATTTATGAATCCCCCGACACTCTTGCTGGTGCAGATGGAGTCACTAATCAGATTTTCTGGAAAGATATGAACACTTTGTCGTCGGCATCACAGATTGTCAGTAGCACCGACAACACAACCGGGAATAAAGGAACTGTGATATCGCAGTATGCCAGTGTCGATGATTCGGGAATGTTGGTGGTCTTTCAATCTGCTTCGACAAACTGGGTGACGGGTTCATCTCTGACACAAGTTTGGTTAAAAAATATGAATACACCTGCGGCAGCGCCAATTTTAGTAAGCTCGACCGATTCGACGCAGGCAAATCAGACAGCTTTTCAGGGAAATGGAAACTCGACCAATCCAAGAATTTCCCATGACGGTCGTTATGTCGTTTTCGTTTCCAGCGCGACAAATTTTTGTGGTGCTGGCTGCGCTGGTTCGCAAGTTTACCGAAAAGATTTAAACAACTTAAATTTAACTCCAACAATCGTCAGTTCGACCGATTATTCGCAGGCCAATCAGGCTGCGTTTATTGGCAACGCAACTGCTGGGCAAAGTTTAGATCTTTCCGGCGATGGACAATACGTTGTATTTCAAAGTACTGCTGCAAATTTTGTAACGGGTGGAAGTCTGTCGCAGATCTATCGGCGTGACATGAGCAGCCCAACCGGTGCGTTTGTGCTGGTCAGTTCATTGGATAGTTCACAGGCCAATCAAGGTGCGTTCAAGGCAGCAACGGGAACGACGACAAGTCCAAGGATTTCTTATGACGGTTCAAGAGTATTCTTTATTTCGCAGGCAAAAAATATGCAAACCATTGCGTTTGCAGCAGGTGTTTACCGGGTTTTTGCAAAAGATCTGACTTCACTTAGCAACCCGACGCAGATTCTAACGACACTTTATTCCAATGCTGCTGATCCCAATACTTATGCAAGTCTGAACTCTTCTTTTCGAAGTGTCCCGATTTCTTCCGATGGGCGTTACGTAATACTGCAAGGGCAATCACAATGTTTAATGACGGGCGCCTCTTCTAGCGGGCAGTTGTTATTGAAGGATTTGCTGAATCTGATTCCGTAAGTTGTTTGAAATCTCAGTTTTGGGGTTTTGCAAAATCAAGTCGATCAGTGAATTAAAAAAGTTTGCATTGTACATACAAAAAATGTAAACTGTATGCATGAGAACAACATTAAATATACAAGATGATCTATTAAAAGAAGCCATGAGACTGGCCGATATGTCGGAAAAAACTGCTGTCGTTCATATGGCACTTCAGGCCTTAGTTGAAAAATTGGCACAAAAAAACCTGATCCAATTGGGTGGAAAAATAAAGGGATTTAAAAAAGTTAAAAGATCTCGAACATGACACTGATAGACACCTCTGTTTGGATTGCGCACTTTGCAAAGACCGACTTGAAATTAGTCGAACTATTGGATCGGGCCCAAGTGGTCACTCATCCTTTTGTTCTGAACGAGATTTACTTAGGGCAGCCCAAGAATAAAAAATTTATTTTTAGTTCCCTAGACCGGATTCCCCAGTTGCTGTTAATTATTGATCCAGAGATTCGTAGTTTTATTAATGAATTCGATTTAGTCGGCAAAGGGCTTGGTATGGTGGATATTTGCTTGCTGGCTTCATGTTATATTGCCCAAGTTGATCTTTATACCTTAGATAAAAAATTGGCATCATTCGCCCATAAAATTTTAAGAAAATAATAAATCTGATCAGAATTAGAACTTTAGTTGAGTTAAACACCGCAAATTTAATGCCGATAAGTCTGCATGGGTATTTCTCGCTGGGTATTGTTTTTTCCGATTGTTCTTTTCGGCGCCATTGTTTCCGCGCAAACCGTGATTCTGATCGGGGATTCCCACAGTGATTTCGAAGGCAATCGCCGCGGAACATTCGGTTTTTTCAGCCAACATTTGAAAGAACTTAGTGATGCGCAAACCCAAAAAGATTTTCGCGTTTTTGCAGCCAGTTCCAGCAGACCTGACTGGTGGTTGGATCGCACGGCCAAAGTTTCTGCGCGTTGGGGTTATACGCAAACTTCTCAGCTTCCAAGTCGGGTTTCTTGTGGCCGGGGCGTCTGTGTTCCTAAGCTTTCGCAAATTCAAAAAAATATATTTCCTGATTTGATAATCATCGAACAGGGAACCAATATGTTTGGCTTAAGTGATGCCACGAATGTTCAGCAAATAACTGAATTGGCACAGCTTGCGCAAGCGCATGCAAAAAAATGTTTGTGGTTGGGGGCGCCCAGTGCCGATAAAAAAGTTTATTCGCAGGCCTCGCAAGATAAATTATGGAAACTGATCAGCAGCACTGCGGGAAAATATTGCCAAGTTTATGACAGCCGCATCGGTGTGCCGTATTCACCTGATGCGAATCATGACGGAGTTCACTTAGGCATGGCTGCAGCAGGCAGATGGGCTGAAAATGTTTTTACTGTGGTGCAAAGACTTTTTGAAATCCCTGCACAATAAATTCTGACCAAATTTGATAACCATTCCGACTTAAATGAGTTCCGTCAGAATCTTTTCGCGCTAGATCCGCATAATCCAAACTGCGTAAAACCACGGTATTGGGTCCACTTAAATAAATCTGCATCAGGTCTGGCATTTTCTTTTCAAAATCGGTGTCGCCGACAATTTGTCCACGATTTTTTTTGTCTCGTTCGTCGGGCGGTGTGACCCAAATTATTTTTCTCGGTGAATTACTTTGCCGTCGGTAGGACTCTAAATTTTGCTGCATCCATTGCAAATTGTTTTTGACGTATTGCTGATAAGACTCGGTCCAGCGTTTGCCTTTTTCAGGAAATAAGTTGTCGCCTTGTTGTGCAATCACAATATCAGGATCGACCGTATTTAAAATTTCTATTAAACTTGGCGCTGCTCGCGGCTGTGGGGGGCTCATCCGACCATTGCGAGTGGTCCAAATATCACGCACAGTTGTGGTCGGAGTTTTCTGATAGTAACCACAGCGCTGTCGATAACGATTACGCCAAGTGGCAGGCGACGAACCGCAGACCGAATACATATGCACAGAAAATTCAGGATTGGCGGAAAGATTTTGGTAGACCAAATCACTTAGGATTTCCAAAGACTGCGAATCCCCTAAATATAAAATAGTTGTTTTGGCCTGAACCGAAGTTCCAGCACATAAGATAAACGATACAAATAAGCCTGCTAGTTTGGACACTCTTCCCCCTCGAAGTTTGTGATTTTAAAATTTGTTTAATTACGGAATCATATTCGACTGAAAAATAATTTCGGACCAACCGCGATAAACTCGGTCTGATGGATGTTCGGGTGCTGATCCGCCGTTGCCATAGAATTTCGCACGAGTTATTTCGGCGCTTTTGAAAACCCGGCACTGTGGCGATAATTCTTCTTCCATTAAATTGGCCAATTGAATTTGTTTTTCAAAACTGTAGGCGGTTGTATACACTGGCGAAATCCAGATGCAGTTTTTCACATTGGAATTTTGAAAAATAATGGTCTTCATTCGGCGGATCAGATTGCGGGCATTGTCATTGCGGCCACTGGCCTGCACGCTGCCATACATATTGTTGCCGGTTTGAACGATCAAAGTATCGGCCTGATGCTGCTGCAATAATTGCGCAAGCGAAGGCGAATGTCCATGCACCGTGCTGATGCGTGCGCCAGAAGAACTTTTATAACGATACCCGCAAGGGGTGCTGTATCCTGAAGGATTTAGCCAAGTATAGGGAGACGACCCGCACACAGAATAAACGTGGGCCGTATTCCCCGTGCGCGATAGGTAAGTTAAAAAATTTTCCCCAAATGTAGAATAACTTAAGGAATCGCCGATAAATAAAACCGTATCAGCAAGCGCTGTCCCAGCTAAAACTTGGATGGCCAACACTAGTGTAAGAATAAGTGATGATTTCATAGTTTTCCCCCTCTATGTTGCGACAGCGATTAGCGGAACTAGCCGGGTTCGACAAGGATTAAAATTAATTCAGACAATTCGTAACACCCCGCATTTCGCTTTTTCAGAAAGAGATTTTTTGGATAATTGTTGTTCCAACTTTCATAAAATCTGTCATGGCTGTTTAAATTCTTCTTCAGAAAAAGTGGAACTAAGGTCCAGGTATTACCTATCAGACTAAAGCACAATAAATTTTAGTCCGATGCGATCATATGTTTAGAAATAAAGAATGGAAGCCCGCTAACTTCGAAAAATATGGCTATGATTCGGGAAAAAATAAACCACTGATTGATGGCGCTGGAATTTTTTTTGATGTGAAAGGAAATGCAAGCATTGCAGGTAATGCGATCATCCGCACTTGGCGTTCAAACTTGAATTCGTTCCTTTTGTTTTTTACTTTATTTTGGAATTTTGTGGTCGGAGTTTTAATTTATGGAACGTGGAATGGTCCTATAACTGTAAATGGAGTCAAATATGAGTCCATTCGACACGTTTTTGAAAGTGATCCTTCGATTGTGCTATTTCTATTGTTTCCAGTAGTCGGGGTTTCTTTACTGTATATTCTCGTATTAAATCTTATCAATCGAACAAGAATTAGTTTTGAAAATCAAAGACTAACCATAATCAGAGGGCCTTTGCCATGTCGTCGACGTCGGGCGGTTTTTTTAGCAAGCGAAGTTAAGCAAATTTATGTGCAAGAATATTCACCATATTCGCAGAATGATCAACCGGTGATCTCATTCCGGGTAATGGCTCAGTTGCTGAATAGTGCTGACCAATGCATCGACGAGGGCTTCCAAGATTACTCTAGTGCCAGAATCCTAGAGCAATGGTTGGAAAGAAAGCTTGGCATCCAAGATCAAGTTGTTCCGGGCGAAGTAAGCGGCTGATTTAACACCCCGCACATCACTTCCCCCGGACGAAATTTCGAGTAAAGATTCGGTCATGATTATTGGAATACCTAAAGAAATAAAAATAAGCGAAAATCGAGTGGGAATGACCGAAGCAGGCGTGCGCCAATTGGTGCGCGAAGGTCACAATGTTTTTGTGGAAAAAGACGCGGGCCTTGGCAGCGGAATTTTAAACGAACATTATGAAAAAGCAGGCGCCAAACTACTTGCCACCAAAAAAGAAGTTTACGACAAAGCCGAAATGATCGTGAAAGTAAAAGAACCACTTCCCGACGAATATACTTTGCTGCGTGAAAATCAAATTCTTTATACTTATTTACATTTGGCAGCCGAACCAAAACTGACCAAAGTTTTGGCCGAACGCAAAGTTAAATCCGTAGCCTACGAAACCATTCAAGATGCCGATGGATCTTTGCCCTTGCTGACTCCGATGTCAGAAGTCGCAGGCCGCATGGCCACACAAATTGGTGCTTTTTATTTGCAAAAAGATCACGGCGGCAAAGGCATTCTATTAGGTGGAGTCACCGGAGTTCGCCCAGCTAAAGTTGTCATTATCGGCGGCGGAGTTGTCGGAACCAATTCAGCAAAAATGGCTGTGGGTTTGGGCGCTGACGTTACTATCTTAGATGTCAACACCAAGCGCTTAGAATATTTAGACGATATTTTCCAAGGTCGTTGCCACACTTTATTTTCCAATACAAAAAATATCGAAGAAGCCGTTGCTGGTTGCGATTTACTTGTGGGTGCCGTTTTAATTACAGGACAAAAAGCTCCATTGCTTGTGACCAAAGATATGATCACATCCATGAGCCGCGGTTCTGTCGTTGTGGATGTGGCCGTCGATCAAGGTGGTTGCATCGAAACTTGCAAACCCACTTCGCATCAACAGCCCACTTACGAAGTTGATCATGTGATTCATTATTGCGTGCCTAATATGCCCGGCGTTGTTCCGCGCACCAGCACTTATGCTTTGACCAATGTGACTTTGAAATATGCATCGATGATTGCCGCAATGGGGTTGGAAGATGCTATGGCGAAAAGTCCTGCTTTGGCTAAGGGGTTAAATGTTTATGGTGGGTATGTTTGTTACGAGCCTGTGGCTCGGGATTTATCCATGGAATATCGTCCCTACAAGATTTAAGTTCAAGATTTTCGCAAGCCATAAGTTTTAAATTAAATTGAAACTAATTTAAAACTTATGGCTTGCGAAAATATTGAACTTAAATCTTGTAGGACCTTGTAACTACTTTGTTAGCGCATCGCCTACTTGTTTTCGCAGGGGGGGTGCTTGTTGAACGGCTGTAGTCGATGTTTTTAAAAAGATCTGCCCTTGGGGTAAAGTTCAATGCAGGTGTTGACGGACGGTTCTGGATTACTGCCCGAATCGCCATTGCTTTTAAGCGGGGGTATAAGCAAAGTAACTGTCGGGCTTATCTCCAATTCTTTTGAGGCGCCAAGCTGCCAGTTGAAAATCTTCCAGCCTTTTGTTGGCGCTTTCCTATCTCGACCGGTCTCCCAATCGGCAATAATGGGTTTCAGGTTTTCTAGATCGAAGACACCCGATGCGCCGGTAACCAAAGCCTGCATTTGGACATACTTAAGAAGTGCGACAGCTCGAATTCTAACAAGTTCCGAGGAAGGCTTCATTTTAGCGATTAGGGGCAGCCAAGAGTCCACAAATTCTGCATACTTTTCCGGGGATAGATTCGCGTACTCATTGACTCCATTATTTTCAATCAAGGTCAATATATGAGTCATACGCGACAGCTGTAAAAGCTCGGACTCATTTGCAGAAGCCAATTCAAGCAATTTATGTTCAATCAAGCGATTGATTAAATTTACTATGACAACAGATTTTGTGGCCAGCTGGATTCGCATCAGTTGCGCTTCAACGAAACTACTGACTCCCATGATTCGAGTTAATCGAACAATGATCTGCAAGAGCTCTGCTTCATCAAAACCATCGAATCTAGTGTTTACAAGACCAAGAGTACTTAGATCAGAAGCACTAATTGCTTGCGAAGACATTGTTGGGGCAATCCACTTTCCCAAAAAACGGGCCAGCATATTCAGAAGATCTTCCGCACGGACAAGATTTTCGTTAAAAAGATAGTCCTTTAAAAAAGAATTTACATTCAAAGTTTCCTTCAGATTGAAGGTAGCTTGCAGCTCTGCCAGTATCTTAGAGTGAAGATCGCTGGGCAGATGATAATTTACATCAATCGGTAATTCGTTGGCCAACTGTTGGTTAAGGAGCTGACTTACCTTTGAAAATCGAGTAAGTACTGACATAGCCAGAGGGTTATGGTTATAGGTGTCTTCGATATTGCGAGTACCTTTGTTTAAAAGATTGTCACCATTTACAAAACCAATCATTGCTCGGGAAAGATAAGCAAGCTCTAGTGAACATAAAAGATGAGCTTCACGCAAGGCCGTTGTATTGTCTTGCGAAAATTTCAATTTGCTAATTCGACCCGTTGCCTTTCCTAAAGAATCGATCAAGGCTTTAATGTCATTCAAGGCCTTAGATTCAAAGAAGGGTCTGATGAGTATTTTTGAATTGCCACTAAAAGAGCCCATAAAATATGAATTGGGAGTACTTTGGGCTATTGCAAGCTGCCCAAGACTTCGAAATATTACAGCGGTTTCACGGAACTCATTGATCACAGCTTGGGAAGATCCAGGCAGGTTCCATTTTTCGGTCCGATTCTTAATATAAAAAATTAAATCCTGTAGATTTACGATTTGTGCGATTCGAACTGACTCTACAGAATTATGATGTTTGTGCAACTGATCCGCACTGCGATCCCAAACATCAGCCTGTTGGGAAAAAGCACTTTCACTAAAGACTAAAAAAATAACTGCCAGAATTGTTTTCATTCTATGAGACGGTTAAGCAAACCACGAGCCAAACAAGACTCAGTTTAGATTGTTATTAAGTGCTAGATTAGCCCTAAAAAGAGTTCTGGCGCATTTTTCGGTTTACAGTGTCTAAAGTTTAGACATGCATCAGGCTCTTTCTTCTTTTTGTGTGGAATCGCCAGGGATTAGGATTTTTTGTTCGGCGACCCAGACCCGGCATAATCATTGGATTGCAGTTTTCCATATTTTCGTAAGCCTTGAGATTTAAATTAAACTGAAACTGATTTAAATACTATGGCTTGAGAAAATCTTGAGCTTAAATCTTGTTTGGCCTTGTAACTACTTTGTTAGCGCATCGCCTACTTGTTTTCGCAAGGCGGCTTTTTGAACCGCTTGTTGCACAATTGCTGCCCATCGTTCGTCTTTTTCAAGTGCTTCCAGAATTTGACTTGCAGATACGACTTCGCAAATTCCATTTTTGCTCAGTGTTGGCTGAATATTTATTTTTCGTAGGTATTTATCGAAAACGTTCCAAGGAAATTCATAACTTTCTCGAAGGTTCAAATCCGGAATCGTCTGTGCGACTAAATTTTCATCAACAAGACCTACGTTGAATTCGATGCTGTGATTGCTTGAATCAAGTTGCCATATTTCTTAATAAAACTAATCCGACTAAAAGTTTGACACAGATTTTTATTAATGCAGCTTGGTTCGATTTTCGCAATAGCATTTCCTGATCATGTTAAAGCTGTTTAAATGGCAGTTCGCTGTCTATATTTTTGTCACACTGTCGACAGTTGTTGTCACTTCTGTCGGTCATGCATTTCGCTGCGAGAATTTGTACCCACCGCATGCCTCAAAACAAATGCCTAAGGCGCAAGCCCTGGCGCTAACACGGCAAGCTTTAGCAGAAATTTCGCAGATAACCACAATTGCACAACTGGAGCAGTGGAATTTATCAAGATACTTAGGATTGAGTTTTGAGCATCGCGAAGACATTAGCTTCGCCCTATGGGATATGTCTCGAAGAAATTTTGGAATACATGAAGGCGTCGTCTTCGTTACAATTGCTGCATTATTAGGTAAGACTTCAACAAGATTAGATTCTCATTTAATAGCTAATTTGTTGCTTTGGTCACCCGAAAGAATTGGGCACGAACTAATTCACTTAGAAAAGTTTCTGACTCCTGCTTCGATAAAGAACTTACTCAACAGGATCTTAGAAAATGGCAAGTCCAATGATCTGTCTCACTTTTTGCGCTCGAAAGAAATATTTTCGGATCAAGAAAGACTGGATACTTCGATTCGCATTTCTAATAAATATAAATTTTGGAGTTCAGACAGTGCTCGGGAAAATACTTTGCATAACTTAATTGATTTTGCAGGCCCTCTTTTAACTCAAGAAACAAGGTTGAAGATAATTAGCACGCTTCTTGCAACTGAAGGTGCGACAATCGTAAAACAACATAAAATACTTGAAGAGGCTATTCAATTACTTCCAGACTCTAATCCAGAGGAAATTTTGAAATCGAGTGTATTGATTGCCGAAGGTGGGTACCTTGTACCTATTGGATGGTATAAGCTTCTGGATATTTCCGAGCAAAAAAAACTTTGTGCAATTATGACAGCACATAAAAGTTATCCACGGTTCCTAGATGTATACGCGCTACCGGAATACCCAGAATACTTCAATCACTTCAGTCGGGAAGACCGATTTCAAGTAGCTATTTCATATGCAGAAAATAATCCCTATAATTTCACGCTCATAAAAAGTATAAATAACTTTCGCTTGGGTCACGCCAATTTATTCAAAGTGCTTAAGGTTGTTTTTTCCAAATTTGCATCGTATTCGATTGAATTTACAACCATAATCGATCTTCTCAATAATCACCCAACTATCCTTGTGCATGAAAGATTTGAGCTTGCTAAAATTCGTTACACTGAATTTAGACTGCCGGGAAATGCTATAGAATTAAGAAAATTCAAACTAACTCCAGAGTTATATTTAAAACTCTTTCGCTTTTTTCTATATGATAAGAAACAACGGCCGGATCGAGTCGCTCAGATAGACCGAGTTTTGTCTTTATTTGACGCCGAAATGCTGCCTGCAAATACTTTGCGTCGATATAGAGATTATTTCGCTCCGACATCGGCCATTAAAAAAGAAGGAAGCGCTAATACTATAATTCGTGACCGGCTCGAACACATTCACACTATCGAAGATTTTGTGTTGTTCATCTCAGAAAATAGTCAAAGACCTAATATTAAAAGAATTCTAGAAATTGCCACAGATCAAGTTAAACGCGTCGAAGTGATCAAACGACTTGTTCCCAGAATAATTCGATACCAAGCTCGAAACCATAAATTGCCTGAAAACTCTATGCAGCTTATTGCCCATCTAATGGGACTCAACTATCTCGAATTATCTAAGATCAAACTTTCCGAAAATTCTATGGGAGATTTATATAGTATTGTGCTGGATTTATCGCGTCACACACATGCAGGTTTTTTTACCGGGGTTAGTATTGATCCAAAGGTTTATAAGGAGCCAACAAAACTAATTTTGCTTTTGTCCTTGATGCGAGACTTGGTGGCAATCAGTGGAAATGATCGTGAAACAGCCTTAACTGTTTTTAAATTGATACGTACAGAAAATATTAATGAAAACTTCCTTGATCAAAAAATTCGGGAACTTCGAGAAAAATTCAACCAGACATTAAAAAACTTATTCGCTGATTTAAGTGCTGACTTTAAGTATGAGCAATTTATGGATCTTCAAAATAAATGGGGAGATCTTGAACCTATCTTTACTCTACTTGCTCGATTCAACGGAGAAAACGATTGGAAAAGTATTATTCCGCTACTAACCAAGGTTTTCGAAGTGGTCCTTAAAAATCAATTTTTTGAATTTAAATTTCAGGGAAATCGACAAGATCTTCTTGACGTGCGCCAAGCGCGCGATCAGCTTGCAATGTTGACAGAGAATGCCAAGCGCGCATGGATGCAAAACATAACCACAGCACAAATTGCTAAAGGCGATAATACTGGTTTATCCAAAGAACAAATTGATGAACACCTAGCCAAAATTATTAACAATGAACTTATCGAGCACACTCAGTTTAAAACCGCTGATCATATTGAACGGTATCGCCTTCTTTTCGACGAGGTTGCTGAATTCAAGGACAACCCCAATGATGGTTTAAAGACTCTAAAGGAAAAATATTTTTCGGAAGAGACTTCTGAAGAGTTGATCGTTCAAAAAATATTTTCCTCTTTGCTTTCGCAAACCATTGTTTCGAGAGATTTGAGTAAATTGCGCAAAGTTTGTGGATTCATTGAGTTCTTGGTTAAACGCTGGCCGAAGTTGGTTCCCGCTGGGCAACAAAAGCAAGTAATCACCGATCTACAAGCTATTAAGAGCCTCGTTGTTTCTGTTCAGCAAAAGGCACAGTCTCAAAAAGGAATTTTAGTCAGCGTTATCAGTCACGATCCAAAACTGCTGCTGACAATCGGAGATATTGTTCCAACCACCTCGTGCCAAAACTATAAAACTGGCAGCTATATTGATACCCTGCTTGGCTATGTCATTGATGCCAACGTTAAGGCACAGGTTGGTTTCCACTTGGATGCCAGTAGTTTTAATCATATTCAAGATTTTGAAAATGTCTATGCAGCCATGCAGGGGGACGGATTACGCTCGGTCGAGTTCGATGGCGCAAAAAGGATTGTGACCTTCCACCTTCCATCAGGATTAAGAATTGAATCGGTCAGTCTTCCTTTTGCTTACTTAAGAAGAATTATTAAAGTTGGTTTCGATCCAATTACTCGTGATCCAATGCTTGTTGTAGAGCCAGATTTTAAGCAACTTTTCTCTTACACCAATCAATTACTAGAAATGCAAAGTAATATGTTTGCACGTTTATCACAACTTATGGCGGCAAGAATTGGAATGCCCATTACAATTGTAGGCAGCCGGAGTTCTCATGGCCATTACTCAGATCATGGTGCTCATAATGGCGGCGGCAAAAAAACCGAGACATATACAATTATCAAAGATAAATACGCGCCACTTCCTGTTCCAGAATAAGCTACTTAAATTAAGATATGGCTCATTATATTTCTTTGCGGAAAATTGTGTCGTATAAGCAGAAAAACTTAAGACTTCGCTGAACTACCGGACACTATTTTACTGCCGAAAGTTAGATCAATCCAAGATAGACGATGGCCGCAACTGTTCAACAAGCAGCTTTGCGAAGACACGTCGACGATATGCTGCTAAGCAGTGACATGTAATTGAACTTTTGATTCGGATAATTAATTGGGACTTTGCCTGCATTCGTTTTTTTTTGTGTTAGATTTTCTGGTTTAAATCTCGATCATAATATTTCCCCATTGTTCTGTGCTCAGCATTGGGATTTTGTGTTTTTTTAAGCGTTCTACTACTTCTTTGTGGGGATGGCCGTAGCGTTTTTTTCTGGCGCTTGCGATTCCTAGGTTTAGGCTTTTTAGATTTTTTATTAATGCTTCTGCGCTGCTGGTTCGGCTGCCGTGATGGCCTAGAATCAAGTATTTTATTTTTTCTGGCTGCGCGATTTTTTTCAGCCAGGATCTTTCTTGTTTTTGTGTGGAATCTCCTGGGATTAGGATTTTTTGTTCGGCGACCCAGACCCGGCTATAATCATTGGATTGCAGTTTTCCGTTGAGCGTCCACTTTAACTCGACGAATTCTGGTGGGATTTTTTCTGCGCATTTTGGTAGTTCATCCAGCATGATGCTTTTGCTTAGCGATGTTGCGGGGCCTCCTGGCATGGCGGCAATGCAGATTTTTCCTAAATGATTGAATAAATTTTTTGCGGCACCGATGTGATCGAAATCCCAGTGGGAAAAAAAGAAATAATTATTTCTGCTGCCGCAATAGAATTCTATTTTGCGCCACGGGAATTTTTCACCACCAGCATCAAAGTGGAAACAGTTTTCGTTCTTGATCAGCGTGACCCACTGACCTTGCCCGATATTCCACACCACCAATTTTTCTTGGTAAGAAAACTCAATGCAGGGGGTTTGCGGCCACAATACTAGGAAAAATAAAAATTTCCTCATGTCAGTTTTTTTCTTAGTTTAAAAGTAAAATAAAAATGCAGAAACAAATGCAAAGTAAAAATATAAATCCATCGATGCACGGGTGAACTGATCAAGGCTCCCACCGGACCTTCGGAAATCATGATGCGCTCGGGGAACAGCTGGTAAAACCCGATCAGAACATCCATTGCCTTTTGGAAAACCCCACCCAAGGGTGGAATCAAATAAGTCAGTAGGCCCAGGGGAAATAAAACCGCTGAAATAAACGGAGCCACAAAAATATTCCACAATATCGTATGGGGATGAATCACCGCAATTCCCCAAAACAGTGGATTCAGAAATATCCAAATCAAAAGACTGGCCAAAACCAAATTGCTAGTCATGGATAAAACCAGCGCGCAGGTCCAACTTAGCGCCAAAGAAAATGAACTGCATAAATCTGGAAAAAACATCAGCGTAAACAAACCGATAAAAAAAACTTTTTGGTCTTTGCGTAAATTATTGCGGGATTGAAAGGAACTTTGGCTGGCTTGGAATAACAACAGCCCAAAAAGGGCTCGCACAACGGGTGCCTGCAAATCAGTTAGTATTGCATATAAAACCAGCACGGATATTTTCAGCCATGGTGGCAATCTTATTTTTTCAAACAGCCACAGTAAAAATATCAGGTGAGCGCCCGAGATCACAAAAATATGAAAAATCCCCGAGGCTTTTAAATTTGCTAGCAGTTGCGGATTCTGCAAACGGCTGCCGCATACCATGCTGCTGAGTTCATCCCGGTATTTCGAAATTGCGGGTGCATGACTTACGCACATGCTTTGCATGCTGTGCGAAAAAAATCTTAAATTTATCAATTGCTGCGGAAATATTCGAAAAAAAATTCCAAAAATAAATAACAGTGCTTGCATTCGTAGAAATTCTCCCGTGAATTTCTATGCAAAACTGGTCTCGACTCGGCTGATCCTACATCCAGGAAAGGAAATCCGGAGGTTCGGCAGGCGAATTTGACAGATAAATGTAAGATCAGTTATATTCAGCTTAAAAAAAGGGATCATATTCCAACTAATCGCATAGATATCAATGATTTAGTATATGCCTATATTTGCATCAATCAGGTGAAAGCCTTGATTTTTCATTGGCCGAAGGTCCTGCACAAATAGAGATCAACATTTTTTGTGGATAACTCGTCTTGAGAGTTTGTTCCGAGATGTGTCATCCTTAATTAAGAAAGCGAGTTGTCACGGATGATACTTCTTTTACTGCCCCTTCTTAATTTATGTGTTCACGCTTCAAGCCTTAATCAAATGAATGAGGCACAAAAACAAGCACTTATTTTGGAACTGACCGGTCAGCCAAGTAAGATCAAAACAGATTTGGATTACTACTCTGAAATTGCAACTGCTTATCAAAGCAACAATTTAGCCGAGTTTAAAATTAAGGCGCAAAAATTTTTGGAAAAATATCCCCACAGCACTATTGCCGACAATACACTTTTTCTAATGGGGCGTTCGGCTCTTGATAGTGCGGATTATAATCAGGCGCTGAAACATTTTTCCAGCGTTCTGCACACTTACCCCAAAGGTCACAAAGTGGTATCGGCGCGTTTTTATACCGGGGTCGTCTATAAAAAAATGAATTTATCCCATCAAGCGCGAAATGTCTTTCTAGATGTGATTAAAAAATATCAGGGCAGCCCTGAATCTTATCAAGCCAGCACTGAATTACGACTTTTACGATAAGGATTTACATTGAAACAAATTATTTTCATCTCCATTTTGCACTTTGCATTTTCAGCAAGTGCTGTTCCTGAAGAAGTTCCCAAAACTTATTCGGTTCAGGCTGGCGACAACCTTTGGAATTTATCAGAAACTTTTTTCGGTGATCCATTTTTTTGGCCCAAACTTTGGGCTTTGAACAGCGACCATGTGTTTAATCCCCATATTATTGAAATCAACGATGTTTTGAATTTCGAAGCTGGATCCCTAATCGCTGCGCCCAGTTTAAGTTTCGGTGCAAAGAAATCTTCAAGTAAAAATTATGTCAGTTTAATGGAAAATTTGCCGCCGTCTTTTCCAAGTGTGCGATTGGAAACCAAGGCCGGCAGCCCTGAATTTCAAGTGATCCCAAGTAAAAAAACAGATTTCGGGGATCAATATTTATCCTACCGAGTTCAGCAAGGGGAACTTAAATCCTCGGGGCAAGTTATAGAAACCGAAGTTGGTTTAAAAACCGCCAGCGAAAATCAATATATCTTTGTCAATTTAAGCGAAGGAAATACCGGAGATATTTTTACCGTGGTTCGCAAATTGGCCGATTTGGAAGATAAGTTTGAAGGCGATGTTCCTTATCCGCTGGAATTTCAGTCGCAGATTCGCATTTTGGATTTGGTTAAACCAGAAGACGGCATTTACCGGGCCATTATTGAAAAATCAATTGCTCCGACCGAGGTGGGATCGAAAGTTGTGCGTGGAACTTTGCCGATGTTTTCCTTGTCGCGTCCGGTATCCGAGGGCTCCGGCGTCACGAAAATTATTGGTGCACAGTATTCTTCGTCGCGAAAAATTGTTAGCAGTGGCACCATCGTATTTCTGCAAGGCGGAAGCAATCGCGGGTTTGAAAAGGACAAGATCTTTACCATTTTTTCCGAAAGGTCGCTTCGTTATATAGATAGTTTTGTTGAAAATGATCATCCTGCGATTGGCCGATTGCAAATCATCGATTCTACGCCTGAGTATTCAACCGCATTTATTCTAGAAGCCGCGTCCGAGGTCTATGTGGGGGACAAGGTCGGCCGGTAACCGTTCAAAATTTTCTGAAGTATCGATAAAATCATTTTAAGCCATGCGCGCAGTTTGCAGTGATCTGCCAGCATGACATTATGGTGCTATCTTCGATCCTTACAGACAATCCGTGGACATGTACAATGGCTGCCTTTTTGGTTTCAATCGCTGTCGCAAGCGAAGTGGGATCCGGCAACCAGTATGCATAAAGTGGAAAAAGATTTACAAAGTTTCGATCAAAAGTGGTTTCAATCCATTCCCAAATTAACAGTGGAAAACTGGCAAAATGCGGAACAGGAAGAAAAAATTTTGAGCGAGCGTAAAATTCATCAAATTATTTACGGTTCGCAATTTTTCCCACCCGCACTGACGGAATTGGCAGATCCTCCGCTGACTTTGACTTTGGATGGCAGCGTGGAAAATATTTTGAAGCCAGCTTTGTCTGTGGTCGGCAGTCGAGAAGTTCGGACAGAATCTTTGCAGTGGATGGAAAATGAACTGCTGCCCTTTTTAAGAAAGACAACTCCGCTGGTGGTCAGTGGTGGTGCACGTGGCATCGATCAACAAGCTCACCGCATGGCCATTCGAGCAAAAACGCCAACCGCAATTGTGATTCCATCTGGTTTACAAAATATTTATCCGTCGCAGTTGGAAAGTTGGCGGGAAATGGTTTTGTCTTGCGGGGGATTTTTTCTGAGCGAATACCCCTGCAATTATTTGATCCGCAAAGAACATTTCCACCAGCGCAATCGATTGATTTCTGCTTTGGGAAAAATGTTGCTGGTGGTCGAAGGAAAAACCCGCAGCGGCACTTGGCTGTCGGCATCGCGTGCGGCGGAAATTGGACGACCGATTTTTACTTTGCCTGGTGCGCCATGGGATCCCAACTTTCGCGGAAATCTGGAGCTTTTGCGCGAAGGTGCAACCTTGGTTTTGGATCATGAGGATCTTGAACTTTTCTGGCAGGCAGAAAATTCTGAATCATTGGATCATAATAAAGCATTTCAAAGTTTTTTGGACAACTAGGGGCGGTTGGTTTTTGTTTGGAATCAACTAGGTGTAGATTAGTCCCTTAAGTAATCCACAAAAAAAAATAAAAGTGAAATTATCTAAAAAAAGTTTTGCAAATTGGGAAAATAATTCCTAGGCTTAGTAATGGGAGGGGCGATGTGGTTAGGAAGACCCCAGTCGTATGGATGCGGCTGCATCGCTCTATTTCTAGAATTTCCCAAAAAAATCTTTAAATAAAATCTGAAATTAGTGTTTGTTTAAATTTACTCAAATTCGGTAGAGCGCTTTCCGCAAAACGCGGGCTCCTGCCCTCCAACGACCGCCCAGTAGGGCGGACGCCTCCGGCTTCG
>JBBQHD010000021.1:0-27785 GCA_038323665.1 Bdellovibrionales bacterium
TTCGATTTGTTTAATAAAATTAAAGCCTTGAATGGTCTTTGATGTCTCTCTTTTGTCTAAACAAAGTCCAGGCCATCAGGAAAAGAAAAGCAATCCCAAATACATAACCCAAAACACCCGCCGATGTCCCTAAGTTCCACATTGAAAAGTGTTCTTGCAAAAAGCTGTTTTTTGGTTGCTGCCAAAAAGTTGATCGGCCCTTAATGTTTAAATCGAAACCGTAATGTGCTGGCTGCGTTTCTGCCGGCATACTATTTGTATAAACGCTCGTATGACTAAAAATAAAAATGCATTGAATTTTAATCTCTTATTTGTCGTGGTAGTTTTCGCTAGCCTTCGTTTGATGGCTGCGGAAGGCGAGATGGATGCGGAATATCAAGTCACGGGATATGGCCCAGTTCCAGAAGCTGCTCCAGCAACAAGTGGCCCTGCAGTTCGAATGCTTCCATCAAATTCCCCAAGTTTCACAACCGCAATAATCGACTCTCATCAATTGCCTGATTCTTATCGAAATGATTCTTTAACTGCAACACCGGCACTTTCTGCGGTTTTTAATTTTGGCGATCAAGACGATGCAGTTACTCAATTGCGAAGAACTTATGATGGAATTCATGATCACTTTATGCAAAACAGCGGTGGCTCGCCCTTGGATCCCTATTCTGTGCATAAAATCCGTTCTTTGCTTGCTTTACAATCTGATCAAGTTTCTGCAGAAGACATGCTTCGCATCAGTCGCCAAATGTCTTTTATGGTTATGCAAAGTAACGTCATGGAAGAAAATCTTTCCGAAAAAATAATTCAAGAATTCGCCGCAGGTGCGCATACTTCGACTGAAGTGATTCGCGAAGGCTTGATTCTGCAGCAGATTGCTCAGCTTATAACCATCTGTCGCCTGACTGAAGGATCCGCGCAAAGTTATGCCATACAAAAACATTTAAAAACTTTGGGTTCGCCATTAGCAACTATGGTTCTGCAAAGATTGGACCCAACGCATGCCCCCGATCGCCAAGCAGATTTACAAAAGTTTTTTGCAAAAATTTTCGCTGAAAAATTGCCACTGAAGCAAAAGGTTTGGGACCGGATTCGCGCGCAATTTAACAACAAAGTTACTTTAGAAGTTATATCGGCCAGGATTCGCCATGCCGCTGCTGCCCCGGAGGCAAGCCTACAAGTTGCGAATAGTCGACAAATCCCTTTAAATCCTGAAGATTTAATAAGCGATATTCGCAAAGACTTTGAAACTTTATTCGTGAGTCATACGCGGCGTCAGGGCGAAAACCGAAATTTTACGCAAAGAGAGCAACAAATATTTGCCGACCTAAAGCAAATTACCACCGATATAGTGGGAAGTGAATATATCAAAAAGCGCTCAGAAGAATTACTTTCCATCAAAAAACAACATCCCTCTGTTCATCCCGATGAAGTTAGAATGAGCCTTGCCTTGCTTATCGTTGGACACTTACAGCAAGAGTGTTCAAAAAAATGGGGAAATGCTTCTTATACTGATATTTTTGGAGAGCTTAAATATATTTATCTTAATGAGTTTGCCAATCTACACCATGAAAATACCATGAAAGATATCATCAGCGCTTTCTTTCAGATTGATGCAAAATCAAAAAAAGATATTCTAGCTCGAATTGAATTGTATCTTGCGGATCGTATTCGCCTGATTAAAACAAGTCAGAATTTGATGCGAATTACTACAGCCAATGATCTTCAGGCGCTGGATAACATTTATACAACTTGGCAAAATTATATTAAGTCATTCTACAAACAGTTCAAAAAGGGTGAGTTTCAAAATAATGCAGATGAAGTTTTTTCAACAAATGGAATGACTAAAGCTTCTAAATATAAATGGACTCGGGCAAGAAGTATTTGGTGGTCTGCAAATTTGACAGGATTTTCCATTGCAATGACCACTGATTTTTTTGCTGGAGGCAGCGGATTAATAATTGCTCTCACTGGCATGAGCGCACTAGTAACAGAGGAAACTATTGACAACCAGCGTTACAGCAGCGAAGAAAAGTGGAAATTTTCAAAAACGACATCCCCTCTAAAAAAATACAGCGGCATTCTTAACCCAAACTTAATTAAACCGAATGTCTGCAGCGCGCTCTTCCAACAATAAGGATTTCCCCAACAGTCTCAAAATAAAACGACTGCCAGCCATAATTGTCAGTTTGCCTAAACAATAAACAGTTTGATCGCGCACAGGGCCTCGGCAACTGGCATTTTTCTTGGATATGTAATCATCAAAGCGAGGATGTTATGAGAAAACTAGCAAAAATTATTTTAATCAGCGGGCTCTGCCTAGGTCTGATTCGCTGCGGATCCAGCAGCACTAACAGCAATACCGATGCTGGCGCAGCTGCCCCAACAATTTGCCCAGTTGGCTCAACTTTCTCTAACGGTGGATGCTATAATGGAAATCAACTTTTATCTTTAAACGGTGTCGCTTATAACGGCGAAAATACTTATGCTCGCAATGTTACAATTAATAACTCGGATATTATGCAAAGATTTTTAAATGAATTTATGGCTATCTGCGGAAATTATTCTTCAACAGGTGCCTCTTGCAGCTACTATCAAAATGGTTATATTCGCATCACTTTGCAAGCCACTGATATTGTCAATCCAACAGTTGCAAGACTAACGATTGAAGTTTGGCCGTCGTCTCCTTACGTCAATCAAGGCCTTATTAGCGCCGTGAAATTTGTGGATCTAACTTTATTTCCAATCAACAACAGCCAAGGTTTTGAAGGTCGCGCTTACGGTTACCCTGGAACTATTTCTGCTCGCAAACTGATTCAATTCCAAGCAGGTGCGAATAAACTTGGTGATGCAAACTTAACATTTGCATTGGGATACGACGGCGTTGGCGGTGGTTTTTTCGCTAACGGAATTCTAAACCGTTGCACAAACATCAGTTGTCAATAATATTTAAGGCGTGGAAAAAAAATTAATTGCATGCCCACGCTGTCGAAAGCTTACGGAATACTCATCTGAAAATTCTTATCGCCCATTTTGCTCTGAACGCTGCCGCCTTATTGATTTGGGCGATTGGGCATCAGAAAAATTTAAAGTTGCAGTTGAACAACCTAGCGATTTCGAAGAAATCAATGACACTGATTCCAACGAAACATGAAATGATGTTGACGCAAAAGTGTTTTTGCCTTTTGATTTGGAGTTAACAACAAAACCCGACTGAGGAGATCAGCAATGAATAAAGCACAACTAATCGAAAAAATCGCAACCGACGCGAAAGTTTCCAAAGCACACGCCGAAGAAATTTTGGATTGCGCCATCGACAATATTAAAAAAACCGTTAAAAAAGGCGACGATGTTAAACTTGTTGGCTTCGGAACTTTCACACGCGCGAAAAGAAAAGCTCGCATGGGCAGAAACCCCCAAACTGGCAAAGCCATTAAAATTCCTGCTTCGTTTGCACCAAAATTCCGTGCCGGCGCTGAATTTAAAAGCCTCGTTCGATAGATTATAAGTCGACTCAATTTGCAAAAGGGAACGTGGTGTTCCCTTTTTTTTTGCTCTTTTGCCAAACCAATGTTTTAAATTGATGTGGCCAATTTTAAAAAACCTTTAAAAAAAATCGGTGTCTACACCAGCGGCGGCGATGCCCCCGGAATGAATGCGGCCATTCGCGCTGTTACTCGTGTTGCCTATGCTGCACAAATTGAAGTCGTCGGAATTTTGGGTGGGTACCAGGGTCTTTTGCAAAATCAATTTCGGCCACTGCTTCCCCGCGATATGGCCAATATTATTCAACGCGGCGGTACTATTTTGAAAACAGGCCGTTGTTTAGATTTTCATAAATCAGAAATCCGCGAAGCAGCGGCTCGCAATATTCGCAATGCCGGAATTGATGCTTTGGTTTGTTTGGGTGGCGACGGATCCTTTCGCGGGGCCCATGCACTTTGGTTGGAACATCAAATTCCCATTACGGGTGCCCCGTGCACGATTGATAATGATATTCATGGAACCGATCGCACGATTGGTTTTGATACCGCAGTCAATACCGCCCTGCAGGCCATCGATAAAATCCGCGACACAGCAGACAGCCATGACCGAGTTTTCATCGTCGAAGTGATGGGACGCAATTCTGGATTTATCGCCAGTGCCGTAGGTTTGGCGGGCGGCGCCGAAGAAATTTTTTCTCCTGAAGGAAATACTTCCGTAGAAAAAGCTGCCGAACGAATCAAACAATCCATTCAACGCGGCAAAAAAAGTTCCATCATCATCGCAGCCGAAGGACAAAAACCAGGTCGTGCTTACGATCTGGCGGATTCTCTTCGGAAGAAAACTGGCTTAGACGCCAAGGTTTGCATCTTAGGACATCAACAACGCGGCGGTGCACCCACTGCCAGCGACCGAATTCTTGCCAGTCAACTAAGTGCAGCTGCTGTCGAGGCTTTGAAAAAAGGCGAATGCGATATTATGTTGGGTGTCGATGGCAGTCGAACCGTGCAAGTTCCGTTTGAGATCACCATTCAAACAGATAAAAAAATGAGTCTTGAAACCATCCATCTTGCCAATCTTTTATCTTTGTAAATATCTTGTCAACGGTTGCGATTCCCATTTTTTTAAGACATAGATAATTTCACATTTCAAGAGGAGTTCATAGATGAAACAATCACTCAAAGTATTAATCATGTTCGTATTTGCTGCGGGTTTATCCAGCTGCACAAAAAGCACAAATGAAATTTTGATTGGTGAGTATGGCTCGCTCAGTGGAAACGATGCGACTTTCGGAATCTCCACCAACAAGGGCGTAAAAATGGCCGTCGAAGAAGCCAACGCAAAAGGTGGAGTCAAAGGCCGCAAGTTAAAACTGATCACCTTAGATGATCAAGGCAAAGCCGAAGAAGCAGCGCAAGTTGTTACTCAGCTGATCACCCAAAAAAATGTTGTGGCCGTCATCGGTGAAGTGGCTTCCGGCAGATCCAAAGCCGCCGCCCCCATTGCGCAAAAATATCAAGTCCCCATGATTAGCCCGTCTTCGACAAGTCCTGAAGTCACTAAAATCGGAGATTATATTTTCCGAGTTTGTTTTATTGATCCTTTTCAAGGTTTTGTAATGGCGAAATTTGCTACAGAAAATTTAAAATTTAAAAAAATCGCAATCCTGCGCGATGTAAAAAGCGATTACTCTGTGGGTTTGGCGGATGTATTTGCCACCGAGTATAAAAAAATGGGTGGAACTATCGTCAGCGATATCAGCTATGTGGCGAACGATGTGGATTTCAAAGCTCAGCTGACGCAAATTCGTTCCAAAAATCCCGAAGGAATTTTTATTCCCGGTTATTACACAGAAGTTGGTTTAATTGCTAAACAAGCCCGCGAACTTGGCATCAAAGCAGTTTTGCTGGGTGGCGACGGTTGGGATTCATCTAAGTTGAATGAAATTGGCAAAGAAGCAGTGAACGGATCTTACTTTTCGAACCATTATACCAATGAATCGACCGATCCTATTATCAAAGACTTTATTAAACGCTTTCAAACAAAATATAATGAAATTCCGGATGGCCTTGCAGCCATGGGATACGATGCAGCTTTGGTTTTAATTGCAGCCATGGAAAAAGCACCGGATCTGAATCCGAAATCCATTCGCGATGCGATTGCTCAGACCAAGGATTTCCAGGCTGTAACGGGTAAAATCACCATCAATGCTGAACGCAATGCCTCGAAAGCAGCTGTTGTTGTTCAGGTTGAAAATGATCGAAGAAAATATGTCACAACCGTCAATCCTTAGGGTTATTTGATGCAAGATTTTATTCAGCACATAATCAACGGGCTGAATCTGGGCAGCATTTATGCACTGATCGCATTGGGCTACACCATGGTTTACGGAATTTTGCAGATGATTAACTTTGCACATTCCGATGTCTATATGGTCGGCGCATTTGCAGCTTATTATTCGGCAAAGTGGCTGAAAATTGAAAATCAGCCGGGCCCGGGAAATTTATTTATTTTAGTTTTAATTGCGATGGTGGTTTGCAGTCTGCTGGGCGTTGCCATCGAAAGATTTGCCTATCGCCCGTTAAGAAAGGCCCCGAAATTAAATATTTTGATCACCGCCATCGGTGTCAGTTTATTTTTGGAATATGCAGGACAAATTATTTTCGGTGCCGAACCAAAAGTTTTTCCTGAAATTTTAAACAATGATTATCTGTTTGAATTCGCCGGCCTGCCCATTAAAACTTTTGACGTCACGGTTTTGGCAGTCAGTGTTTTTGCTATGCTGATTTTAAATTATTTAATTCTGTATACCAAAATTGGACGCGCTATGCGTGCGGTCAGTTCCAATGCCAATGTTGCGGCCATGATGGGCGTGAATGTGGACCGAATTATTTCTTTTACCTTTGTGGTGGGATCTTCTTTGGCCGCCATCGGCAGTGTTCTTGTGGGAATGAAATATCCTAAAATTGAACCTTTGATGGGAATGATGATTGGGCTAAAGGCTTTTGTCGCGGCGGTCTTGGGCGGCATCGGCAGTTTACCGGGTGCAGTGCTGGGAGCATTGCTGATGGGTTTATCGGAAGAAATGGTTGTGGCCTATTTTTCGTCCACTTACCGAGATGCTTTGGCTTTTGGATTACTTATCGTGATTTTACTTTTTAAACCTGCGGGTTTAATGGGAAAATCCACAGTGGAAAAAGTTTAAGGGGAGTTATTTTTGTTTAATGCATTCAAAACACCTATTATTTCTGCCCTGGCATTGCTTGCTGTGGGTGTAGGTTTTTATTTTGGCGTGAATGCTTATGTGCAACTGACTTTGCTGTATGTCTTTATCAATTTATTAATGGCCATGAGTTTAAATTTGGTCAATGGATACACCGGCCAATTTTCTTTGGGCCATGCAGGATTTATGGCCGTAGGTGCTTATACCTCGGCTTATTTAGTTCAGCAGGTTCCATCATTCACGGGATTTGCACTTTGGTTTTTTCTTTTGTTCAGCATTGCTGCCGGCGGATTGTTGTCAGCCATTTTTGGTTTTTTAGTGGGCCAGCCTTCGCTGCGCTTAAAAGGTGATTATCTAGCCATCGTCACTTTGGGCTTTGGCGAAATCATTCGTGTGGCTTTGGTCAATATGGATTTCCTGGGCGGGCCGCGTGGCATCGCCAGCATTCCCAGTTACCCCGCACTGAATTTTGGAATTTTTGAAATGCCTTCGTTTCTGTCCACTTATCTTGCGGCCAGTTTTTGGGTCTTACTGTGCTTTTTTGTCATCTGGAGACTAGTGCGATCATCCAGAGGAAAAAGTTTTTTAAGTGTGCGCGAAGATGAAATTGCAGCCGAAGCAATGGGTGTAGATACAACGGCCACCAAAGTGCGGGCCTTTGTTATTTCTAGTTTTTTTGCAGGCATTGCCGGCGGATTGATGGCCCATGTTGTCAGCTATATCAGTCCGTCAACTTTCACTTTTTTAAAATCCGTCGATTCAGTCATCATGGTGGTCCTGGGTGGAATGGGAAGCTTAACCGGATCCATTGTTGCAGCAGTTTTTATTACCACCATGCCGGAACTTTTACGTGGCTTGCAGGAATTTACCGGGGTTGATTTGCGAATGGTGATTTATTCTTTAAGTTTAATTTTTGTGATGATTTTGCGACCGAAGGGTCTTTTCGGTGGAACAGAAGCGATTGATTTGTGGAGGAAATATGTCAAGCCCTCTTCTTGAAGTAAAAAATCTTTCCATTCGATTCGGCGGTCTAAAGGCCGTAGACAATTTAACTTTTACTTTAAACAAAGGTGATTTAGCTGGAATGATCGGGCCCAATGGGGCCGGCAAGACCACGGCCTTTAATTTAATGACCGGAGTTTACCAACCCACTTCCGGAGAATTGCTTTTAAAAGGCAAATCGATTTTAGGCCTTAAGCCCTTTGAAATTTGCCGCAAGGGAATCGCGCGGACCTTTCAAAATATTCGTTTATTCAAAAGTATGTCGGTTTTAGAAAACGTCTTGGTCCCTGCTTTGCAAAATGTCCAATATTCAGATATCGACTGCGTATTTCAAACCGAAAAATATTTTAAAGCCGAAAAAGCAGTGCATGAAAAATGCCTGCATTTACTAGATATTTTTAATTTAGGTAAAAAAGCCGACGAAGAAGCATCGTCTTTGCCTTATGGGGAACAGCGCAAATTAGAAATCATTCGCACCTTGGCAACGGATCCCGATTTAATTTTATTGGACGAACCTGCAGCGGGAATGAATCACTCAGAAACACATTCCTTGATGGAAACAGTTGCTCGAATTCGCAAAGAATTTAATTTGACGGTTTTGTTGATTGAACACGATATGAAATTAGTGATGGGTCTGTGCGAAAAAATCGTCGTGCTCGATCACGGAGTTAAAATTGACGAAGGCAACCCTGCCCGCATTCGTTCTTCGAAACAAGTGATCGAAGCCTACTTGGGTGTCGAGGTCGAAGCGTGAGCAGTCTACTTAAAGTTGAAAATTTAAATGTTTTTTACGGGTCTATTCAGGCTTTGAAAGGAATTTCCTTTGAAGTAAAAGAAAAAGAAATTGTTTCTTTGATCGGCGCCAATGGCGCGGGCAAGACGACAACCTTGCGCGCCTTATCGGGAATTTTACCTTCGCAAGGCAGTATTCAGTTAAAGGGAAAAGAAATTTCCTCGGTGCCGCCGCATCAACGCGTGCAAATGGGAATTGCTCAATCCCCAGAAGGTCGCGGAGTCTTTCCACAGATGAGCGTTTATGAAAATTTACTGATGGGCACTTACGGTCGCAAAGATAAAAAAAACTTCCAAGACGAAATCGAATATGGCTATAGTTTATTTCCGAAACTGAAGGAACGCCGCAATCAGATTGCGGGAACTTTAAGTGGCGGCGAACAGCAGATGCTGGCCATCTGCCGAGCCTTGCTGTGCAAGCCAGAAATTTTATTGCTGGATGAGCCGTCCTTGGGACTTGCGCCGTTGATTGTCGCGCAAATTTTTACCATCGTGCAAAAATTAAATGCCGAAGGCATGACCATTTTATTGGTAGAACAAAATGCCAGCATGGCCTTGAAAGTTTCCCACCGGGCTTACGTCTTGGAAACCGGGAAGATCACTTTGTCTGGGACCGGTCAGGATTTGCTGGGCAACGATGAAGTTCGCAAGTGTTATTTGGGGATTTGATTTTTAAATGTTTTTTTTCGCCCATTCGATAAGCTTCTTAAATTCTTTAAAATCTTGAATTACTTCCCAAATAATTTCCGCATCAATATCTATATATGAATGAGAAATTTTATTTCTCATTGCTGTTAATGATGACCAATCGATTTTTGCGAACTAAAAGACACGAATTCCCTCCTGATCAATTTTTTGTTTCAACCTTTGGCCTTTTGCTGACGATAACCGACTGACAATATCTACTTTGTTTTTTTCAAAGGATTCCAGAATGCGACCCTCGGCTTTCAACATTTTTGTTACATTAATATTAGCATCGCCAAAATCTAAATAAATATCGATATCTGAATCATTTTTATCTTCGCCTCTTGCGACTGACCCAAAGATTATGACATGCCTAACGCCCAATTTTTTCAATTCGTTCCGCATACGGCCTAGAATATCTTCGGCAAACAATAATCGTGGAGCACTGACTTGTTTAATATTCGGCTGCAATAAAAGCACGTAACCAATGGCATTAGAAATTTTCTCAACAACTTCTAAGCTTGGATTAATCTGCGCAGTGCTTACTCGACTAATGGTTGATGCAGATAAGTTGCTTCGACGTGCGACTTCCTTAATACCAACTTTCTTAATTGAACTTCTTAGTGCTTCACCTATACCCATAGATCGTATTCTAACATAAGGGTTGCATATATGCAACCCTTATGTTAGAATACGATCTGGCTATTGGCCCTGTAAACTAATTCGTCGGAACTCCCGAAAGGTTTGGCATGAAAATAATTTTCTTAATTGCTACTTTAATTTCTTGTTTTTGCAGGGCTGAACTTTCGACTACTGGTGCAGCTACGCTGCTTATGTCGAAGGCCTTCGCCGCTGACAACGAAGTTAAGCAAAATGGTAGTGGAGCTTCAAGTCCTAGAGCTGTCGCGAAAAGTAGAATAAATCGGTTTTACGCTTGCGATAGAGCTTTAGAAAAAACCCAATCTGTTGCCGAAGCAATCGCAAAATTTAAAGCTGTAACGGAAAGTATTACTAAATTGAAAGACGATGAGGGCATCCCCAAGCCGGATCAAAATGGATACTACTCTGTCCGAGATATTTTTAAATTTTTTGCTGCTAAACATGATGGCGACAAATCTGATTATAAAGAAATTTTTACGAAATTTAGAGAAGTATTAAACAAGATCTACGCGAATACAGAGTTAACTCAAAAAACTATTTTTTATGAAAACCCATTGGGAAAGAAAGCCCGTGTCCCAGAAAGTGTCCATCGAGATCTAAAAGTCGCTGTTAGTGCATCCTTACGTCAATACGAAACTAACTCTCCCTCGACTCGCTTCTATAGTGAGTATGCTCGAACAAAAAGCTATGCCGATGAATTCATTGATCGCAGCAAAGAAATCGATGAAACAGTTCCAGATTTGAAATTAAAAATTGATGCGAATAAAAAGATTTCTGAGACCCCAATTCACAATAAACCCGAAATTGAAACAACTAGAACCTGTCTTCTTATTAAACATACGATATAATTTTCCCGATTTAAGAAATTCCAAGAATATGCCGATATTATAGATACTAGGAGTATTTATATGACAGACCCGAAAGTTGCGTCTCAGAATGAGAAGCCGGTCAGTTCAAACATATCTCATAATTTTCTGACCATTGGTCCAGATATGGTGTTTGCAAAGCAAATACAGACTTGTTTAAATACGCTTAAGACCGCGGGCAGCACTGTGGATTACAAAATTTTTCCAGCTGTTGATCTTCCCAAAGCCATTGAATTTTTGGCAAAGCACCCGATGCATTCGATTTTAGTGCAAGAAGAAGCCTGTTCCAGCGAAGGCCCTTCAGCTTTTTATAAAAAACTGAAAGATATCTTAGCTAAAATTCCTGACAATGTCGCGGCTCCAATCGTAATGGTTGCCGGAACCTGCGATTTGGAAAAGACAAAATATTTTGTTGAATCAGGCTTTGTCGATGTTTTGTTGAAACCGTTGGACAACAATTTATTTCTACAAAAAATGCATTCCTATAATCCAAAGATCAAAATTCTAAGCGAATCAACTTTGTTCACGATGGCCGTCAATCATGAGATTGAAGTGGCGCTGACTTTAAAAAGTCGAACCATGTCGGAATATGAAATTGTGATTAGTTCTGACCGCAGTTTTGCCTTGGGGGAAATTCTTACTTTACGTGGAAAATACTTTCCGCATGGGCAGATCGCCATCGTGAAAGAAGTAAAACCAGGCGTGAAAGATGCCGCTGGAAAATCTGGCCCCAGTGCTGTGCGATTACTATTCGTGGGAATTCATCCAGATCAAACTCAGTTTATCCGCAAATTAATTCGTGAAGACTATATTGCCGCCAAAGGCGCTGCTTAATTTTATTTTTGAAAGTTATTTTTTAAAAAGAACACTGCAAATCATTGCTGATGGAATTTCGTTTTGTGAAGAAGGCGACCTTAATTCAGAAACAATCGTCTCTTTTTTCTGATAAGCTTTGGCTAACAAACTATTCTGACTAAGCCAATTGATGAATTTAGAACTGCGCAAGTGGGCATAGTATCCAGCCAAACCATTGGTTAAATTCCCGACAATGGCAAAGCTTGCCGAGAATTCCGGATTTAAATTCTGAACCATAGAAAGAAAACTAAATCCCAGTCCTCGCGTATTTGAAATCGTATTCAATGAAAATCGAGCGACAGGGTGAGCATCATTGTCGACTTGTTGGTCAACACGACTCCAGCGAAGGCTAGCGAAAGTGGAAAGTAAAATCGATAAACTAGTAGTCGCTAAAAGCCCAACACTGAACACGCGAGCGGCGTCGTGGACATTCGCAATAATCATTTTAGGAAATGCAAT
Source organism: Bdellovibrionales bacterium (assembly GCA_038323665.1). Classification (GTDB taxonomy): domain Bacteria; phylum Bdellovibrionota; class Bdellovibrionia; order Bdellovibrionales; family Bdellovibrionaceae; genus JBBQHD01. The sequence continues at coordinate 12,016 of JBBQHD010000021.1, forward strand.
CGCAAGATTAATTAAAAGCATACTTGCAAATGTGGTCATACGACTTTGTTTTTGCTGATATTTTTGTCCATTTAGGACGTTAAACCGAGCCAAAGTATTGATGACACTTTCTTCGGCGGAACCATAGACTTGACTTAATTTTTTGTTATCCAAAGTAAATTTTGCATACATCCAAAAATTCATTAAAGCCAAAGCGACACCTTGGTTAATGGTTTTTTGAGCATGAATGCAAACAATGGTTTCCGTGGCAATTGTGATGGTTGCAATCCAAAATGCGATCTTATTTGTTTGATTTTTATATTTGTCTTGAACCGTATCTAATAATTTTCCAAAAGGCAGGACCACAATTTTTTGAAAAGAATATTTTTCGTCAGAAGCTTGGCCCACGGCCTTTACGACATCGGAATCATCGGTAAAAACAGCAATAGAGTAGGTCGATGGTGTATTTTTAACGACATGGGCAATATCATTCACCGTCCCATTCGCTACTTCTGCGAAACTTAATAGACGTGGTTCTGAATCCGGCGAATTTTTATTTTCTGTGCTTTCTAAAACTAAGGTTGGGTTTAAATAAGCTCTGTTTGAATTCGCAAAAGCTGCTTGTTCAGCAAAACTTTGTGAACCAAGAGCCAAAATCAAAACTGAAAGAATTAATTTTTTGCCCATTCGACGCCCCCAGCGGGGATGCTGCAATCTTGGACCGAAGGCTATCTCGAATAGAAGTGGCTCTGAACGACTTCCATCATGTCAAAAATTTAGGGTGTGCCATTTTTTGCGCATCAAAAATAGAAAAGGCGCTTTTTACAAAGCGCCTTTTATCGTTAAGATTTACCTAACATATTATCTTTTCAGCTGAATGATTTCGTTCAACAACTCATCCGTTGTTGTAATTGTCTTCGCATTCGCTTGGAACGATCTTTGGTTTTGAATCATGGCCACGAATTCTGAAGCTAAATCCACGGTGGATCTTTCTAAAGATTTCGCGAACATTTTTCCTCGACCACTGGATCCAGGTGCACCCATCGAGGCTGCTCCGGAATCTCGAGATTCTTTTAATCTGCTGTTACCCACTTTGAACATGGCTTCTGGATTTTCAAATTTTGCTAATGCAATTTGAGCTAAATCCTGCGCTTGTCCGTTGGTATAAACCGCCGTTAAGAATCCTTCGTCATTGAATGACAATCCGGAAATTGTTCCCGCTGCGGCACCATCTTGCAACCAACCAATTAAATCGGAAGCTCGACCGTATTGCTTGGTTCCGTCAATGCCTTTTCCACCTTCTGCGATTGCATCACCAAAATTAAGTTTAATTTTTTGGTTTTGCAAAGCACCGCCGGCGAAATTGAAATTCGTGGATTCTAATTTTTGCATATTCAGTTTTCCATCAACGGTGAAATCTAGATTTCCCTTACAGACTTCACTCATCGTGCCTTGTTCGCCGCCTTTGACTTCTTTTCCGTCAACAACTCCGCGGTATTCCCATTTGCGATCGTCCGTCTTGTTAAAGAAGAAGTTCACCAAATGTTTGTTACCCTGAGAATCATAAACTTCCAACCCTGTCGAAAAATGTGAAGTTGCGTAGGGATCTTTTATATCGAATTTTTTCGTAGCTTCGGCACGAGAATCTAAGTTCAAATCCATTTTCAATTCAGTCGTTGCCTTCGCTGGAGTCAATGCGCGTGGGAATTTAATGTCCCCTAATTTATTGATGACTTTACCTTTGTCATCGGCTTGGAAACCCTGCACGCGTTGGTTGTCATTCGTTACCAAATAACCTTCGCGATCAAAATGGAATGATCCATCTCGGGTGAAGGATTCTCCGTCACTGCCTTTTAATTTAAAATACCCATCGCCGGAAACTGCTAAGTCTGTGACTTTGTCGGTCGCATCCACGTTACCTTGAGTTAAGATTGGATTGACTGCCGCAACTTTCACGCCTCGTCCGATTTGGTTACCACCCAAAATACCTTTTAAGTTTTTTGCGATGATGTCGGAAAATTCTGCGCGCGAAGCTTTAAACCCCGTCGTGTTTGCGTTTGCGATGTTGTCGGCGACAACTCCTAGCGCCTCACCTTGTGCGGAAAGACCGGATACACCGGTATACAGTGACGATAAAATACCCATTTAGACCTCCATGTCTAGCTATCGCAAACATCCAGTTTGCGATTTGTATGAAGGATCCCCCTCGAAGAGGACCAGACCCTTGTTTATTAAAAATCTTCTACCTAAATCACAACCGTCGAGTCGATATTGGTAAATACGTTTTCTTTCAACGCATTTTGATCCATCACCGTCACGACAGTTTTATTTTTAACATTCACAATCAAAGCTGAATTTCCAGTCAGGATCAAAGAATTCTGCGATCCCTTTTGTTCTGCCTTATTCACAGCTGCTTCGATTTTTCCTAAATCTTCTGCAGACCATTTAATTCCGCGACTTTGAATTCTTTCAATCGCATGATTGGAAAATTTCAAATTTGAAACGACTTCTTGTTTTCCCGATTGTGTTTTCGCACTGGAATCATCCAGCGCAACATTGCCCAATGCTTTTTCAAACTCGGAACGCATTTCCTTCACGCGATCTGCGCGTGGGGCTTTCGTTCCATCGGAATTTATACCGCCCGTTGTGGGATTGATTCCTATTGTCTGAGTGTTCATTTTCGCATTAACCAATTACTATTCCTTTTTCGTTTCTTTGATCAAACGATCCATTGCGCCTCTGGATAAGGCCACTTCGTTCATTAATTTGGCGGAATCGTTCCTCATAGGTTTATCTTCCGCTTTGTGCTCGAGCATTTTCAAGTCTTGCTGGGCCGCGGGAACTGCCTTCTGGTCCTTTTCCGGAGTTTGGGCGGATCCATCGACAATCTTTTTCACATCCTTTAGACGAACGGTTTGCGTTCCCACCATCAACACTGGACCTTCGGGTGTAAATTGAATTCCCGTAATTAAACCTTCGAAGTCTGTTTTTGGTAAAATCTTTTTGCTGTCGGCAGTTTGTCCTTCGATGATCACTTGATAATTTCCGGCTGGTGCGACATTGCCGTTGTCGTCTTTGCCATTCCAGCTCCAGCTTTGTGCGCCTTCGCCTTTGTTGTGCAGTTCTGCCTTACGAATCACATCACCTTCGGCATTGCGCACCTTCACATTGATAACGCTGGTTCTAGCCGGCATAGTGAATTGCATACTGTGTTCTTGATCGCCCTTGAATCTTTGAATCTGCGATGAATCCCCAGAAACTTTTTTTCCAATCAACTGCAAAGCCTGAAACTGTTCCGCAGGTTTTTGACCGTTTTTCATTTCGGTCAAAGTCTGGTTCATATTCTGCATTTGCTCGAGCGAAGAAAAATTCGCAAGCTGAGCCGACATTTCATGCGGTTTCAGCGGATTGGATGGATCTTGGTTTTTCATTTGCGTGATCATCAATTTAAAAAAAGCATCTTTGTCTAATTTATCATTGCCGCGTGTACGCAGTTTTTTACTGGGGTCGACATAGTTCGAATCCGATAACTTGTTCAGGGTTTCGCCAATATTTTCTGACCCCAATTTTTTAAGTTCATCCGAACTTAAATTGGATTGCAAATTGGTCGTTGGCTTTTCAACTGACTGATTGCTAAACGTTTTCGTGTTTAGCTTTGTTCCCATCGTTCCCATAATAACTCCTAAGCAACCACATCAAGTCGGTTACTGCTGACCCGGGCCTGTGTCGCAATTGGCTCGAGTGGCTTAATTTCTCTTCCGTAACTTTTAATGTTGGGCAATTCCGCAAAACCTTCGCGCTGTGATCGATTGCCAAAGTTATCCTGGAACTGATTCCAGAATTGGCGTGTATTGTCCCGTTGACTGTTGTGGTTGGAAGCTAAATCCTGTCCACGTTGTCCACTGCTGGACGCACTGACCGGAGAATCAATTTGCAATTTATCAATGCTCATCGACTGGGCGTCTAAGCGATGGCGTAAATCCCCCCAATGAGTTTCAATTAATTTTCTTGCCTCGGGATTATCGGCCGTCATTTGCACTTCGATTTTTCCTGCCACCATACTAACGCGCAATCGGATTTCCCCTAAACCTTCTGGGGATAATTGCACACGCATTTCGCCGCCGCCTTGTTTCGCTAAAACTTGTGCTCGGTCTAGAATATTCTGAACGTTCGCATCAATATGCGGCGCAGCTGCTTTGAAATCTGTAAATGGTTCTTGATTTTTTGGCAGTGCAAAAGTTTGCAATCCTTTGCCATTTTGATTGAACTCATTTTTCTTATCCGTTTGCGAAGACGAATCTTGCCCCGCTGTTTCAACACCAACAATTTCTGCCTGCGATCTTTGCCCAATTAGAAATTGGTTCTCGTTGGCTTTCGCTGCTGCGCTGCTTTGATTCGGAACTTCTGCTATTTTTCCGGCGATAGCTGTGGAAATTTTTGGAGCTGCAGTAAAATTCATATTATCCAAAAAACCACTTTGATTTAAGTTGGATTCTGCATCTGTGTCTAATGCACTTTCCATCTTATCTTTTTCTTTCACCGCCTGCGCTTGCGGATAGGCTGCGACGGCTTTGGGTTGCTTGCCAATGGTTTTGAATTCACTTTCAGAAGCTGCTTGCAGGGGAACAATGGCGACTTCTTCTTCTTCAGAAGTTTGATTATCTGCCTGAGCAGTAACTTGCTGAAATGTTTGCTGAGATGATTGCTGCATTGTTGGTTCTATTTTTTGTGGCAATATTTGATTTTGTTCGGTCTTTGCTTGAAGGTCTTGCAAAGTAGAAAACTTATTCATCATTGCATCGTTTTGTTCGAGATTATTTTTTCCCAACAACTTAACATCTGCAATAACTTGCTGCGGGATCAATTGATCCGTTTGATCTTTCATTTTGATCTGCGCAGTTTCTTTTTTCTCTAAAGAAAACAGAAACGCCAAATACATATTGGCAACCTTTAGACGATCTTCTTTGGGAATTTGCAGCTGATTAACGACATCCCCGATTGTTTCTAAGGGCGTTTTCTTCTGTTCATTCGGATTCAAGTTTTTCATAGCCATTGCGAATTCGCTTCTGGAAATTCCCAATTCACCCTCGAGTGAGTCCATAAATTGAGAGAATAATTGCGCTCGCTGTGCCTTTTGACTGACTAGATTTGCTTCGCCGGTTTCGCCCAAAAGATCATTTTGGTCTTCCTGCATCAGTTGATCCAGCACTGGCTCGAATTCTGCGTTGCCGTCTGATTTTTTTTGCCCAGAAATATCGGCACTGGGCGGAATCCCCAATACTTCAATTCCTCGGCCATCCATTCCTAGAACGTTCATTTTAGCCACCCCTTTTTTGATATCCAGCAAATTTTTCTGACAAACTTTGCGCCCGTTCGGCTTTCAGTAAGTTCATGATCTCTGCTGCGTTTTTCTTTTTCATTCCTTTTAAAATCTCGACTGCCAAATCCGTATCCATAGTTTCAAAAACTTTCGCCGCCATTTGGGGCTTCATATTCGAATAAACTTGCACCAAAGTTTCAACTCTTTGTGTATCGACGGTAATGCGCTCTTGCAAAATCGAGGCAATTTGACGTCGTTGCTGTTCTAATTCTTTTAGTTTTTCTTCCAATTCTTTTTGCACGCGTGCGATTTCCAAATCACGACGATTCAGTTCCTGTTCCCGCACATCAAGTTCTTTTTTTCTTTCTACCAAAAGTCCAAGATGAGCTGGGGCTTCTTCGATGGTTTTTTCTTCTGCCACTGCTACTTCTTTACCTGGTCTTGCTGGCGCATCGTTACCTGGCTTTTCCGCTGCAGGTTTATCTTCTGCGGCGGCGCGTGTCGTCCAGTTAAATTTAAGCTTTGGAAACTTACCGTCTAAAAGAAGATCAATGTTTTTGTCTGAAATTAAGAAAATGCTGCCGGCACCCATACAAACTATAATCAAAAGTGAAGTCACTGCGAAAAATTTATTTTTTTTACGCTTAGCTTTAGTTTTGGCACGCAAGGAAGCTTTGTGAACTTGCTGAAGAAAATTATCCGCAACTGGTTCTTTTTGTGAACGTAATTTTTTAAAATGATCTTGATAGCCGTTTTTCATTTTTCCTTCTCTAGTCTCGATGCCCGCATGGTCGCAATTTCATCCAGCATGATTTGCTCTTGACGATTCACTTCATGCACGAATTCATCTTTTTTCTTCTCTCGGACCTTCTCTAATATCTTACGATCAATCGCCTTTTCTCTCAAAAAATCTTGTTTTTTCTCGACGATAAGACGGGCCTGTTCTATTTTTGAATTTTGCTGGTCTCGCTGAAAGGCTCGTAAAATAAGGTATTCATGGATCTGCTGCAGTTTCCCGACTTGATCTTTGTCTGTTTCTTTTCCTGCAAGTTTAATCTCAATAGCACCACGTATATTTTTTGCATCTTCGATATCTTGAATCATTTTATTTTGAAGATTGGTTTCTTCGTCCAATTTTGCCTGCGCGTCTTCGAATTCTTTGCGTGCAAGATCTTGCAATGTTTTTCTGTGTCTAAGAACTCTTTCAAGTCGAAATTTAAATTTCATAAATTTTATTTGTTAAATATTTTTTGCATTCCATGCAATGTCATTTCCCAACTGCCATCTTCTTCTTCGCCCTGACGCAAATAACTTTCTAATTTTGGCATCAGTTCAATCGCGCGATCGATCGCTGCCACTGACCCAGGTTTGTAAGCACCAATTTGAATCAGATCTTCGGCTTCTTTATAAGTTGCCAAAGTTTCTCGGATTTTCATTGCAAGTTTTTGATGTTCTGCCGTTGTTACAGCCCGCATAACTCGCGAATTACTTGCTAAAATATCGATGGCAGGAAAATGTCCTTTTTGCGCCAGATTTCTAGACAAAACAATATGGCCATCCACGATCGAGCGAACGGCATCCCCGATCGGGTCATTCATATCATCAGCTTCCACCAATGTTGTATAAAGTCCCGTGATGCTGCCTTCATTTTCAAACGAGCCTGCGCGCTCTAGAAGTTTCGGCAGCAAGGAAAAAACACTCGGTGTATATCCTTTGGTCGTTGGTGGTTCGCCACTGCTTAAACCAACTTCTCGTTGTGCCATTGCAAATCGCGTAACCGAATCCATCAGTAATAGAACATTTTTTCCAAGACTGCAGAAATATTCTGCAATCGTTGTGGCGACAAATGCCCCGCGCATTCTTAACAGTGGCGATTGATCGCTGGTTGCGCAAACCACAACGCTTTTCTTTAGACCTTCGGGACCTAGTTCATTTTCAATAAATTCACGAACTTCTCGGCCTCGCTCGCCAATCATTGCAATGACAATAACATCCGCATCGGTTTGCTTTGCAATCATGCCTAGCAAAACAGATTTTCCAACTCCAGATCCTGCCATAATGGAAACTCGCTGGCCCTGTCCAACTGACAAGGCTGAATTGATAGCGCGGATGCCAATATCAATATGTTCAGTAATATTTCTTCTTAACAGTGGATTTCTAATTTCTTTGTAAATTGGAAATTCTTGAAAATGATCTAAGGGCCCAAGTCCATCCATGGGTTTTCCATTCGGATCAATCACACGTCCCAATAGATCTGCACTGATTTTAACTGTAGCGCTGGCTTGTTTTAGAATTAATTTTGAACCAAGACCAATTCCACGACAGGCTTCCAGAGGCATCATTAAAACTTGACCGTTTTCAAAACCAACGACTTCTGCTTCGACCGAATGGCCTAAATCAGATGGAATCATTACTGTGCTGCCAATTCTTGCACCAGGCAATTTTCCTTTAATCAAAAAACCATGAATTTCAGAAACAGTTCCCAAATCCCGAGACAGTCTGGCTGAATCAATGACTTCTTCGTAAGCAGTAAATGCGGGCGGCAATACTTCTAGCCGGCCCATTTAGCTTTTCCTTGGGGTGCCTTCTGATCCAGTATATTCCACAACTCTTCGATGCGAGTTTCAATGCGTGCATCGATTTCACCATAGTTGGTTTCCACAATGCAGCCACCTAAGGACAATGCAGGATCCTCGTTCCATTTAATTTTTTCTTCTTTTAAAAACTCAAAACTTTTCTGATTTTTTTCTAAGCTTTCTTTGATAAATTGCAAATGCTGGGGATGAATACGAATTTGTATTTCATCTTCTGAACTGACTTTTTCAATAACCTCGAAAATTAAATCGCGAATCATTTCTGGCTGCTCTTGAATCTTCAAATAAGAAATCTTATTGGCCATTAAATAAACCAGCTTGATCAATTGTCGTTCTTGAGTATCTGCGACGGATTTTTTAAATTTTAATAAAGTTTGAATAAAACTTTCAAAATCGACAATTTTTTTTTCAAGTTCAGGAAAAGTATCGGAAAATGCTTTTTGAGTGCCCTCTTGTAAACCCAGTTCATAAGCTTCCTTGTAGGCCTTTTCCTGAACCTCCGCGAGTAATTCTAACGCCCGTTGTTCTGCAATGGTTTCGATTTTTTTCTTTTCAATTTTATCTATGCCCGTTTTATGTTCTAAAGTAGAACTGATTTGAAAATCGTGACCGTGTTCTTTCATTTGCAAATAATGATTCGCTGCCTCGCCCGATCCAAGATGGACCTGCGGTGGTTTGTAATCCGTCACAGCCGACGACGAATCTTCTTTGCGCACTAAGGACTTAGACCATCGCATCTTCTGATCCGCCTTTCGCAATCATAATTTTGCCTTCGCTCTCAAGACGTCGTGCAATGCTGACAATTTCCTGTTGTGCGCCTTCGACATCTGACAGCCGCGATGGGCCCATATTTCCCAAATCTTCTTTCAGCATTTCGGCAGCTCGTTGCGAGATATTTTTGAAAATCTTAGTTCGAATATCTTCATTCGCTGTTTTCAATGCCAGCAGCAAACGAGGGTTCGGAACTTCTTTCAACAGAGCTTGAATGCCACGATCGTCAATTTTAATGATGTCTTCGAAGACGAACATCAGTTTACGAATTTCTTCGGCCAACAGAGGATCTTTTTCTTCGATGCGAGACATGATCGAAGATTCTGTATTCTTATCCATAACGTTCAGCATTTCTGCCACAGGCTGAACACCGCCAAGTGTTGCTTGATCCATAGTTGCAGAACTGGAAAGTTGGTTTCTTAAAACACGATCAATTTCAGAAATTAATTCTGGGTCGACATGTTCTAAGTTTGCCATCCTTAATACAACTTCGGCTTGCAGTGAATCCGGTAAGCGTTTTAATACCTCACCTTTTTTCTCGGGCTCTAGATGCGACAAGATAACTGAAATTGTTTGTGGATGTTCGTTCACTAAAAAAGTTGCCAAGGATTTTGCATCAATCATTTCTAAAGATTCCAACGTGCGCACACCCGAGGTTATATTTAAACCCCCCAGAATTCCTCGCGCTCGTTCTTCGCCAATTGCATCCACAATGGATTCTTTATTGGAAACTGTTTCCGAAAAAATATATTCTGCATTTTCTCCGATTATTTCATAATACTCTTCCAAAACTTTCTTGGTCACTTGCACCGGGACGACTCGGTATTTGCTCATCATATTGACGACCTTGCGAATGTCCCCGTCTTCCATTCGCTTGAACAATACTTTCAAAGCATCTTTGCCAAGATAACTGATAAGAATGGCTGCTTTTTCAAAACCTTTCAGTGTTTCGTATTCAACATTTTCCGGTTTGATGATTTTCATTTACAAATCCTTTCGAACTAGCCATAGGCCAAAGGCGTTGGATGCTTTTTCTTCATCTTTTTGCATAATTCCTAAAATTCGATCTTTCAGTAATTCAGCTTCGGCTTTTTCAGGATCAATGGATTCCTGTAAGATAGGTAAGACCGAACCCATTCCTGGCAATGCATTGTCAACACTTTGCAGATCTTCCAATTCTTGAATAGTGCGTGGAAGCATTTCGTCCACCGAGTCTTGAAAGCTGTCTGTGATCCACTGCATGAATGGTCGGACAACAATAAAAAAGAACAATCCGACCGAAGCAGCAAGCAGCATCCATTTTAACAATGCATGCAAAAGTTTTCTGCGCTCTAAATTGGTAAGTAATTTTTCCGATTCAGAAAAATCTTCTGCTTGAAAACGAATGCTTTCAATTTTTACAATGTCACCACGTGCGGTATTAAATCCTATTGAGTTTTTAACTAAATCTTCGTATTTTTGTAATTCTTCCGGAGTTCTGGCCTTCCAGCTGACTTCCGTCGTTCCATCGTCTTTGGTTTTAACATCCGTTACACCATCGACGACGACGGCAACCGTTAGACGTTCTAAATTTCCAGCTTGTTCTTTAACATTGCGAACCGTTTTAGGAACATCAAAGTTAGTCGTCTTAATTTCCCTGCGCACATCTTGTTTAAATCCAGCTTGTTGAGTTTGATCTTCGGCGCCGGGAATGTTCGAGCGCGATCCAGGAATTCCGGTCGGGCTTTTTTGTGCTCCATCAAGGCTTTCTTCTTCAGTTTGCTGACTGCGAATGGCGGTTTTTTCTGGATCCACTGCTTCTTCCACAGCGGTGACTTGCTTATGATTCAACAAGGCATCTACTTTTGCGACAACTTTGGTATGTCCAACTAATTTAGATAAAATGGTTTCAATACGGGCTTCCAAATCTGATTCAACTTTTAATTTTAAATCCAACATTTCTTCAGAACCCGAAGTGGCGCCAATACCTTGCCGGCTTAAAACTTTTCCTCGTTCATCTAAGACCGTCACTCGTTCTGGTTCCATTCCCTCGACCGCATTGGCAACCAAAAATTTAATACCACGAATTTGTTCTGAGGATAATTCTTTCCCTGCATGCAGTTCGACTACGACAGATGCCGAGGCAACCCCGCCTTCTTCAAGGAAAGTTTTCTTATTGGGCATGGCCAAAATAACTTTGGATTGTTTAACCGCTGACAAAGTATTGATGGCCCTCATCAATTCACCTTGCAAGGCCCTTTGAAAATTAATCTTTTGCACAAACGAATTCGTGCCAAAATCTTGTTTATCAAAAATTTCTAGGCCCAATGATCCCATTTTTGAAGAACCAATTTCTGCCATCAATGACATTTGCGTTACATACAGCAGATCTTTGGGAATCGTGATGGTTTTGCCTTCATCTTTAAACTGATAAGGAATATTTTTTTCATTTAATTTGGCAATTATCTGCGTCACTTGTTCCGGTGGGATATTCGTAAATAAGGGAGCAAAATCTTTTCCCGAAGACATAAAAATCAAAGCTACTACAGCCAGCATTAAAATTAAAAATGCAGAAATCACGCTGATACGTTTTGTTGGACCAAGATTTTTAAAGAAATCTCGGAACTGTAAAGTTAAACTTCCAAAAAGCTTATTCATTCATTACCACCCTTAAACCTGCATCTTCATAATTTCTTGATACGCATCAATCATTTTGTTACGAACCTGAACCATTAATCTTAAAGCAATATCAGCCTTTTCCGCTGCAATCATAACGTCGGCGACGTTATCCGTTTGCCCCGTGGAAAGTCTTTGCATTTCCTTGTCCGAAGCTTTTTGCAATTGATTCACATTATTGATGGCTGAACTTAAAGTGTCCTGAAAGTTAAGCCCACCGGTGTCTTTCACCGACGCATTCGGATGATCAACTTGTAAAGCTTGATCCCCACGGATTTTCCCTGAATCTAAAAAACGTTCTGAGTTTTTAATCGTGAATCCATCCACGGGGTAGCCTCCTACTTAAAGTTATTCTATCTGCCAATTTCCAATGCGGAAAGAGACATGTCCTTAGCTGCCTGCAAAGACATGACGTTAGCCTCGTAAGCGCGTGTCGCCTGCAGCATATTTGTCATTTCTTCCATCAAATTTATATTCGGGTACGCAACAAAACCTTCCGGATTTGCATCGGGATGACTGGGTTCATATTTCATCAATGGCGGTTTCATATCTGGAACAATGTCCACCACTTGCACTCGTTGCAGTTTGGATTTTGGATCCGTCTGACTTAGAACTTCGCCAAAAGTTTTTCCATCGGTGATGGATTGAAACACCACATCGCGACGGCGATAGGGTCCGCCTTCTGGAGTGTGCGTTGTTTGAATATTGGCGATATTACTGGAAATTTGGTTCATGCGCGCGCGTTGCGCCGTCATTCCACTTCCACTTATTCTCATGCCTGTTATAAAATCAGCCATTGTCCCCTCTTAGTTAAACTTATCTTCCATCACTGGCTGCATATCTTAATGCCGCCAATTTTTTATTCATTAATGTCAGTGCCGCCTTATACAAAATCGTATTTTCCGAAAGTCTCGAAATTTCTTTTTCCAAATCCACTGTGTTCTTATCATTGTTCACTGCTATTTCTGGATTGTCGTAAACATCAGCGCGAACTTTTCCCTTGGACCCAAGTTTATAGTGATCTTCGTGATCAGCAGACATCCCACGCAATCCATCGATGTCCAAAGATCTGGAAAGTGCATCTTCGAAATCAACTTTTTGTGCTCGATATCCAGGGGTTTCCGCATTGGCTATATTTGCGGAAGTCACTTGATGTCGCAATTGACGAAGATCGACAGAGGTCTGCAAAGCTTGCGTAGTTTTATCAAATAAATTCGACATGCATTACTCCTTTGTGCTCATGGCTGGAATTCGTTTTAAATATTTTTTGTAATCTTCGTTCCAGCCTTCGGTTTTCATTTTATCGTCAGCAATTTTTTTCCAAAATTCAGATCGTGGTCCTTTTAATTCCGCCCATACTTGACCTGCTTTTTTAGGCTCGCCATTTTTTAAATACAAATCACCCAACTGATATCGCAAGGATGGAATGGGATTGCCCTTTTCGAATTTGGTCAAATATTCCTCTAAGGCGGAAATTGCAACGGCAGGCTGGTTCTGCAGGATGGCGATTTCCTTAAGTTGTTCTAAAAGTTCTGGATAATTTTTTTGACTTTCCGTTTTACTATCGACAATTTTCTTTCTTGCCTCGGACAAAGTTGATAAAGCTAAATCATTTTTTTGATCTTGCAAATGCAGTTTGCTTAGTTGCAGCGACGGCCCTGCAATAATCTGTGGCTTGTCTTTCCACTCGGAAATCACTTCGGACAAATACCGAATGGCTGTCTGCGGATCTCCACGTTTTTCAAAAAGACTGAACATCAAGGTGACTCGTTCAACATCTTCTGGGTCAGAAAGATCTTTATTACTGGAAATTTTCTTAATTTCTTCAAATGCATCATTCCATTTTCCCATTTGGAATTGAACAAAGCCAAGTCTAAGGCGCAAGTTATCCAAGTTCGGTATTTTCTGTAAGACATGAAATTCTGACAATCGAACTGGATCTTTTTCACTGACTAGCTCTTGTATAATGGCTTGATAATTTTTTTCGGAATTTGCATAAACGCCGGTCTTTTCATAAGCCCGTGCAAGACTAAAGCGCGCATCAATTCTTTCCTTATCTTTTAACCAATTGTCCTTATAACGATGATACAAAGAAAAAAACTTAAAGTATTTTCCTTCATCCACTTCTTTGCGGAAGTAATCATGAATCTCATCAACAATGCGTGCCTTTAAAGAATCTAGCTTGGGCGCATGCGCATTATCCTTATAGAATTTTTCCAAAAGTGAAATGGCCGTTTCATAGTCTTTCCTCAGCGCATAGCCTTCAGACAATGCTACCGTTGCAAATTGATTTAGATTGGGAAGATTTAAAAGCTGAGAAAGATCTAAAATTTGTTTTGATACTTGCTCTAGTTCTGCTGATTTAATATTTTTCATTCTTAAGCTCAGCAGTCTAATTTTTGCAACAATAGCCTTTGGATCATCCCCAAAACGAAAACTAGTTTCCAAATAGGCACCGGTCACTTTTTGTGGATCTGCCCCAAAGTAATCTAATATCTCGCCAACACGAGTCAGACTGAATGGCGCATCTGAGTCCGATGGGAACTTTTTCAAAAATTCCCTGTGGGCATCTAAACTAGAACGGTAATTTTTTAACAGAAAGAACGATTCCGATTGGTTAAACCAAGCAGAGGCGTATTTACCAGCAAGGCTTGGATATTTTTTTATCGCCTCTTGGTAATTACTAATTCCATCTTGATATTTTCCCCAGCGAGTATAAGTTTCGGCCTTCATAAAAGCAGCCTGTGCTTTTAGTTCAGGAAAGATCGAAGTATTTTCAATTTTAGTAAAACGCGCGATTGCATCTTCGTATTGATTTAAATTCATGCTTGAACGACCTTCGCCAAGCCTTGCTAAATCATTGGAAAAACCTTTTTTAGGCGAATTCCAAATTTTATTTTCATGTTCTTGATAACTTTGGAATGCGCCTAAATAATTTCCATGGCGTTCGGACATATCACCTAAAAGTAAGCTGACTCGTTCTGCTAGTACACTGGATGGATGTTTTTTTAAGGCCATTTGATAAGCCTGAACTGCATGTTCAAAATCTATTTCTTTGTTATTTTCTTCCCAATCTCTGCGGTGCAGATCCGCCGTCATAAAATCTATGTTTTCATTTAAGTCAGAATCGGGAAATTTTTGTTTCCACCAGCCCAATGTTTTTAGATAAACCAAAGTTTTCTTTTTATCGTAAAGCTTCAGCAAAAGTCTGGCCATGCGGTTTTCTTCTGTTTCCTTGGGCTTAATCTCGTAAATATTTTCCGCCAGTCGAATTTGATCTAAGATTTCAAATTCTGTGGTCTTGAATGGGAAATCTAAATAGAACCGATCTTTATTTCTAAAAACACTTTCTTCTTTGATTTCATAATCTTTTAATGCAAAGCGATCATAAATCGGATCAGCACCATCAAAAATTCCTTTTCTGGTGTCTTCCCCCGCTGAAGGCAGGACCGTCAAAGAATCGCTGCTGGGGATTCGTTTCGAGGTTTTCTTAGCCGTCAGTTTTTTTGTTTCTTTGATTGAACTTTTTTTGATTGTCGAAGTGGGCGAAGGGTAAAAATCGACGATCAAGCGACTGGGATCTTCAGTTAGATAATCATATCCATCGATTTCATTATTCTTTAAGTAGAATTGCAAAAGAGTTTTTCCTGCAGGCGATTCACCTTCTGAAACTTTGACAATAAAATCACTTTTAAAACTTAAAATTTTTCTTAACTTTTCTGGATTAACCTGTTCAACAAGCAATTCAAAATAACTTTTACCTTTGCTGTCTTCTTTTTTATTCAAATCATATTTCCAGTCTTTGCGCCCAGAAAGTTCTAAGTGAGTATGGGATTGATGGCCTTCAATCACTGCTGATAAAGATTGTGCACGACCTAAGTCTGGAAACAGAAGCCCAACAAGGCCCAACGAAAGTAGGGTTAAAAAATTATTTTTTAAATTAAACTTCACGCTTAAAAAGGAAAAGCATGTCTGATGCCAATGCTGGAATCCTTGGTGGGGGCTTCTCAGTCGAAAAAAAGGATCTAAAAAAACAAAATTTTGCCTGTGCTGTCAAACTCATGACTGAACCTTGGCCCAGTCAAATATGAATTCATTTTTTCCGATGAGCTTTCTATATGATACCACCACTGAAATTAATTTTTAAATCAACTGCCGTATTTTTAATCTTAGGCGGTTGTGTTTCTGTACAAATCAGCCCATTGGATGAAAAAAAATCCGAACAAGTAAACTGGAAATCCCCTGGCCCGGACTGGGAAGAAAGCTCTATCGGGGGAGTTGATCACGCTTGGACTCATACGCAAACTAAAAATTCAATTTCTTACTGGAGCCAGTGTTCAAAAAATTTACAAAGTTTGAATGATGCACATCGTGAAACTGTTGCACAATTGGCCCATGTTCGTGTTTTAAAAGAACAAAACTCGCAGTTTAAAAATTTTACATCTTTAAAT
>JBBQHD010000022.1:0-27367 GCA_038323665.1 Bdellovibrionales bacterium
GGACTTGGGGTCTGGCATGCAGTTCATAGAATAATTCTTGAGTCGCGCGATAAGCCAGATGCTCGCCAAAGTTAGTCACGTCAGTGTCTTCGTTGACGAATAAAACTCGTTTTGTTTTTTGAATGGATGCCTTAATTAAAGGCCAATCATAGGGATACAGCGTGCGCAGATCGATAACCTCGACAGAAATATTTTTCTTGGACAATTCTTCGGCCACTTCGTCGCAAACCAAACGATGCCTGCCGTAAGTGACAACCGTAATATCGGTTCCAACACGAGTAATGGCCGCTTTCCCAAGGGGAATAAAAAGTTTTTCCAGTTTTGGCCATTTGGGTTTCCATTTCGAACGATCCCCAATCGGAGCATCAATCATGGCTTTTAAATCTTTTTCATTTTCAGGCTCGCCGGGCAAAAGTTTCTGACCGCGGACTCGCATCAAGGCTTTGGGAATCATAAAAATCACCGGATTGGGATCGGCAATGGCTGATAATAACAATCCGTAAGTATCAATCGGAGTCGAAGGCATCACAACTTTCCATCCTGGCAGTCTGGTCATCCATGCATCGATCGAGTGCGAATGATAAATAGATCCACGAATGCCCGCGCCCACCGGAGTCATCAAAACAAGCGGCAGTTTAACCTGACCATTGGTGCACCAAAGTGTATTGCCCGCGGTTTTTAAAAGATCGATGGTATTAAAAATATAATCACAAAATTGAATCTCGCCCACGCAAGGTACACCCGCCATCGCAAGCCCAATTGCAGTTCCCACAATTCCGCGTTCATCCAGCGGAGTATTCCAAGCCGTCTTCAAACCCTGAGTCGCAGTAAACACCCCACCCAATGGGGCCCCAACGTCTTGACCGAAAATTTCCTGCACGCCTAAGTCCCGTTCACCCACATGCAGGGCCATGCGCACAGCCTGAGCCATATTTGCCATTAGAATTTCCTCCAGTCCGGAGTTTGCTTGTCGGCATAAACATGTTCCCAGATGCTGTCGGCAGTTGGGGCGGGTTCACCGCGCGCTTGTTCTTGTTCTTTCTGACATTGATCTTCAAACTGCGACCAAATTTCAGAAATTTTTTCCGCAGTTAACAAAGTTTCTTTAATTAATTTTTTTTCAAATACGCGAATGGGATCGACTTCGGATTCATCGCGGTTGGCGCCGCTGGCGGATGAATGTCCATACAAGCGCGAAAGTTTTGCTTCGATAAAAGCCGGTTTTTTTTCGCTGCGAACATATTCCATTTTTTCTTGTAAATGTAAGTAAACTTCCAGCGGATCATTGCCATTGATCACATCCGACGGCATTCCAAATGCACGCGCACGATCGGCGATGTCATTTTCACAATGCTGCTCTTCATACGAAGAAGAAATCCCCCAACGATTGTTTTGCACCGTGATCAACATCGGCAGTTCCGAACCTTTGCGCGACGACCAAACCAATGACGAAGCAAAATCACCTTCGGCAGTCCCAGCATCGCCGCCAGTGACAATGGTAATTCCCTTAGAGTTATTGGTTTTCTGCGCCCGAGCCGTTCCCAGCGCAATCGAATATTGAACTTCAATCGGCGAAGTAATCGGCGCCACATTCCACTCGGGATAACAATAATGCCCAGAAAAATTTCGTCCACCGGTATTGGGATCAGTCTTGCGATTCATCATCAAACGAACCGCATCAATGGTTTCCATCCCCATCGCAATCAAAGTCGGAGTCGCGCGGTAATGCATATGCAACCAATCGTGATCCAAACCCTGACCCTTGTTGGCAAGCAGACCCAATGGAACTCCCCAAGCCTCTTCGCCCGGGCCACCGATCCAAAAATAAGATTCACCTGCGCGATAAATTTTTATCAGCCGTTCTTCCAGCACACGGCTTTTCACCATCAGCAGATGCATCTGCAATAATTTTTTTTCCGAAAATTCTTTGATCGCGGCTTTGGCTTTCATCGTTTTAAACGTTAGCTGAAAAGATTTATTTTGCCAACTGTGTAAGCCTAACCCGCAGATTTCTTAGTCGAAAGATTCTTATCCGATTCGATTTGGATCAAATCCAATAAAACCGACGAAGCTTCCTGAATCTCGGGCCGTTTCAAATATTCTTTTTCTTTATCAGCCTTTGATCCATAGCGAAGAGTTTTGGTTTTCTTTTCGATTTTTTCTTTTTCTTTGGTTTCTTTTAAGATTTCAGCAACGCGAATCAACTTGCCGCGTTCTTTGGATTTTTTTAAATCCTCTTCGATTTTTTTAAATTCGCCGTTCACGCTGACTCGTTGTTTCGACTTTTCACGCAAAACTGGCAGCCATTCCGTCTGGATTTCTTTCCATGCCGAAGAACCTTCTTTGACATAAGCTTCCGGAGATAAAAAGGCTGCAATCTTTTTAGGTGGTAAGGAATAATCCAAATATTTTTCACCCAAATCATCGATACTTAAAGCACTTGGTAAAACCACATCGGCATCAACGCCGCGATGTTGAGTCGAATTTCCACCGGGAACAAAGAACATTCCAACCGTTACTTTCAAAGCGCCTAAGCTTCCTGGCAGTGGCAATACCGTTTGCACAGAACCTTTTCCAAAGGTGTGATCGCCGCCCACAATCAGCGCACGTTTATAATCCTGCAAAGTTCCTGACACAATTTCTGACGCCGAAGCCGAAATTCGGCTGGTCAAAATAACCATTGGTCCCGCCCAATCCACTTCCGCGTCGGTATCAGCTAAAATTTGCTGAGATTTTTCATTGTCTTTGGAAGACTGCTTGACCACATTTCCAGTTTTGAAAAACAATCCTGCAACTTTGACAGCGTCTTCAAGACTGCCGCCGCCATTGGTGGATAAATCCAGAACAAGTCCGTCGACATTTTTCTTGCGGGCTTCTTTGACAATTTTTTTCAGATCGGCCGCCGAAGATCTACCGCCGCGATGGGAATCTGAATAAAAGGCAGGGAAATTAATCAAACCTACTTTAACATTTTTACCAGCAGAATTCTTCTTATCCATATACGTGATCGAAGCTGCTTCATCTTCTAAACTTACTTTGTCGCGAGTGATGGTAATCGTCATTTTATGTTTCTGATCGCCGACCCCACGTAAAACCATCAAACGCACTTTGGTGCCTTTGGTTCCACGGATTTTCTTAACTACATCCTTAATGTCCATATCAATGACGTTTTCAAAACCTTTTTCTTCATTCCCAGCCAAAGATTTTTCAGAATCAGTTTTTTCTTTAGATTCTGCTTTTTTGTCGACTTTCTTTTCTTCGCCTTGTGCCACAGCTATGATCTTATCTTGAACTTGCAACTGACCATCACGCGCAGCGGCCCCACCGGGAACCAATGCTTCCACTTTCGTGAATCCAACTTCGGAGCTTAACGTGGCACCAATGCCTTCTAAACTTAACGACATATTGATATTGAAATCATCCAATACATCGCGCGAGAAAAACGATGAGTGGGGATCTAATGAACGTGCAAAGGTATCCAAATAATCGGCGATCAACTGATCTTGAGTTTCTTCACCCAGACGTTTTTGCATGCGCTCGTAGTTTTTAATCACTTTTTGTTTAGCTTCGTCGATTTTGATATCAGTTGCCAAATAATTGGAAATTTGAAAGTGAATGTATTTTTTTACAAATTCATCTAACTCGTCTTGGTTCTTGGCAAATTCGCGGTGTTCTGGATCATATGAAAATTCAGTCTTGGGATCGAACTTATAGTCTTTGCCTAAAAACTTTTTGGCAAAATCGACACGTTTCTGAGCTTGAGCCAGCGTAATGCTTTGAATATCCGTTAGAAACGCACAATCTTTTTTCTTGGTTTTTTCAAAAACATTTTTCAATTCGCTACGGACTTTTTCGGCTTCGGTTTTGGTCAGATAACTTTTAGTGGGATCAATTTTTTTTAAATATTGCTCGATCACATGTTTTTCAAGTTCCGCATCTCGCTGAGAATAATGAACATGGTAACGCAAAAATCCTGCTTCGATATCGGGAACAAATTGGCAATTTAAAGTCAGCTGATCAGATCGCAGTTGAGCTGAAACGATCGAGGACACAAAAAGTAAGGAAAAAATCGCTGCACGAAACATGAGGACCTCCAGAAGATGAGGTTAGCTGATCGCTACTCAAAGTCAAAAAGCTGTTGGCGATTTTCTGACTTCAGCCCTTGGACCTGGATGCCCTGCTGAAATATTTCATGTCGTTTGAAAAGACCCTGACTGGTCTCAAATAAAAAGAACCCGATTTCTGGATACTTTTGTTTTAACAAGGTGAACTCATCTTTGATCATTTCGACGTTACGGGGATCGTCATCTGACATTCCAAAACGATGATGCGGATTGTAACCATAACGTTCAAATGCAGTTTCGACACTTTTTCGGATTGCCCATCTTTTCAACTGTGGCGTCGCATCGCCTTCTTCTGATTGGGTGGTCAACGAGGTACGAATTTCTGGATGATTGACCGGGAAAACTGTTAAGTAATTCGGCTGAACGGGCAGGACTCCAAGACTGACCAGCAACTGCAGACCCTCGACGATGGTCGAGGGATGATGTCCCCTGGCCGTGATCAGACTGACTGGACGTTGGTTGTAACAAGCATGATAAAAACAATCCCAGGATGGCCCGCGCCAGTTAAACTTGTTTTGTTTAATTGCATCTTCGACATCACACAGAAAATTTTTGCGCAGAGTTTTCTCATCAATGCGATCACGAAAATTACGAAAACTTCCGGTCACATCGTCGTATCTGGCTTCAAAATTTTTCCATTCGCCGTCTTTGCCCAAGTTGGGATAAATGCGGTGCCAATCGCGACCGGGAACCAAAACTTCTTCACTGGTTTCGCGGTGGAACAAGACTTGTGGAGTTTGCAGGGACAAAATATTTTCGTCTAAATCAAAAAAATAAAACGAGCGCCCGCCCCAGGTAAAATTGCGATCATGCTCTAGAACTCGGTCTTTGGAACTGCCCATCGGCTTCGCAACTTACTGCGGAGCCACCTGAATTGAAACGGTTTTCTTATCAGTCCTTGATTTGGCCTTGTCCTGAAGGACAATTTGCAGGGTTAGAGTCTCGGTCGTTGAATTTTTTACGCGAATTTCCCGCACGACCTTCTTATCAAAGCCATGAAAGCCCTTGATGACCATGGGCATAGGGGTTTCGATTTGCAATTTTTTTTCATCTTTTTTGCCTTGGGACTTAATGGAAATTCGAATTTGTTCGCTGTCGGGGTCCGATGACCAAACTTGAAATTTCAAAGTATAAGTGTGGCTGGGGCTGTCTGAAGTTTCCGAGATCACTTCATACTGCACTGAATTTTTCGCGCTGACTTGTGTTTGAAACAGAAATAAAGCTGCGATCACGAAAATCATTTTCATAAAACTACTCCTTGCGGTTTTCCTTGATAAATTTAACGACTTCTTCAGCATTCCACTTTTCAGGCTCGATGTCTTTGGGTAAACCAACATTTTTTTTGCCGACCTTTAGATATTTGCCGTATGGACCACTCATTAGTTGAATTTTATCTGGGATTTTTTCTTTGGGAACGGCTTTTACTTCCCATTCTTTCAAGGATTGCGAACCGCGTTTGCCCTTTTTCGGGGTTTTTAAAATTTCAACGGCATCTTCCAAGGTTAAACCAAAAAAATCATAGGTTTTAGGAATCGAACGAAATTCGCCTTCGACCAGTAAATAAGGACCGAAACGGCCCAATCCCTTTTTGATTTCCACCTTGGTATCAGGATGCGCACCGACCACGGCCGGCAGTTCCAATAGTTTCAAGGCTTGTTCCAAAGTTACATCTTCGGCATTGGTGCCCGGTGGCAAACCCTGACGTTTGGGTTTTTCTTTTTCATCGCCGATATCCCCCAACTGCACATAGGGTCCATAGCGACCCGATAAAACATAAACCGGCAATTTGGTCTTGGGGTCTTTGCCCAATGCATCCGTGCCATTGATTTTCTGTTCGATCAGTTTATTTAAATACTCAACCGTTGTATCTGAAGGTGCTTCGCTGTCGGGAATGGTGGCGCTAATGGGTTCACCATTTTTTTGAATGGTGCTGAAATAGGCCCCGTAACGTCCAACATGGAATTTAAAATCTTTCAAACCAAAAAGTTCAATGGTGCGAGCTTCTTCGGGCAGGATGTTTTTTTCCTGAGTTTCCACCAATTTTTTTAAACCATCGTCGCCTAAATAAATTTGCTTTAAATATGCCAACTGATCCAATTCACCGTCGGCAATTTCATCCAAAGATTCTTCCATCTTCGAGGTAAATTGCAAATCCACATATTTGGGTAAATATTTTTTCAAAAGATCCGACACCACCATCGCTGTAAAAGTCGGAGTCAGTGCCGTCCCTGCTTTGCGCACATAACCGCGGTCAATAATGGTTCCAATAATGCTTGCGTAAGTCGAAGGTCTGCCGATGCCTTCTTTTTCCATGGTTTGAACCAGACTTGCCTCGGTAAAACGCGCTGGTGGTTTGGTTTCATGTTCGGTTGCTGCAAATTTCTTATTCTGCAGTTTTTCCTTCACCTTCATCGTGGGCAAAATCACTTCGCGTTCTTGCAAATCTGCTTCGGGGTCGTCGCTGCCCTCGACATAGGCGCGCAAAAATCCTGGGAATTCAATGGTCATACCGCTGGCGGAAAATAAATCTTTGCCGTTTAAAATTTTAACGGAAACTTGTTTCTGTTTGGCATCCACCATTTGCGAAGCCATCGTGCGTTTCCAAATCAAATCATAAAGTTTGGCCTGCATGCCCAGCAAATCGGTTTTTTCTGGCAACTGAAACGAAGTTCCCGCTGGACGAATTGCCTCATGCGCTTCTTGGGCGCCTTTGGCTTTTTTGCCCTCGAAAGTGCGAGGTGCTGCCGGCAAATATTCTTTGCCATACAGCTTTTGAATCCCCGCGCGGGTTGCATCGATGGCTTCTTTGGAAAGAAAAATCGAATCGGTTCGCATATAGGTAATAAAACCCTGTTCATAAAGTTTCTGCGCAACCTGCATAGTTTCGCGGGAACTTAATCCCAATTTTCGGTTGGATTCCTGCTGCAAAGTCGAAGTGATAAACGGAGGCGATGGTTTTCTGGAAACCGGTTTTTCTTCCACTTCGGAAACTTCAAAGGGTCGTTTTAAAAAATCTTCGGCCAAGGCTTGGGCTTTTTTAGGATCCAGAATTAAAAAATCTTTGGGATTGATCAATTTTCCCGTCAATCCATCAAAATCTTTTCCGGTGGCAACTTTTTTGCCTTCGGTTTGAATCAGTTTTGCTTCGAAAGTTTTTCCTTGGGCTGCAAATTCTGCGGCCACACCACTGTAAGCACTTTTCTTAAACTTCAATCGGTCTAATTCTTTTTCCACAATCATGCGCACAGCCACGGACTGAACACGACCTGCCGATAAACCATAGGCCACTTTTTTCCACAGCAAAGGGGAAATGGTATAACCCACCAAACGGTCTAGAACGCGGCGGGCTTCTTGGGCTTTGACTAAATTTTGATCGATGGCCCGGGTGTTTTTCAAAGCGGCTTGGATGGCCTCTTTGGTGATTTCGTGAAAGACCATTCGTTTCATCGGGACTTTGGGTTTTAAAACTTCGGTCAAATGCCAGCTGATGCTTTCGCCTTCGCGGTCTTCGTCCGTCGCTAGGAATAATTCGTCGGCGTCTTCTAATTTTTCGCGCAGATTTTTGACGATTTTAACTTTGTCTTTGGGAATGCAATAAAGGGGTTCGAATTTTTTATCGACGTTCACACCCAATTGCGCCCATTTTTCTTTTTTAAATTTGGCCGGAATGTCTTTCGAGGATTGCGGCAGATCGCGCACATGACCCATACAAGATTCCACGGCATAATCAGCGCCTAAAAATTTACGAATGGTTTTAGCTTTGGTCGGAGACTCTACGATGACTAATTTTGTTTTTGACATGTCTATTTTAAATTGAGGTGTTGCGGCCACTTAAGGCAAGAACCGCTTTTGACTTTGCGCTTCAGGATGTTAGACACTTGGTTATGCCTGCTCAATCACCACTCCTTTTTTCTGAATACGAAGGATCTGCAAAAATTTTGCTGACCGATATTGACGATACTTTGACCACAGATGGAAAACTGGGGCCACAGGCTTATCAAAGCCTATGGGATTTGGCAGACCGCGGAATGAAAGTCATTCCGGTCACCGGCAGACCGGCCGGCTGGTGCGAGATGATTGCCAGACAGTGGCCCGTCGCCGGCGTCGTCGGTGAAAATGGAGCATTTTATTTCCGCCACTTCGGCAAAAGAATGCACCGCTGGTATGCGACCACCGAACCCGAACGAATGCAGGCGCAGACCAAACTGCACTTGATCCGCGATGAAATTTTAAAAGATGTGCCCGGATCGCAAGTGGCTTCGGATCAATTCGCGCGCATCTATGATCTGGCCATCGATTTTTGCGAAGATGTTCCACCCTTAAGCAAAAGTGAAATTAAAAAAATTGTGGATATTTTTACCAGTCACGGTGCCACAGCCAAAGTCAGTTCTATCCACGTCAATGGTTGGTTTGGGATTTTTAATAAACTAGAAACTTCGCTGCAAATGTTGGAACAAGAATTTTCTATTTCCAAACACCAAGCGCTCGAGGAATGCATCTTTGTCGGCGATTCGCCAAACGATGAACCGATGTTCGAATTTTTTCCGAATAGTTTCGGCGTGGCAAATGTGCAGGAATTTTTACCGCAGATGAAGTTTCATCCAAAATACATCGCCACCGAAAAAGGCGGCGAAGGGTTCACGCAAATTTCTCGAAGAATTTCGCAATTTCTTTAGCGCGGTCTTCGTGGGCCTGCAGACCGATTTTAATCAGCTCATCAATTAATTTGGAATAACTGACGCCAGAAATTTCCCAAAGCTTGGGATACATACTGATTTGTGTGAATCCAGGCAAAGTATTCACTTCATTTAAATAAAGTTCGTCATTGTTTTTGTCCAAGAAAAAATCGATACGCGCCAGACCGCGAATTTCCAACAATTCAGCGGCACGAATAGAAAGTTTTTGAATTTTTTCTGCAAGCGTCGGTGAAATATCCGCTGGTAATTTCAATGCGGCGCCATTGTCATCAATGTATTTGGCTTCGTAAGTATAAAATTCGGCTTTGGGGATAATTTCGCCCACGGCCGAAGCTTTGAAATCATGGTAACCCAATACTGCGCATTCCAATTCGCGCGCTGTTACTGCACGTTCCACCAAAACTTTGTGGTCGAAATTAAAGGCTTTTAAAATTTTTCTTTTTAAATCATCAAATTTTTTAACTTTGTAAACACCGACTGAAGAACCCGAATTGGCGGGTTTCACAAAACAGGGGAACCGAATGACCTTTTCAATTTGGTCCAAAATTTCTTTGCTGTTTTGTTCAAAAGAATTTTTTCTTAATAATAAAGTGGGCACGACTTCAATCCCGGCAGCTTTTAAAAGTCTGCGGGACACTTCTTTGTCCATGCCGATGGCCGAACCCAATACTCCGGATCCTGCATACGGAATATTTAAAATTTCCAGTAGACCCTGCATGGTTCCATCTTCGCCATAGGTTCCGTGAATAATGGGAAAAACAAAATCAATTTTTTTATCCATTAACTGCGCCAGCAAAGTGCTGTCGTTTTTAGTAAATTTTAGTTGTTTTAAATCTTTTTCCGCAAAATCTAAAGGCACGGTTCCCCAGTGACCTTCTTTGTCGATTCCCCATAGGGACACGTTGTACTTATCCTGGTCTAAAGCATGATAAATATTTTTTGCCGATTGAACACTGACTTCGTGTTCGCCGGACTTTCCCCCAAAAAGCAGAACCAACTGCAATTTTTTATCAGACAATAAAACCTACTTTTTAGATTTTCTTTTGATCATCTTCTTTTTTTTAGCAAGGCGTTTAGATTTGTGTCTTTTTCCTTTGGAACGATTTGCTCTGGGCATAGGGACTCCTTATTTTTTATCTTGTTTGATTTCCAGCAAGGCTGCAAACGGATTATTAAATGGTTTCTGTTCAGGTCGTCGCGGCCGATTATCTTGTTGTTGCTGAGGACGCGGTCGCGGTGACTGAGACCCGCGGCCCGCAGCCTGAGGTCTGCCACCCGCAGCAGGACGAGGCCGCTGTTCCCGCGGAGCTCGCTCTTGCTGCTGAAATTTTTCTGCTTCATATCGGTGCTCCGGCGCATCTTCCAATTTCATTGTGAAAGCGACCTGGTTTTTTTCCATATCCACTTTCAAAACTTTCACTTGAACAAAATCCCCCGGGTTTAAAACACTGCGAGGATCCTTCACGAAATTATGGGAAATTTCGGAAATATGCACCAGACCATCTTGATGAACTCCGACATCCACGAAGGCCCCAAAGTTGGTTACATTCGTGACGATTCCAGGACAAATAATTCCCGGTTTTAAATCTTTGATTTCAAATAAATCATCGCGGAATTGAAAAGCCTTAAAGGGATCACGAGGATCGCGCCCAGGTTTTTCCAATTCTTTTAAAATATCTTGAAAAGTAAATTCGCCAATAATTTTGGTCCACTTTTCCCGCAGTTTTAAAAGTTTTTGCGCGCCTGATCCCATCAGATCCGCCATGGATACGCCCAATTCTTCGGCCATATCTTTGACTGCGGGATAACGTTCGGGATGAATTCCGGTTGAATCTAAAAAGATGCGGCCCTTTTGAATGCGCAAAAACCCTGCGGCTTGTTCAAAAACTTTGGTGCTTAAACGCGGAACTTTTAATAAATCCGTGCGATCGCCAAACAAACCTTTTTCCTTACGATAATCGACAATCCCCTGCGCCAGCGCAGGACCGATTCCAGAAACATAGGACATCAATTCTGCGGACGAAGTATTCAGGTCAACACCCACACCATTCACGCAAGATTCAACTACGGCTTCTAAAGATTTTTTTAAATTATTTTGATTCACATCGTGCTGATACTGCCCAACACCGATGGATTTAGGATCCACCTTAACCAATTCCGACAAGGGATCCTGCAAACGGCGTGCAATAGAAATCGCCCCGCGCACGGTTAAATCCAAATCAGGAAATTCTTTGCGCGCAACATCCGAAGCTGAATATACGGATGCCCCGGATTCATTCACCATCACAACAGGAATTGAACTGCCTAAATCTTTTAAAACTTTTCTTAAGAAAACTTCGGTTTGTCGTCCCGCAGTTCCATTGCCGACAGCAACGGCTTCAATCTGGATTTGTTTAAGGACTTCGGTAAAAAGTTTTTTGGCCTTTTCTTCGGTGCCTTCACCAATCACATGCAAAACGGTATGAGATAAAAAATTCCCGCCCTTATCAATCAGTGCAACTTTGCAACCCGTTCGCAATCCCGGATCGACGCCTAAAACGCATTTCGGGCCATAAGGCGATGCCAGTAAAAGTTTGCGCACATTTTCTGCAAAGACCGTGATCGAATCTTGATCGGCTTTGTCTTTTAAAAGTCGATGAACTTCATTGGTAACCGAAGGCACCACATAAATATTTAAAGCACTTTTTGCGCAGGTTTTTAAAAATAATCCTGGATTGGAATCGGGGCTTGTCG
The DNA here is from genome assembly GCA_038323665.1 of Bdellovibrionales bacterium. GTDB lineage: Bacteria > Bdellovibrionota > Bdellovibrionia > Bdellovibrionales > Bdellovibrionaceae > JBBQHD01. The sequence goes on from JBBQHD010000022.1 coordinate 11,555, forward strand.
TGGAAAATCTTTCGAAATCCTGCTGCAACTTTGCATCGTCGCCGGTTACGGCCAAGGTCAGTTCTTCTTCCTGCCAACCCCTGCGCATCGCCAAATAACGGTGCGAATTTTTGGTTTCCAAAAGACTTTTCACAGGTTCTTCGAACTTTTGATACATTTCGTATTTGGAATGAGGTTTGTAACCTTTGCCGCTGCTAACAGTAATTTTGCCAGCCTCGAAATAATTTTTGAATACGCTGTCGCGCAAGGCGGGTTCGTTGGAAAGTTTTTCGACAATAATATCTTGAGCGCCTTTTAAGGCTTCTTCGTAAGTTTGAATTTTATTTTTTGGATTTAAAAAGTTTTTCGCTTTTTGTTCCAAAGTTTGTTCGTCTTTTAATGTTCCGTGGCCTAAATCCCAAATCCAATTGGCCAAAGGTTCCAGACCTGCTTCGCGGGCCAAGGTTGCTTTGGTTTTTTTACGTTTTTTAAAGGGCCGGTAAATTTCTTCTAATTCGCCAAGTTCCCAAGCTTGTGAAATTCGCTTGGTGATTTCTGACGTCAGGTTGCCCTGTTCGGTGATTTCTTTTTCAATAAAAGTTTTTCGTTTAAGCACTTCATCAAATTCGGCATTGGTGTCGATGACTTTGCGGACTTGGACTTCGTCCATGTTGCCAGTTTTTTCTTTTCGGTATCGCGCGATGAAAGGAACCGTTGCGCCTTCTTTGGCTAAATCCAAAACGGCTTGAGCCGATTTCATCGGGATGTCGGTGGCAAATTTTTTAAAAAATCCAGCTAGGTTAAATTCCATAGGTTTTTCCTATTTATGACGGAACATGATCAGACCATGAGTCGGATCATAGGGTGATACTCCAACACTGACACGGTCCCCAACGACCACACGAATATTAAATCGGCGCATCTTTCCGCACAGTTTTGCATTGATAACAACTGCATTATCCAATTGAATTTTGTAAATTCCGCCCGCAAGCGCATCAATTACTTTTCCGTCGAGCTGTGCTAAATCGTCTTTTGCCATGAGGTTCTCAATCTAGTGAAGGAAGTGAAAGTTTGGCAATGCTTTTAATCATCCGCAATTAACTCTTGTAATTACTGATTAGGACTTTAAGGCCAAATTTGAAAATAACTTCTAAGCGATCATTTTCATTTTTCAAAACCCAACCCCAACCCAAAACTTTGTGTTCCAAAGGTTTGGCTGCTTCGAATTGAGCAGACATGGAATAGTTTTGAGTTTTTTCTTTTTGATGTTTTTCATAAAGTGCACGCCATTGCTCGTTTTCTTCGGCTGAAGGAGCCTCTGCGGCAGCCTGAGCAGCTTTTGAAGATCGAGCAACCACAGCGGCTTGAATTTTTTTGGCGGCTTTTTCTGCAGTCGCTGCAACTTTTTTAATCGCTTTTTCTTGGGCTTGCTCGAGTTTTTTCTGTGCTTTTTCGGCAGCGATGGCTGCTTTGGCGGCTTTGTCTGGTTTTTCCACTAGGGGTTTTGCTACGACAGGCTTTTCGGCTTTCACTGCTGGTTTTGCAGGCTTTGCTGCTTCTTTAGCAGACTTAGCTGCAACTTTCGCAGCAGTGGCTACTTTTTTTTCTGGTTTTGCACTGGATTTTCCAGCAGACTTACTTGATTTCGCGGCTGCTTTAGCAGGCATGAAGACTCCTCAGTTTTAGTACCACAGCAAAATATACGCCAGGAGAGAAGATGATCTCAACAGAAATTTTAGTCAAAGAATTTGCGAATGTTTTTACCAGTTTAACAAAAGCAGTGCAAAAAACTGCCCTAAGCGTTCAACAACCAGAAAATTCTGACTCGACAGCCCTGGTTTTTATTTCCAAACCGCAGCATCTAGAACAAGTCCGCAAAAACCCCCCAGCCATCTTAATTTTAAAACGGCCTTTGCAAAACCCCTTGCCCGATTCCAGCTCGACCGCGGTATTTGAATGCAAAGATTTATCCCAGGCTATGCACGCGATCTTGCCCTATTTCGATTGGAAAAAAGATCTGCAGACCACTTCGCAAAAAGTAATGGTGGATATCCATCCCTCGGCTGAAATTGGGAAAAATGTGGAAATCGGATCTTTTTCTGTCATAGGACCCAATGTTAAAATTGGCGAGGGTTGCCGAATTGGTTCGAATGTCACAGTGCTGGCCGAATCATCGATTGGAAAGAATACCATCTTGCACCCCCATGTTTATGTCGGAGCCCGCTCTATCATCGGAGATTGCTGCGAAATTTTTCCCTTTGTCAGCATTGCCGCAGATGGTTTCGGTTATTTCAAAGACGCAGACAATAAATATCAAAAAATCCCACAAATCGGAAAAGTGGTTTTGGAAAATCACGTCCGCATCGGAGCCAATACCACCGTTGATCGCGCCACGTTTTTCGAAACCAGAATCGGCGAAGGCACCAAGATCGATGACCATTGCCATATCGGTCACAACAGTAAAATCGGAAAAAATTGTGTGCTGGCCGGCGGAACCATGCTGTCAGGTTCCACGGTTTTAGGCGATCGTATTATCTGCGGGGGGGCAACACTGATCGGCGACCATGCCGAAATCGTCGACGATGTATTGTTGGTCAGTCGGGCCGTAGTTACCAACAGCATCACCGAAAAAGGTGCTTACGCAAATTATCCACTGGAACCCATGAAAGACGCACACCGAACCCTGGCCAACACCCGCCACCTAACGCAAATGCGCCGAGATATCAAAGCGATGCAGAAAAAATTGGGACTGGATTCGGAAACTTAATTTATTCTTTGAGTTCCCAAGAAGGATTGCGATCCAGCAATGCACTTAAAAAAGTGTGAACTAAAATGGCTTTTGGATCCGCCAATAAATTCAAGCTTAGCCCAGAAAAACCCACTACGTTGATGGAAGTACTACTGATGTTCTTCCATCCAATTGCCTTAGGTCCCTTCGCAGATCCCTTTTCATCGACGCCGATTGTTGGCATCAACTGAATGGAAACGACGCTTTGCTGCTGTTGATTCAGCTTAGATAATTTTCTACTTTCCGCTGGCAGAATGAATGGCAACTGATTCAGATCATTCACCAAAGCATTGTAATAAGCGAAATCCCCTTCAGCCTGAGGCATCCATTGATCATCGACGGCCAAATTCAATGCAATAAAGGGATATAATAAAGACAGCTTTTCACGAACGCTTAAATAACTAGTAATCAAGTAAAACTGATACTTCTGAATAAACCCAACTCGAGATCCTTTTTCATATTTACGATTTTGCAGCTGAATCTTAATTTGCGATGAATTGAATTTATCAGTAAAATCAATTGCAAATTTATCTCCAAAAACAATTTGCACACTTTCACTATTGAAATTCCAAGCGTCGGATTCCAATAGGCGATGAACTTGACTTACGTTTTCTAAAAGTTGGGCTGTGTCCATGTTCTCTTTATTTTCAATTTGAACTTGAATATTAGAAAGTGGGCGACTTCTTTCAGATAAGGTGCTGAGTTTTTTTAGTTGCTTTATTATTTTGTTATCACTTGTTCCTATAAAGCCGGCAATTTTTTTAATCCGAGAAAGTGCCTCGGATCCGCTGGCTATGCGTTGGCGATGCAGCGAATTCACTATGCCTTCACGACTCGTTCGAATTGAAACAAGCGCAGGATCTACTTCTTGAACGATCACAGTAGGTTTAACGACAGTTGATCGAACACTGGTTTGTTTTGCGGGTCTGGCTTTCACGAAATCTCTTTCTACTTTTGCAAGCCGTTTGTCCGCCCAAAGTAGTTGATGCATAATAATAGCGGAATCTTGCAAACCCACATTTGGCATTGCGACCATATTCAAAAACTCATAATCTTCATTCTGAACCAAAACCCAATGACTTTCATTTTCGCTTAAGCTGGTGTTGAGTTTCACCGTCAAACTAAAAATCCGGTTACGAAAATCATGAATGTTCAATAAGTCTTTGCTGTTTATCATAATCAGTGTCACGTCACGCATAAAAACTTCGAAAGACTCATGGGCAGTTTGATACTTCTGTAAAGTATCAAATTCTTCGGGGTCGAAATCGACGTTAAAGGCAAGTCGGGGGATTTGTTCGATCATCCGCTGACGAGCGCCGGCGATCACTTTCAGTGCGTCAAACTGTTGCTGAATATCGAAAGTACCAAGTTCTGTGTTGGCAGGAATGCACTGAAGTTGAATCGTTAGTTTCGAACGCTCTAAGTTATCATCCGCTTGAATTTTAAAATCACGGCCAAAGACAATCGTGATTTCTTGCGCGCGCAAAACAATTTTATCCGAGCGAACCAATTCAGTCAGTTGCTTCAACATATCCGCAGCAATGTGCATATCCACATTTTTTTTCCATTGCAGAGTTTGCATATGTATCTCTGGCAAAATGGTTTTTTCTGTTTTTTTTCCTAAGTCAAAACTAAATAGATTTTTTAAATCTCGAAATAATGATTCCCCACCACGTTCCGTATAAAGTTGCTTTTTACGATTATAAATATTGCCGGGAAATCGTTCTGATTGTTCAATCAAAACTTGCTTAAAAACTGCTTCTGTATTTTGAAGTTCATTTTTCTCAGCTCGCGAAACTTCCGCTTGCAAAGCCTTATCCAATCTTTTGCGTTCATCTGAACTTAATCGAAGCGGGTTATTGTCTTCAGTATAACCACTTATAGACTGCATTTGATTCTGCGCATGAACGCTGATTCCAATTAAGACTAGTGCTGGCAAAACAAAACTAAACTTCATACGGCTCCTTCATCGAACAACTAAAAACCCGTCGAAAAGTTCGACACTGCAAATATCTAAAAGCGACTCTAAAACGCCTGACAGAAAGTGTTTTACAAATTGGATGCCAGATCAGATTCAGATTGGAATCGATTCAGCGAAGAAATGAACCCCATTTTTACGAAAAAAAGTGTCTAAATTTTAAACTTAGGAACAATTTCCGCATCCGCCTTTTGGAACATTTCTCGGATTTTATTTTTGCCAGGATTTTGGCAAAGTTGGCAAGACCAAAAAGCTGAAATACTTGAAAATAAAATGAAAATTGCGGGTAATGAATGATTCAGTGGGGTAATTTTGAAAACGAAAATTTTAGTCGATGGAAACTGCATTATCTGTAACGCCGAAGTGGCACATTACAAAAGAATGGCCCCAGAAATTTTTGAAATCGTCGATATTTCCAGCCCAGATTTTAGTGCCGAAAACTTTCATTTGCAGCCCGAAGCAGTCAATAAGCACATGCATATTATCACTCCAGAGGGCAAAGTGATGGTTGGCATTGATGCCTTTTCTCATATTTGGAGCCGATTAAAACATTACTCCTGGGCATCGCGCGTGATTCAGTGGCCCATCGTTCGCCCTGTGGCCTTAGTGGCTTACGAAATTTTTGCCAGTTATATTCGGCCAATTTTACCAAAGCGAAAATGGTTTAAGAAATAAAATCTAGGTCTTCTTAATCTTGTATTTTAAAAATCGACACTCTAGCGGCCCGTTATACACAGGAAAATTAATATCCGATTTCAATTTCAAATCCTGCAACAGATCACGGTTGCCCGCCAAAGCCCAGCAAGTCCAATCTTGAAACTCTGTTTTCAGCGTATGACCCAAATCACGGTAAACATCGCGCAGATTGTCTTCATCGCCCAATCTTGTTCCGTAAGGGGGATTCACGATCGCTGTTCCCATTTCGCAGGGACGTTTTAATTCGGTAATATTGGCGCGTTTAAATTCAATTAAATGCGCAACCCCAGCATTTTTCGCATTGTCTTTTGCATAGCGAATGATTTCAGAATCGATGTCGAAACCGTAAATTTTTAAATCGGGTTCTTCGATTTCTTGTTCGATGGCTTCGGTCATCACTTCGTCAAAGGCTTTTTCATCGAAATGCAGATGCTTCATAAACGAAAAACTTTTGCGCAAAGTTCCCGGTGCAATCTTACTTGCCATTAACGCTGCTTCGATTGCCAAAGTTCCCGAACCCGTCATCAAATCCACCAAAGGGGATTTTTGATCCCAATCCGACAGCAACAATAATGCCGCGGCCAAACTTTCCTTCAGCGGAGCCAATCCCGCCTGTCTGCGGTATCCACGCATAAACAAAGCGCCACCAGATGTATCCACCATCACATCAAATTGATTTTTATAACCGCGCACCAAAACACCCAAGTCAGGCATTTCTTTTTCCACATCGGGACGCTTTTCATATTTTTCGGTAAACTGATCCGCAATCGCATCTTTGGTTTTCAAAGCGACAAATCTTTGATCCCGCAATTGGCAATCAGTGATTTTACAATCCACCGCCATGGTCTGATCCGGCCCAATCCAACGAGTAAAATCATATTTTTTTATCTGACCGTAAAGTTCTTCCGGTTGGTAAGCAGAAAAAGTCGCAATTGGACGCATAATTCGATTGGCTGTGCGCAGAAAAATATTAGCTCGGTAAGAACCTTTTAAATTCGCCTCAAAATAAACACCACGAGGATTTTTTTTCGTAACATGTAAATCCAATGCCAAAATTTCTTTTTCCAAAACATCGACAAGGCCCATCGGGGCGCTAGCAAAATATTCCTGCATGTTGGTATTTGTCCCTTTACGTTAACTGATACTTCGGACCGCCTCCGCCTTCGGGGGCAGTCCAATCGATATTCTCGAAAGGACATTTGATATCGCAGGTCTTGCAGTGAATGCAATTTGTATAATTGATTTTGAGTTCTTTACTGTCTGCATGGGTCGTCGATGGCACCATCTCATACACATTGGCCGGGCAGAAGTGCACGCAAGGACTCTTATAGGTCGGCTCGCAAATCGTGCGGCAGGTATCGCCATTCTGTAAATGCAGGTGATTGGGGCTGTCCTCGTCATGAAAGGTCCCAGTTAAATAAACACTGGATAGTTTATCGAAAAATAAAATCCCATCGGGCTTGGGCAGTTCTTTGGTGGGATCATAATCGGGGCCCCAGGCCTTCAGAACCGCCTCGGTTGTTTTAGCGTCCACATGCGAAGGCATCGGATCCACAAAACCGCGTCCACCCGTCAGTTCTTGAGCCAAAAGGTGAGGTAAACTGGCAATCAAACCCTTGCTTAAAGCTTGATGGAAATTGCGAACTCGTTTCAATTCCAAACCCACAAAACTGGCGCGCAGATTTTCTTCGTATGCATGCAAGGTTTTTTGCGAAAAATCTGCTGCCGCCAAAGCCTTCAACGCCGTTTCCGCCGCCAGCATTCCGGATTTCATCGCAAGGTGAATTCCCTTCAACTTCTGAACATCCACCATGCTTGCTGTATCGCCGCAAACCATCCAACCATTGCCCGCAAGTTTGGGCATCGCATACCAACCACCCGCCGGCAAAGTTTTCCCGCCATAGGCAATGACTTTTCCACCCTGAATCATTTTAAAAATCCAAGGATGAGTTTTCAATTTCTGCAATTCTTTGTGCGGATCCAAATACGGATCTTTCGAATCCAAATACGCAACCAAACCTAAAATAATTCGGTCATTGGGCAAAGTGTAAATAAAAGTTCCACCAATGCTTTTGTGCAGTGGAAAACCCAAAGTATGAATGACTTGTCCAGCCTGAACCGTTCCCGCCGGCATCTGGATAATTTCTTTGACGCCTTCTTCAAATGCTTCGGGTTGCCGGCCTTCGCGCAAATTTAATTTCTGCGCAACTTTTTTAAATAAAGATCCCCGCGTTCCTTCGGCAAAAATAACCACTTTGGCTTTTAAATGCATGCCTGGTTCAAAATTCCCTTTGGGATTTCCATTTTTATCGCGGCCTTTGTCGCCGGTTAAGATCCCCACGATTTGATCGCCTTCATACAAAGCTTCAACCGCAGCAAAACCAGGAAAAATCTGCACGCCTTTTTCTTCGCACTTTTTCGCCAGCCATCGGTTCATTTGCGACAAAGAAACAATTAAATTTCCTTTGTTATGAAACGGCGGCGGGGTAATCGGAAATTTAATCGCACCGGTCTTAGTTAAGTAATAAACTGCGTCTGATTTAACTTCGGATTCTAAAGGAAATTCTTGATTTCTGAAATCAGGAATTAATTCCTGCAGTGCTGCTGTTTTTAAAACAGCACCGGATAAACTTTGTGCGCCGACTTCAGAAGCTTTTTCTAAAACAACAATATTGATTCCAGGCTTTTGATCCGCCAATCGATAAGCACAGGAAAGTCCTGCAGCACCGGCACCGACGATAATAACATCAAATTCCATTGCTTCTGCTTCACTCATCTTGCTGCTCTTTTCCTTACGCTTACGCTATTCGACTTCTTCTTCCTCGGTCGAGTTTTCCAAAGCTTTTAAACCTTTGATTGGTCTGCGAACTGGCGCAGGCGATGCTTGCACTTTTAAATCGGATTCGTCCTGACCGCCGGGGTAAATTCGTTTCTTGGCACGAACAGCAATTTCGCTGTCACTAAAACCCAATTGCGAATAAGCAGCGACTAACAGAACGAAAATTCTAAAAAATTTCATAAGCTTTAATTTCCTTTTTCAAAAAAACGGTTGCGGTGATTGTGCATCGGGATTCCCTTACGCACTTTTGCAATGGCTTCTTTGCTAATCTCAAAGCTAGCAATCGAAAGCTCATCTTGCAAATGGACAATGCTTTCGCCCCAGGGACTGATCACCAACGAGTTCCCAAAAGTTTCGCGCTGCCCGGTTTGACCAGACACTTTGTGAACACCACCTTGAGCCGCCGCAATTAAATACGATTGGCTTTCAATGGCGCGGGCTTTCAATAATACGTCCCAATGCACTTTACCAGTTGGGACTAAAAAAGCCGAAGGCACCAATAGCGCGTCCACTTGTTTTTGCGCATAAAAATTAAAAAGTTCCGAAAATCGCACATCATAACAAATGGTCTGACCGAAAGAAAAATCCCCAAGCTTAAAAATCCCTGGCTGCTGACCTTGTGAAAACAGATCGGATTCTCGGATGGGTTTGTGATTTTCCAGCTGAATATCAAATAAATGCATTTTTTGATAATTCGCCGTCAGTTGGCCTGCGGAATCAATCAGAACCGAAGAACTAAATCGCCCGCCCGATATTTCCAAAGGCACCGAACCCAAATGCAGGGCGCAGACATTTTTTTTGGCCCAGGCAATCAAGGGATTAAATTCCGGTGAGGCTAAATTTAAAAAGGGAATTGATTCGCCTTCTTGCAAACGGAAAAACAAACAATTTTCTGGAAAAAAAACAGCCGCAACATTTTGCGATTCAATACGTTTTAACAACATTAAAATTTGCTGGATATTCTGATCGATCGAATTGATGGACTGAGTTTGCGCAACGGCCAGTTTCAAGTTCATTCGTGGACAGTGATATGAAGTTTTTTCTCTTGGCAAACAAAACCGCCGGCTTTTAGTTTTTCTTCCAGTTCATGCGAAACCGTCAGACAGGCTGCCTCGGTGCGGAAACTTCCTAGAAGTTCAGTTTGTTTTTTCTTAGAATAAGTTACTTTCCAACCGCTTTTTTCTGAAGCGTCCGATGGGGCAACCTGGATACGCCTGGCTTCGCGGCCGTTGGAACAAAATATCAGCGCACCCGCGAAAACATAATTGGCGGTTTTATTTGGCTTTTGTAGCCCGTGCTTTTTTAGGTTCTTTGGTTTTTGCTGCAGCTGCTGCGTCCAAACGAACATTCGAATAACTGATAAAGCCTTCTTTTTTAAGCATTCCATCTTTTTTATCATAATGCGTTTGTATGCGAACTCCACGAACTTTTACCAACATCTTGGTCGAATTGACTTCGATGACTTCGCCTTTTTTGCCTTTGTCCGATCCAGTGATGATCGTAACTGTTGAACCTTTTCTTACTTTTAATGCCATAAAGTCCCCATTTTCCTAATCAAATGTTTTCGTTTTAAATGTTTTAGTTTAAGTTTTCTTATTGCGTAGTTTTTTAGCGATTCTAGCACGGACGGTGTTAGCTCTTTTAGACAAAAGTTCTAGGTCTTGTTTCAAGATGAACTGGTCCAAACCCCCGCTGTGTTCAATTGAACGCAAAGTCGAAGTGGCCAGCTTAAAGCTGATGCTTTGGTCCAAAACCTGACTATACAGTTTTTTCACTTGGACATTGGGGCGAGCACGGAATTTGGTTTTGATATTCGAGTGACTGACTTTGTTTTTAACGACGGCCTTTTTTCCACTCAGTTCGCATTGAGCCATTTTGCTAATTCCTTTCCTAAGAACAACTAAACGTAAAGGTTTAATCAAAAATCCCTGACTAAGCTAGCGTTTTTTTCGTTGCCTTCGCCGCCATCGCTCGATAGACGTATAAGTCCTTAAGGAGATTCGTCATGTTAAAGGAAAAAAAATCTGGTCCCGCAGGCACTCGAAACAAATACCGCGATCACGGCACTGATGCCGGCCCGGATTACCGCGATCCAATCTCTTTGGCCCGATACATCAGCGATGCTGGGAAAATCACTCCAGCGCGAATTTCTAAATCCAGCATCAACCAACAGAAAAAAGTTGCCGGAGCCATTAAAAAAGCCCGCAATATCGCCCTGATCCCTAACGGAATGGATGCCTACGATCATTTCAGCCGGGTCGAACCAATTAGCCCTGTTCCTTTCGAAGTTTAGCAAAACTACGTAAATCCAAAATCAGCGCACCGATCATCATCAGCATAAAACTGTAGGTTGAATACCTATGCCATTCAGGTCCGCCAAGCCCCAACCAGGAAATCTGTTTCCAATCCTGCGGATAGGTCACCGCCCGGATGATAAATGTTGGGACCGCAAATAAAAACACAAACTGTCCGACCAGGATTAGAAATAACTGATTGGTCGGGATATTTTTAAACTTACGAACGCAAAGACTCAACAGCGGAGCAAACACAAATAAAAATCCTGCAAACAATGAAGCTTTTTCCTTTGGACTGATCCAGCGAAAACACAACATTACTAACAAAATAATTCCGATAAAATAAAACAGCTGAAAAATAAAATAGAATTTTCTTAAGCTTGAAGTCGACATTCCCAAATCTGAGATTAAAACGTCCGATAGTCAAACGAGCTTCATTTTACAGCGTTCCAGTTTGGCACCCTTCTTCCATAGCTCGTTGGTCAAACATTTTAGCTTGGAGGAAAAAGTGGAAGCAGAAACACTGAAACTGAAATTAAAAAAATTCGGGCTGAACCCAACAGACTGGCGCATGATTTTAATGGATTCGCGAACTTGGCTGATTGTGAATCGATTGGATTGGACTTATCGCCTAATGGGCAGAACCTCGGTGCGAAATAGTCAAATCAATTGGAATGATATTTCTTTGGTTTCGATTTAATTCGGGCAGCGATAGCGCAATAAGTTCATGGGTTTATTTAAATCCTCGGTCACAGAGGCTTTGCCGGATTTAATTTGAAAAACATTTAAACTACTTTGCAATCGCGCTTTGATCGGCGCTGTATCAATTTCAGGTCGATCAAAAATAATTTTTTTAATTCTGCAAAACAGAGAAAATTCATATTCGGACAGGGACAGACGCTGGGCTTTCCCGTCTTTCCAATCCCCCTGAAACCAAGATTTCTGAACGTAAAATCCCAAGGCATCTTCTAAGATGGTTTGCACTTTTTGCGCCACTGCTTCGACCCGAATTAAATTCAAACGGTTCTGATCGTCATCGCAGTGGGCGGCATCGATGTTTTTTTCACAAACAAAAACTTGTTTAATATTGGGCAAGGAAATTTCCAACAGATCGGCCCGGCATTGCTCGCTGCGCCCGAGCATCCGGTCCAGCAAATTTTTAAGATGCTGCTGATATTCGTAACATGCGCCAGACGCCATAGCCTTAAAACAAGATTGCGCAGATTTTTTAAAAGTGGGCGGAAAATATTTCTTATCGATTTTTTGACCCAAGAAACTGCCTTGAAGTTCGCTTTGAAAAGCCTGACTGACTGAATCACAAGCGGTTTTCGGCGGCGAAATGACTAAGACCCAAAGAAGACAGGCAATGGCGATAATGATAGCTGCTTTTGCAAATGAACTAAGCCGAGAAAATTGCATAAGTTTATTTGAAGACGAGATTCAATTTACTTCAACCAACTTTATGATTATCTTAACCAAGGTGTCGGGGCGTAGCGCAGCCTGGTAGCGCGCTTCGTTCGGGACGAAGAAGTCGGAGGTTCGAATCCTCTCGCCCCGACCAAAATTTTTCAAATTTTTTTTGACTAACTGCTTCCCACCATCAACCGTGAAGAACCTTATTTTAACAATTCAGCGAAAAGCTTTTGTGATTCAGTATCTTTAACAAGTGGTTTGCAATAATTCACAAGCGCAACCAAAAGTTCTTTTGTTGGCTTCGCACTTAAGTTCTCCGGATCGGAACTGCCTTCTTCTTTGTTGTCTAATCGGCCTTTATAAGTTGCGAACTGAGATCTAATAGAGTCTTGGACAACAGTAGCACTTTCAGCATCATTTTTTAAAACAAGAGCTACCGGTGTAAATGTTAATTCACTAGAGTTTAAAGGGAGTGTCTGGATTACTATTTCTTCCTGACTTCTATCTGCCATTGTTGCCGTTGTTTTATCAACAGTGATACTTAAATCAGTTTTTCGTGAGGACTCAGGAGCTAAGAAGGAAATAGCATACGTTGTCTTAACACCTGTTGGAGCGGGGCTTGCGGATAAATCTACAGAATACGCGGACCCAGAATTAGTGAGGTGTAGAAACTTGGTTTCAGAAAGATAAGTAAAATGATGAGCGCTTATAGCGAAAATTATTTCTGCTTTCAACGCCTTTCCCCAGTTCTGAGGAAGTTGTTTGCCAGATTTTTTTGATTCTTTATATTGGTCCAGTTCTTCTTTTGCTTCTTTAGACATAGAAATTGCCTGGTAGTCCACATTGTTGTCTATTAGCTTGCTTGCAAGTTGAGGAACAACCGTTTGTGCAATTTGATCTTCACTTGCGGAAAAAGCTAAAGATCCGAAGACTTCTGCAAAGCCAAAACGTCTCAAGCATTCAGCTTCTCCTTTGAGAGGCCCAGAAGCATTTGCGGAAGCAGTAATAAAAACCGCAGCTAACCCTGCAAATATTTTTGTATAGAAAGTTTTCTTCATGGCATTTTCCTTTTTTTCACCGCATCGAATTATGTGAGATTGATTTCCCTTTATCCAAATCGAAACGGTTTTCAAAATCGAGTATTGCTAGAGTCAGGCCAATGTCAAAGCGAGTTATATTTAAGCTGAGGTGAGTGCGCTGTTTAAGATATACACAATATATTATTTATAATGACAAATTTACAATTGGCGGAAAGTAAGCCGTTTGAGCTATCTAGGGGATTTAACGGCGCATGCACTTTATCCAGAAGTCAAAACTAAATTTTGTTCCAATTCACTTTAGAAAGATCCAAATGATATGAACTGCTATAAAGTGCTTCCTCTATCGATTCGCAATCCCAGTCGTTTTCAGATTCCCAATTTGAATTGCAGATGAGGCGATAGATCTCTTTAGATTTTTCATATTGAATTACTGCCAGTCCGAATATTTCAGCAAAAGGATTCCCATCTGTATCTTTCATAACGAAGAATGGAGGGTCTGACCAAGCCCAATACTGACCTTACCCCGAAAAAACAGACACAAAGTTATACGTCGTAAGTGCCTAGTAATTTCCTGGAAAATCTTAACTCAAAGTTAATTTTTATGTATAAACTAAGCATGGAATACTTAGGCGATTTTTTTCATCAGATTTTTTATACTTGGCTGGGCAGGAAAATCTTTGGCGAGAACTTTGACAGCATTGAACACCCGACCCCATTTTGGCAAAGATTTATTCTGTTTTTAGTCAGTCTGATTATTGTCTGTGGAATGGCGGCCACTTTAATTTATGTTGTTTACAAACCGTGATGCCCTACCTGCCAATTTATATTTGCGTCAAAATTCAAATTAAATAAGAATTAATTTGACCTGTTTTTCCAGTTTTTCCGAAAGTTGAAGAACGCCATTCTAAATAAGACAGAATGCTCGCCTTATCGTTCATATTTGCCCATTAATCGATTTAAACTTAAAGCACCTCTGCACAAAAGAAATTATTCTAATCGCCTTGCTACGTTTATTTTAATAAGAAAAATCTCAATTTTAAAACCCGTGCTATAAAAATACCAATGTTTACCTCCGACGTCGGAGGCAAAAGAAGGGAATTTTCAATGTTTGACGTTAAAAACTTGGAAGCTTTCGATAAACTCGATTCTTCTTTAATTCCTGAAGGGCTTATTTCAGAAATAAGATCTCTTGCTAAAAAGGAACAAGGACTGACTTTACAAGTTATTGAGTTGATCGCGCAAATTGATCAGAAAAAACTTTTCTATCGTTTGGGTTTTCCTAGTTTGTATGATTTTGTCACCCAAGATCTGGGTTACGAAGCTGCTTCGGCCATGCGCAGGATTCAGGCAGCAAGACTTTTACAAGATTTGCCCGATATGAAAGAAAAAATAGAATCTAAAAAGCTAAGTCTAAGCGTTGTTTCGCAAGCACAAAGTTACTTTAGAAAGAAAGACCTTCCCGCGGAACAAAAACGGGAAATTTTAAAAACTTTAGAAAATAAATCTTCGCGTCAGGCAGAATTAGAATTGGTTAAACTGGATCCCCTTGTGCAAATTCCTGCTAAAGGAAAACAACGTGCGATTTCATCCGAGTTCACCGAGCACAAATTTGTGCTCGACGCCCAAACGCAAAGAAAACTGGAAGAACTGAAACTTTGGATGTCGCATCAGAACTCTGAACTTTCAACAGCCAAACTCATACAAATTCTGATCGATCAGGAACATAAAAGAAATTTGAAACAGAAAGAGCCTAAACAGAATAAGCCCCCTGCAAAGGAACCGCCGTTTGAATCAAAATTTCCAACCTCCGACGCGGAGGTTGGAAAACAATCTCGATTTATTTCTGTGCAGATCAAACGGACGGTTTGGGATCGCGATCAAGGCTGCTGCCAGTATCGCAACCCCATTAATCAACAAAAATGCGGATCAAGATACCAAGTTCAGTTTGATCATAACGTCAGATTTCGTGACGGTGGCTTGTCGAACGAAGAAAATCTAAGACTTCTATGCGCACAACATAATCGGCTGCGAAACTAACAGATAGTCTATTGTGCCAGACGGTTCCCATTGCTAGCATATAATCACCTGGAGGTTTTATGATTCGCAGTTTAATTTTTGTTTCCGCCACTTTGCTTTTCCAAAATGTTTTTGCCTTCGATAAAATTCCGCAAAATTTCAATGTGCTGGTGAACCCTGCTGGGCCCGCTGTTGCAATGAAAATGGCGACGCCCGATATTTCTAAAATCGAAATCGATACCTGCACCAATGTGGTCAAATACACTGGCGATACTCGCCTGCTGCTGGGCAATCAAACCTATAAATTGGCCAGCATTAGTTCTTCCAGCCAGCAGATCTGCCGATTTGATTCGGATTTTAAAAAGTTCACGAATTTAATTTTTCGCTTTGTAAATATCGAATTTGGCAATGAAATCCGCGTGGTTTTAGATTCCAAAGATTTAGATTTCGTGGAAGTCGCGATTGCTCAAGGCCATTTAGTCCGTGGCAAAGTTTTAAATTAGTTTTTTTGAAATCGTCGGTTTCCCGCGCCACCACCTACTTTAACTATTTTTTAAAGTCCGAAATCATTTTGGCTTCGTCGAATTCAAGGTTTTCCGATTACCCACGGAAATCCAATACTTAAATTCCAAACCAAAATCCTCGTCCCAAATCCCCCATTACCCACGCCTTTTTCAGCAATAACATTTGCTAATGTTTAAACTGACGAAGGACTAGTTTTGTTTTCTGGTCATTGATTGGGATCGCACGACCTTTACCCTGTTTAAATC
>JBBQHD010000023.1:0-26793 GCA_038323665.1 Bdellovibrionales bacterium
TATTCTAATAATTCCGAAAAGTGCAAAAGCTAAAATGATTTTCACGGATTCTCCTTTCGAAGCTAGATAAAAAAATTAAGTTAGCCTCGCTAAATACTCACCGTCAAATCGAATAAAATTAGAGGGTTTCAAGAGCATCGAGTTGTTCATCTAAACCCTGTGGTGCTTAGTTAAGCTTAGAAGTCTTAATCAAGTGAGCGAAGTTAATAAACTGTTTGCGGGCAGAGGGAATTTTTTATTCCGATGATCTGTGGTGGGAGGCATCCTGCCGGATGAGGGCTGCACACCCTGGTCGATCCGATTTTGTTTTGGTGTTTCGGGATTTTTCGAGATCTATTCGTCATGTTTTTGGGTTTTCTTGTTGGGTCCGATTTAATCTTGTTCTGATTTTTTTATTTTACCATGTGGCCTATCTAATTTTAGCATTTCATTTTTTTCTGCCATTTTTAAATAAGCAGTGCATTGAAATAATAAATAATTTTAAAAATTATTGACAGCTTTTTGATGTGTTTAAATGCCTGTGGTTTAATTAATTTTTCGTTTGTCTTTGTTCTTTCGGAAAACTCTAAATCTCTTCAGGGCAAAGCGATTTAGAGCTTTTAAAAGGAACTTTCTTGCCTGCACTGCCTATTCTTAAAATTGCAAAAAATTGATTTTAAAAAGCTGTGATATATCTAATTTACTATTTTTTTATTTAGATCAGGAAGGAAAAATATGAAACGCAAATCACAACAAGAGCTGATTCCCAGGAAATGGTATGAAGGGGTTTCATTTGGCGGAGATTTAAATCCCATTGGAAGACGAAAAGAAAAAAGACCACTATCTATCATAAAACCAATGCATTTAGTTTTAAAGGCTAATTTAAAAATATTTTTATCTAAAAAATCAGGAATTCACTTAGCTGTAATTAAAATGGGGCAAAGGCATCAAATTGAGCTTAAAGATTTCGTTATTCACTCAAATCATCTACATTTGCTTATTAAGGTATCCTCTAGGGAAAATTATCATAAATTTATTAGGGGATTAAGCTCTGCTGTTTCAGCATTATTTAAATTATCAGAAAAATTATGGCTTAAACTGCCTTGGACAAGAATACTGACTTCGAAACGTGAGTTTTTAAATATCCAAAGCTACTTTGTAAAGAATCTCTTAGAAGTAGAAATCATTGAATGGATGAATAGGGATTGGAAAACAGGATACGGTTAGCGAAAATATCTAAACTTCAAGCCGAGATTGTGTTTTATTTACTGTGAAGACAGTGGATTCGCCGGAATTCCTATGCTATTCCAAAGCATAAATGGAAAATGCAGAAATCAAAAAACTTGCGGTGGATACAAATCATATTCTGCTTTTTGCCAAGCACCTATTCAAAAGTTATGATAATGTCGCGAACATAGATTTTTAAATGAGGTGCAGTGTGGCTTTATTTGTCAGTTTGATTTTCTGCGCATCGATGGTGTTTGCGCAATCTTCCTTATATCAAGTCACTGTCGCTGAACGAAATGAAGAGATTCAATATTTAAAAATATTAGGCCTTAATGTTAAATCTGAAAATTTAATTGAGCACCCTTACAGCCAACCATTTTCAGGTAAATCGCTGGTTGTTCCAACATCTTGGTATTGGGCTAAACCTGCCCAAGTTAAAGCCTCCGATCTATCGGCAGATCTTGAAATTCTGGAAGCTGTTTTAGCAAAAGCATATGGGGGCTACGAAATTGCTGAACTTCATGGTTGGAATTGGGCGAGGTTTTTTTCGACCTGGAAGACTGACCTGCAAAACTATGGCGAAACTCTGTTGCCGATCAGCCGGCTGGTTGGACCATGGAACAGCTTTAAAAAATTTCAAACAGATAATCACACCGATTTAATTTTTGATCATGCGCCCGGGCATCAGGGAATAGTTCCGGGCTCACAAACAGCCGCGCTTGCTTTTCTGCCAACGGGCGCTTGCACCGAACTTAAAAATCATCAGCAAGAAAGCCTTGCCTTAACAAAAAGTGATCTTGGGCAACAGCCGAAATCAGCGCTTGTCGGCAGATCAGATGGAAGTTTCTTGCATGTATTTTACGTCGCTTATCCAGCCAGTTTCGGCGAAAGTTCAGAAATTATTTGCGATGGTAAAAAAATCCCGTTGACCAATGCCTGGCATTTTAAGGACGCCGTGCAGTTGGGAGATTGGCTGATGAATCCTGATAGCGAAAAGGGAATTATAGTTCGTGGTCTTGCTGACCCAAAATTCCAATTGGATCCTTACGTTGCTTACAAATATCCAACCTATCGGGATATATCGTCTCAGATAGGCTATTTGAGAATCCCTTCGCTTTCTGAAAAAATTAATCTTCAGAAAATGAATCAGAATTTGTCGATTCCGTTCGACGTCGATCAAAAAGAGTTGCTCATTGTAGATCTTCGAGTGAATGGCGGCGGCTTTTTTAATGAAACAGTCAAAGCATTCTTCGATAGAATTAAATCAATTTCTGCCTTAGCAGATTTATCGCGAGATTTGATCGAAGGCAGCGATACTCAATCTGCATTTCCGCTGGTGCGAAAAAATTCCTGTCTTGATCAGGCATTGAATTGGGGATCCAATCAAATTGGATTAAACCAAACGTCAAAATTAAGCCCAGAGCAAATTACTCATAACCAATTAATTCTGGATTCCATCGAGCAGGGTGGGGTCGGCTGTCCTTCTTCTTTAAGCAAAGGAAAATTCGATTGGTTTTATCGTGACCATAAATACAATCCTAAGCCCGGAACAAAATTATTAATTCTTGTGGATGAGCTTTGCGGAAGTGACTGTGAAGGAGTGCTCTTTTCACTTGCGAAGTCTCAAAACTCTGTGATTGCAGGTGTCAATTCCTTTGGGGTTGTCCAATTTATTCAGCCAAGAAATTTTATTCTGCCACGAACAAAAATTGCAGTCCAGATGGCCATAGGTTTTAGCGACACATTTGGTGACAATCGAACTGTCGAAAGCCGCGGGCTTGGTGTCGATATTTACTTACCCACCAAAGAATCCCAAAGTGCGGGTGCTATCATCGATTTAGCAAAGCAAATTTTAAGTGGTAAACTCAGTTTTGAGCAGCAAAAATAACTTTGCTTCGATAATTACCCATCGTCAAATCGAATAAAACGCAATCACTACCGGCGGCGGAAGCGCTCGCATTTTATTCGATTTGAAGACAACTGGATTTGTCAGAATTCCTATGCTAATCCAAAGCTTAAATGGAAAATGCTGAAATCAAAAAACTTGCGGTGGAATCCAATAAGCAAACTTGGGTTTATTTGCAAAAGACAGAATTAGACCAGGCTGAAAAAATCCAAATGCTGACCGCGGCTTATGCTTCGCTGTATTTATGGGCACGGTGTGGAACGACTTTGCACTTGGCGCGAGCTCATTGGCTGATCCAACGTGTTGCCTGCGTTTTGCAGGAAAAAAACTTGGCCCTTCGCCATGCTGAACTTTGCGAAGCTTATACAAATCAATCTGCTGACAAAAAAGATTTTGATCAGGCTTATGTCTTTGAAGCCTTTGCGCGTGCGTATGCTTTGAATGAAAATTTAGAGTTGGCTGAAAAATTTAAAATCCAAGCACAGCAGGCCGGCGAAAAAATTGCTGACCCGGAAGATAAAAAAATATTTCTGGCCGACGCAAAAGCCTGAATCGCCTCATAAATAAACAAACTAATTCCTGACCAAACATTTACACACTGCAGTTCTTTTATTTCCCCCTGTTGAAGTCAGAAAATTTCGTGGTTAGAGTTTTGATGGGGTAAAAAAAGGGGGGATTGTGATTCTAAGAAAATATTTGTTAAACAGTACGTTTGGACTTCTGGTGTTCGCATCAGCAGCTTCGGCGGATCCATTAAGTTTGCGTTGGGAACAACGTCCAGAACTGACGGATGATCTTACTAAAATCGTTGCTGTGATCGATGCAGAAAATTCGGCGA
The DNA here is from genome assembly GCA_038323665.1 of Bdellovibrionales bacterium. Classification (GTDB taxonomy): domain Bacteria; phylum Bdellovibrionota; class Bdellovibrionia; order Bdellovibrionales; family Bdellovibrionaceae; genus JBBQHD01. Next base: position 3,951 of record JBBQHD010000023.1, read on the forward strand.
AATTATCGGCCAGTGATTTTGTTTTAAAAGAAAAAATCGATATGGCGCAATTTCGCGTGTCGACCTATGTGCAAGTCAGTCAGGGAGTTCCTGTGCAAAATGCTGTGCTGCGGGTGTGGTTAAGCACTTCCGGTTCAGGCTTAGTGCAAATGGAAGCTGATTTACAACCCGAGCTGGCGCAAAGTTTAATTCAAACTTCTGCAGCGGTTCAAGAACTGCAAACAGCTTTTTTTAATTTAAAAATTAAGAAAGAATTTTTTCCGACTGTCGATTTTGCAACAAAAGTTGTTAAACACAGTTCCGAAGATCCAACTGTGCGCGGGATTACTTCCAGCGACGAATGGGTTGGAACTGATTTGCAGCGAGTTATTACAGTTCGTGGCAAACGCGGATTTCACACCATTCGTGTTTCGATTAAAAATTCACGTTTGATCGAAGCCACTTATCGACAGTTCCCACAGGAAGATGTCGCCGCAAAAGTTTTTCCAATTTATGAGGAAACCAAAAGTCTTCGTATGCAAAAACAAGTTCCAGTGATGTTAAGAAATCTTTTGCCACAACGTCGAGTGTTGAATTCAGACCCAACTGCGCCATTGCGAATTGCCGATAAACCTTACCTAACCAGCAAGCACGACGAAGACCTTGGCAAAACCGAAGCAGGCCGCGCCGCTGGTTACTGGTCACTGGAGTGGATGAAAAGTGTGATGGATGGGGTTATCAATCAATCACCTTTGATTGATAATACTTTTGCTGGCGGCGGAGTCGCCTTGGTGGGAAAATATATCACGGTTAATTTTCAACCTGGTGTTGAAAAACTTCCCGGGATTTTAGTTCCTCCAACTTTTTCAGAGCAATTGCAAACGACTTACAAAGAAGTTCCTGACAGCTCTCCGACCGATTATGTGATTACTCCGGTTGCGGCGCTTCGTGGACAGCCGCTGGCCAATGCTGACAGTGCATTGAACAGGCCTGCTCGTCGATTGCCGGATCATGATGTGGTAACTTATGTAAATGATGGATTTGATGAAGTTCAAGTTTACTATGCTGTGAACCAATTGATGGAATCTTTGCAAGGTATGGGATTTACGGATCCAGAACTTTCGACTCGTCCATTCAATGCATTTCTTTATAATTTAGATGTTGAATACAAAAACAATGCTTACTACGACAGCGACACGATTAATTTTACGACTTACTCACCGGATCAAGTGAACTATGCTCGGGACAACCCAACCATTTGGCATGAACTCGGTCACGGAGTAATGGATCGATTGATGGGACCTTATTTGCGTTTGGCTGACAGCGGTGGTTTGTCAGAAGGTATGGCCGATTTTGTCGCAGCCCTTGTGATTCAAGATGTATCTAAAGGCGAGCGTTTCGATGGCGATGACGAATTCCGAATCATCAACAAAACGGGATTTTCTTTGACCAACGAAGAACACGATGACGGTGAATCTTATGGTGGTGCAATGAAAGACATCATGGATTCTGCCATTGCAAAATTTGGTCGCGCAGGTCTTGTGAAAATGACGGATCTGACTTTAAGTGCAATGCGTTTGACCAGAAATTATCCTGGAATGAATGCAAACATTTGGTTCAACCATATGTTGTATGCTGATCGTCTGGGAAATTTACCTTTACGTGCACCTGGCGAAATGGGTGCGGTCGTGGTTCAAGCTTTGAACAATCGAAATTTCCGTATGGATGGCGGACCCGTTGCTAAACTAAAAATTTTAGTGGGCGAAGAAGAATTGACCAACAAAACCAAAGGTTCTCGTTACAATCCATATATCCACACTTTGAAACCTGGCGAAGAAGCCTCTTACACAGTGGATGTATCGCTGCAATCCAGTGAGGCTTACCAATTTAAATATCCTGTAACCCTAAAAGTTTTATACAACGATTGGGCTTTGCAAGGAGCATTAAACTGGAAAGACGAAGCAGCTGGACCACAGGTTTTCACTTTGAATTCCGAAGCCGATCACGTTCAAGTTAAATTGACGGCCTTACCAGGATGTCAGTTTTCCAACCGTGAAGACGGCGGATGTTCCGACTATGCCTACTTCCGAGTTTTCAATAACGGAGAATCCTTTTCCGTTGCGAAAAAACGTTTCTATATTCGTTTGAAACCTTAATGATACCTCCTAACATTTGTGAACGCGATGCGTTCACAAATGTTAGGGTAACGAAAAAAAAGAGAGGGGAATCCTCTCTTTTTTTTTTGCGTTCAGCTAGGGTGGGTTTGCAATTTGATTTGGCTGTTATTCCCAAAGGGTCGAAAATATTTGCGTCAGCGGCGAGTTCTCATTTTCCTGGCGATAATACAGATTCATTTTATATTTTAAAAGTTGGACCGGGGCATTCAAAATTTTTATATCGGGGTAAATCTTAAACATAAAATCTGGAATCAATGAAATTCCCAAACCTTTTCGGGTTAGGGCAAGACTGGCCAGCCAACTTTGGGTTTCCATGCTGACTTGAGGATCCTGGGAAAAGCGTTTGCGAAACTGCAAATGGAAATGATCGATTTCTTCACCGGTGTCGCCGGTAATAAAACTTTGCTGTGAAAATACTTTCTTTTTTTCATTCAACGCATGGGTCACGAACACAAATTTTCCAGACAAAACTTCGCTGCTGGAAAAAATATTCAAAGGTGATTCATGCACGGCCAGCGCCAAATCGATATCGCGGTTCATCAGCAGTTCGCGGGTCTTGCGCGCATTCGCAATAAAAATTTGAGGTTTGATATGCGGCGATTTCTGCAGCAATTTTTTGAGTAGTTGCGGCAACAAGGCTTGTGCCACAGCATTTGAACACGCGATCCGCAGCGGGCCTGCCTGCGATTTTTTGGTGGAACCAATCTTATTTTTCAATTGATCCATTCGGTTTAAAACTTCCAGCGATTCAGCCAAAAGCAGGCGGCCGGCCGGCGTCAGTTGAAATTCTTTTTTACGGTGTTCCAGAAGGCTAACATCCAGCTGAGATTCCAACGCGCGAACCGCCTGACTGACGGCCGATACACTGATGTGATTGATTTTTGCCGAAGCAGTAATGCTTGAAGTTCTTGCGGCATCCGAAAAATATTTAAGATGAGATAAATTCCACATATGCACTTTTACTTCATTTAAAATGAATTAACATTCATTTTATTTTAATAAGGATAAGACTTAAGGTGATTTTGTCTTATTGAAAGGAGACAAAAAAATGAACACAACGAAGAACACAATCTTAACTTTAGGCATACTGATGGGCTTATTCGCAGGCTCAATCGCCCAGGCTGAGGATAAAGCCGCTTTGCTGAGGCATATTGTGGCTTTTAATTTCACCGCAGAAACCGGGGTCGAACAGAAACAGCAGGTGACCAAGGAATTCTTAAAACTGAAAACCTTGATTCCAAGCATTGTATCTTTAGAGGCAGGGCTGAATAATAGCACCGAGGGTTTAAACCATGGATTTACCCATGTCTTTATTGTTAGTTTTAAAAACTTAGAAGATCGTGAAAATTATGTTTACCGAAACCCCTTTCATGAAAAGTTCAAAGCCCTAGTCGGGCCGCTATTGGGTGGGGATTCAAGCCGAGTGATTGTTTTGGATTTTTAAACCAGGAAAGAAATATGGATAAAAAAATAATCGATAATTTTTCAACCTTACTGTTTGATCTGGACGGAACATTGGCTGATTCGATGGCCTTGCACAATCAGGCGTGGTTGGAAACCTTGCAAGAATTCGGCTGTCCTATGACGGCTGAAATCTTGCAGGAATACGCGGGAATTTCTAATCCCAAAACGGTGACAATTTTTAACCAGCGATTTGGTTGGAAACTAGATCCGCAGTTGATCGCCCAGAAAAAAGAACAGCGGTTCAGGGAAATTCAACATCGCTTGAAACCGATCGAATCCGTTTGGCAGATTGCCAAAGAATATTTTCAGAAAAAACCAATGGCCATTGTCTCGGGGGGGGGCTCGTCAAACGGTTTCTGAAATTTTAAGCATTTTAAAAATGGAAACTTATTTTCCGCTTAGAGTTTGCGCAGAAGATACAGTCGGGGACAAATCAACCACGGAGCCTTTCCAGTTTGCAGCGAAACTTCTGAATATTCAGGCATCAGACTGTTTGCTATTCGAAGACGGCGCAATGGGGATTGCCGGTGCACTGGCCAGTGGAATGTCAGTTGTTCAGATTCACGCGAAGGATCACCGAATGGAATTTCTTATATCTAAGCAAAAAAAAATTATGCTTGAATTCCTGCCGCGATCCGCTAAATAGCATCACAAATTACGAGGGGTCGTTCTAAATTTGTGAGGGGTCACATGATAGCACTAATGTTAGTTAATTGGGCAATTGCTCAATCGTCGCCATTACTGGATCTGCAAATTTATAAAGAAGAAAAAACTTTTAAGTTTGCGACTTCCGAAGTGAAAGTCATCAATCTGAATAAAAATATCGGGCGCTGGTTTTTGCTCAGTGCAACCACCAAGGGGCAGCAAAGAATTTATAATTTAGAAATCCCTTTTGCCGTTGATACAGAAGTGACTGAATCAGGATTTAAAATTAAACGCGGCACTGTTTTGCATGACTGTCCCTTGTGGAAAGACGGCATCGTTGCCATGCCAAACAGTGCAGAAAACTATGTGCCATTGTGCCGTGGAATTATTTATTTAAGACAGCAAAGCAAAAAAGGTTACGAAAGCAACACCGAAGCCGCCGCCAATTCCATTCGCGGAATAGGCTCTTGGGGCGAAGAACTTGTCGATGCGGTTAAATCGTTGCGTCCCGATCAAGGAGTTGCGCCAAAGGGTATTGCCAGCGGAGCCGAAGCAAACGATCAGAAAAATTTTCCCTTTCCCGCAAAAGTTGAATCTAAAATATTTTTGCAGCCCCGCGGTTTGGGCATCGACATTGGCAATATTTCTGGAATTCAAGTTGGCCAGTGGTATAAAGCCGAAAATTTCGATGGCGTCAGCACTTCGGTTATTTATCCTGCAGCGATTTCCAAAAAAATTATGGGTAGTTATCCTCAGCGAGTAAACGGTTTGGATGGATCTGAAAATAATTCGCAAGTTTACTTGGTTGCATTTGATTTAGAAAATTTAACTTTGGGTTGGACTCACGGGACAACTTATCCCGGCGTTGGCTGGTCATCGCGCGCACGAAATGTTCCGCACAATCCAGTATTGGGACCGGATGGGTTTAATTCGGCAAAACCCTTGGAATTCACTGGTCAGATCAATCCGATTTTATTAAGTCGCTCGATTGCAACATTTCCCGGAGGATTTCACCTCGAGCACGGCGCATTTAAATATGGAAAATACTCGTCGATCAACAAAGCTTCGCATTATGGATACATAGAAAATGGAGTTGTCTTGGCAACCCCCAGTCCAGATCTTGCCACTTTGATCGTTTATAAGAATGGCAAAGTGGATATGAAATCTTGGACGGCAGAAGATAAGGCCAATCAATCGGAAATTGTTTTCGCTCGGCAAAACGGGGTTCCCTTAATTGAGGGAATCGACGCCAAAGAAGCCATTTCAATTCCCGGTGAATATGTCGGCAGTTGGGGCCCAGGCAATTGGTCAGGCAGTGCCGAAGCCGCGCTAAGAACTCCACGTGGGGCAGCTTGTTTGGTGGAGCGCGAAAATAAACGATTTTTGGTTTATGCCTTTTTTTCTTCCCACACCCCAAATTCCATTGCGCGGGTGTTTCAAGCCTACGGCTGTAAATACGCGATTCATTTGGATATGAATTCGGCTTCGCAGTCTTATGCTGCGGTTTTCAAATTTCAAGGTTCGGTATTTCAAAAGATTGAACACCCTTATTCAGAAATGAAAAACGACGATATTAAATCGGGCGGCGAATATTTTCCACGCAATACCCTGCCTGACAACAAAGATTTCTTTTGGGTAATGAGGAAAGAACAATGAGAAAATTTTTTGTCTTAGTACTTTTATTTTCATTGGGTGCGCAAGCAGAATACGATCTCAATAAAAAACTAGTTTTAGAATTGGCAACGGTGGTTGCAAAGCAAACCTCGGATCAAGCGGTTTTATTCTGTCTTGGCGACAATATTAAAAGAATTTCTGCAGCCCTGGCGCAAACAGAAAAATTCTTGCAGACAAATTCTCCGAAAAACTCGGCGCAATTGGTTGCATTAGCGCCGGAATTTAAAAGTGTCGGCGTGGATGTTTCTTTGAGCGTAAAAGAATTTAATGATTATGTCGGCGAATTGCGGAAAGGCAATGCGAGAGGATTGATCTTCCGATTGGTGGGAGGCATTCGCGATAAAATAAAAGCCAATACACCGAAAGCGTATGAATTTTATAAGATGGATATAATGCTGTTTCCGGGGGATTATTGATCCTGACGGCCTGAACCGTCGAAAATGCCGCAAGCGATCACAGCATTTCCTATAATTTCCCTCACGAAACTCTTCGCCGCATCCCCGCAAATCTGAATTTAAAATATCTTGTATTTAGAAAATCGTCTTTATTCCAGCAGTTAGCCTGTGGAACATAAAAATTCCTCCATAAGATTTTCTTATGGCAAAAAACTTAATATATTTCTTGTCCTAGACCTTAGTCTGATCTGAAATCATGAACGGGGGGATATAAATGAAACGGAGTTTATTTATCTCTGTGATGAGTCTACTGATAGGACTCAGCATCACAGCAGAAGCAAAAACAAAGAGGTTTTTAGTATTTTTAAAACAGGGTCAATCGAAACAACAGATTGAACACGTCATGAATCGACACACAGAGAAAATCAATCTGTCGGAAATGTCGAATGCCGAACCGACCAAAGCAGTTTATGGGGAAACACTTTCCGCCATCGGTGCCGCGGTTGTCAGTGCAACCGACGACGCGATGTTGGAATCCATTAAAAACGATCCCCAAGTTTTGTCGGTGCATGAAGAACAATTCTTCAATTTACCTAATATTTCGGGACACGTAAAAGATTTCAGTCCAGCAGCGCATTTGCAATCTCCGGTGCAAACTTGGGGAATCAAAGCAGTTTCAGCCCCCCAAGCTTGGGGACCAAGCGGCGGTGGGGCCGGCGCGCGCATTGCGATCATCGATTCTGGAATCGACAAAGATCATCCAGCTTTGGCAGCTAATTTTGAACAAGGAAAAGATTTTGTCGGCGATCAAGTTATGCCCTATGCCTTCTTTGATCAAGCCGGTCACGGAACTCATGTTGCAGTCACTGCTGCAGGAGTGATGGATAAAAATGGATTTTCCGGTGTTGCTCCTCGTGCAAAAATTTTATCGGGCCGAGTTTGTGATGGCGACGGACAATGTTCCGACATTGCAGTGGCCGAGGGAATTTCTTGGGCGATCGAACAAAAAGTAGATGTAATTAATTTATCTTTGGGATCTGAATTTTCATCACCAATTGAAAAAGCTGCGATTGAAAAAGCCATTCAAGCTGGTGTTGTTGTGGTTGCCGCAGCCGGCAACGAAGGCCAACAAAATAAGACAGTCAGTTTCCCTGGTGCTTTCGATGGTGTGATCGCGGTCGGTGCAGTCGACTCAACATTGACTCGCGCCTCGTTCTCGAACACCGGTGCAAAACTTGCGGTGGTGGCTCCGGGTGTGGATGTGATTTCGGCAGTGCCTCAAGGTTCGGGACGTTATTCTGATTTGCGAGTCAGTCAAGACGGTGTGAATTTCAGTATTATTCCCACCAAATTTATGGCGGGTTTAGTTGCCGGTTCAACCAACAGCGAAGTAGTGGATTGTGGCACCGGAACAGCAGTGGAATATGTTGGCTGTTCGCCCCGTGGAAAAATGGCGTTGGTCAGTTTTACGGCTGACGAAACTTCCGATACAAAAATCACCAAACTGCGTGGCGCTATGATTATGGGAGTGTCAGCTTTGATTTTATACGAGGACCGAAAAACTCCTCGCACTGTTGCGATGAATGTAGATGATGCGAAAAACTTTTTGATGGCGGATCAACAAACACCCAGCGTGCCAACTTTTCCCTTCACATTGATGTTCACAGATATTTCGAATGTTCAGCAATTGCAGGCAAAACTGTCAGCTAAACAAAAAGTTATATCTCAGTATCAAGTGATTAAGACGGATTATGTCAGCAACGCAGGAACTTCGATGGCATCGCCTCATGTAACCGGAGTGGTTGCACTAATGAGAGCAGCCAATAAAAATATTTCGGTTGCCGATATCAAAACTATATTGCAAAGAACTGCGCGACCAGCAACAGGAACAGATCCTATGCAATACGGCGCAGGTTTGGTGAATGCACAAGCAGCTGTTCAGGCAGCACTTGCGATGAAGATTCCGCTGCAGTAACATTTTAAGAATGAAAATATCATTCTTAGTATTGGCAGCATGTTTAAGTGTAGAAAATTTATTTGCGAGGGCCAAAACAAAGGATTGTTTGGGTTTTCGCAAAACTCTTTCCAGTGTAACTGCGACAAAACAATTCCAGAAATTTCTAAAAGCCCAGTGGGAATACCAGATGGTGGAATATCCCGATCAAGCAACTTATTTAGGTTGGCCCGGGCAAAATGATCGACTGACGGATTTAAGTTGGAAAGCCATCGAACGCCGCCGCGAAAATAATTTGTGCCAAACCGAAGTTTTGCAAAAAATCAAAAGAACTTCCCTCAAGGAACAAGACCGCGTCAGCTACGATTTAAACTTACGAGATTTAAAAATTTCCATCGAAGGATCTCGATTCAAAGGCGATTATCTAGTTCTGAATCATATGAATGGAGTGCAGATCGATATTCCGGATTTATTTCTGGCGATGCCTAAAAATAATTTAAAAGATTATCAAAATATACTATCCAGACTGGAAAAAATTCCCGAACTGATCGACCAGACGTTGTGGCTGCTGCAAGAAGGCTTGAAACAAAAAGTCACCCCAGTTCAGATGTTTTTGCGGAAGGTGCCAGCACAGTTCGATATCTTGCTGACGGAAGATATCAGCAAAAGTCCTTTGTATGGATCTTTTGTGGATATCCAGGCAGGATTAGATGCGGAACAAAAAGCTCAACTGCAAAACAAAGCCAAATATTTGCTGCAGGAAAAAGTTTATCCAGCTTATAAAAAATTGAAAGAATTTTTAGTCAAAACCTATATTCCCCAAGCGCAAACGGCGACTGCTTGGACCGCAATGCCGGATGGTCAAAAGTGGTATGAGTTTTTTGTTCGCTATCACACGACCTTAAACCGAACGCCTCAAGAATTGCATGATTTGGGATTAAGTGAAGTCGCACGAATCCAAAAAGAAATGTTAAAAATAAAAGATGAAGTAAAATTTAAGGGCGATTTAAAAGCCTTCAACCAATTTCTGCTGAAGGATGATCAGTTTTATTTTAAACAGTCTAAAGATTTAATGTCTGCTTACCGAGATTTCGCCAAACAAATCGATGCGGAACTACCAAAATATTTCCGTCGTTTGCCACGATTGACCTACGGAGTCCGCGAAATGGCGGCGTATAAATCTGCTGCGGCCCCGACTGCGTATTACCAAAATGGCAGCATCGAAGGCGGGCGGCCTGGATATTTCGAAGCCAATACTTATAATTTACGGGCACGGCCAAAATGGGGAATCGAAGCGCTGACTTTGCATGAAGCCGTTCCAGGACATCATTTGCAAATTGCTTTGGCGGCGGAAATCGAAGACCTTCCAGATTTTAGAAAAAACGCCAGTTACACTTCCTATGTGGAAGGCTGGGCCTTGTATGCAGAATCTTTGGGAACAGAAATGGGATTTTATAAAGATCCTTATTCGCACTATGGACAGTTGGCTTATGAGATGTGGCGGGCAGTTCGATTAGTGGTCGACACTGGAATGCATCAGCTGGGTTGGTCCAGAGAAAAAGCTTTGAACTATTTTATGGAGCTGCTTCCAAAGTCACGTTTGGAATCCGAAGTAGAAATCGATCGATACATCACTTGGCCAGGCCAAGCTTTGGCTTACAAAGTAGGACAACTGAAAATTTCTGAACTGCGTGCACGTGCAGAGAAAGCCTTAGGCGCAACCTTTGACCTGCGCGAATTTCATGATGAGATTTTAAAAAACGGAGCGATCCCGATGGACTTGCTGGAACAAAACATAAACGATTGGTTGAAGAAAAAATCTAAGTGATAAAGATACTTATATTGTTTCTTTTCTTTCTTAGTTCTTGTGATCGACCCCCGGTCGGCAGCGTCGAGCAATCCATGCGACCAGCCAAAACAACTCTCGATTTAAAAGACGATTTGGATTTCAAGGATTTTTTAAAAGCATTCGAAGCCAATTTGTTGCAACTTAAGAAATCGCCTTTAACTATTATGAACTTTGGCCCAAGGTCGATCAGCAAAGCGGACTATATCAAAAGTTGTGAATGGCTTTTAAATATTTTGAAAGCAGACCCAAGTGGGGAAACATTTAAAACTGAACTGAAAAAAAATTTTGAAATCATGGAAGTTTATGGCGGTAAACACTGGGGCGAAGTTTTAATTACGTCTTATTATGAAGGCGTGATTTCCGGTTCGCGTAAAAAAACTTCTCGTTTTAGTCGAGCCATATATGCAAAGCCCAAAGACTTAATCAAAGTAGATTTAAAAGCATTTGTAAATGTCCTGCCGAATTTAAAATCCTTATCTGAATTGCCCGAAACTAAAAATTTTCCAGCTGCATTAAAAGGAAGACAAACTCAAGATCTACAGCAAGACACTCAGATAGTTCCATATTTCGACCGTGCGGATATTGATTCGAAACAAGCCTTATCAGGGAAAAACTTAGAACTTGCCTGGGCTGATCCGATTGATGTTTTTTTTCTGCAAATACAAGGTTCGGGAGTCATTGTTTTTCCCGATGGCAAGGAAATGCATATTGGTTATGCAGAACAAAACGGTCATTCATATTCAGCCATCGGCAAATTTCTTTTCAATGTGATTCCCAAAGAAAAAATAACTTTGCAAAGCATTGAAAAACATTTGCGATCCCTGCCTGCGTTGGATGCGCAAAAGATTTTGGATATGAATCGCAGTTATATCTTTTTTAAAAAGTTAAATGATTCGGCCCAAACTTTTTTCGGAACTGAGGCTGTTGCGGGCAGGACAATTGCAACGGATGGAGTCTATTTTCCCAAAGGCACACTGGCCTTTATGGAATTTCAACGCCCTGAATTTGGCGCTGCCGATGATATAGAGCCGAACAAATGGACCAATGCTTCGCGTTTTATTTTAGATCAAGATACCGGTGGTGCAATTAAAGGGACTGATCATATCGATTTATTTTGGGGAAAAGGGATTTCGGCGAAGCAAAGCGCCGGGGTCATGAAAAACCCAGGTAAACTTTATTACTTCGTTCCTCGGGCTGATTTTATACGCAGTTTGTAGTTCATTTCAGTTACAAATGCCTTTTAAAATTTTCCAATCCGCAGTGCTCATAATATTACTGGTATCTGTGTTCGTATATTCAGATATTTTCTGCTTGCGAACTTCGTTGCTTGGGTGATCCGAATAAAGACTGTCGGTCAGTCCATCTTTTTCCAAGCGTTGAAAAAATTGTTTAAACCCGTCATTGCTGACCTTTGCTTTTTGCAAGCGCTGCAAAGCCCCGATGTCAGCTTGCATTTCTTGTGCGCGACTGAAGCTTAGTCCCAAGAAATAACTCAGCTGACTTAAATTAGAAATGCCAAAAATAAATTTAATTCCTTCGCTGGTCATCAATCGAATCATCGCGGCTTCTAAAATATGACGACGTTTAACATGTTCGATTTCATGTGCAAGAACTCCGGCAATTTCTTCGGCACTTTCTGCAGCCGTAAATAAACCAGAATGCAGATAAATTTTTCCGCCTAAACTGGCATAAGCATTGATCGAAGAATCTGGAACGGCCTGGACTTCGATGGCAAAAAAAGCATCCTGATCATCCAAAGGATAAATTCGTTGAATAAGATTGGCAAAAAGCTGACCAGATTTTTCATCCATTTTGCAAATCTTAGGTTCAAATGAAAGCGTCCTGGATAAGGCTTTTTCCCAGCTCCAGGGCGTCATTTTAATCAAAGGCCCTGCGCCTAATCCAAAACCTGCGGCAATTCCAATAGTTAAAGCCAACCATAAAATTCCGTGCAGCTTTTGTTGTTTACTGGCCATGAGAAAAGAAAATTTTGAAAATATAAAACACCACAATCAAAACAAAAAAGATGATGGAAAACGGTCCTTTTTGCAGTTTCGCGGCCGACGCAGCACTGCCGCGAGTCAGGTCGAAGGTATCTTGAGTGCTGTCGACAAAAGTTTCGCGGTCCTGAATGATTGCCTGCGGCGGTAAATTTTCTGTTTTGGTTCCGACCCCAGCGATTTTTTTGACTGCAGTTCCGATTGCCATAAATTCAACAAGGCCTCCGCCCAAATCATAGACTCGAATTTTTACTCCGACGACTTCATCGGCCCCGCATTTTTGTGCATCGATTTGAATTCTTTCCAAAGCTTTTTCCCGGGCTTCATAAAGTAAGTCAGACAAACCTTTTACTTCACCGCCGCCCAAAGTTTTCAAGAAGGATTTAATTCCCGAAGCAAGTCCCAAAGAATAAACCGATACCCCCATAACAAGTTGAATGGGCATATAACCAATATTGACCATATTCCACATTTCTTCATTGGTCATATCGCTGGTCACAGGATCTTGAGCATAACTTTGCAAAGCTGGATGGTGCGAAGCCGTTCCTAGCATCAGCATTTCTTGCGCGCCCAAAAGCGGTTGAATGCTGGTCTGAATTCCAATGACCGCATTGGCGCCACAATTTTTGGCTTCCATCTTAATTCGGTTCAAAGCCAAATGCCGGGTGTGATCAAATATTTGCGTATACTGCGGAACTTCACCGCGTTTAAGGCTGCGAAAAATTCCGCCAATCGATCCTGCTACGCCAATCGAATAGGCCACATTGCCAAAAACAAACTGCAAAGGTTTAAATCCAGCATCCAGCTGACAATACAATTGTTGAGCATCGGCAGCCGTTGAAAAACTTAAATTTTCACTTTCAATCTTGCTATGAATAGTTGAACCAATGGTTAAAAACTCTAGATTGCCCCCATGATTGACCAAATCAAAAGAAACTCCGGCAAGGCCAACGCCGCCATAAGTTTTTGCCTCCAGCATCATTCGATTAAAGGATTTCTTTCTGCCCTCATGCACAAGTTGAGTAACCTCGGTAACTTCACCGCCAGATAAATTGGACAGGCCTGCGCCAAGGCCTCTGGCCACACCTAGTGCCACGACACTATTTCCTACGCACAATTGCCCCGGCGAATAATTTATTTTATTTAAACAATAAATTTCATTTCCAGAAAACCCAGTGATCTGTTTATGCGAAGCATTCATAAAACCTCCAAAGCAATAAGACCATAATCCTGAAGTTTATAAACGCGAGCAATTAAATAAACTTAAACAGGTCTAGTTTGCTTAAGAGGCTTGCAGGAAAAAATTAACTCGGAGGATTCAAATTATAGGTTCTCAACGATGCGGCTATTCGTGGCGGCATCATATTCACAACCATATCGATGGTTGTTTTTACGAAACCTTCTTTTTTAATCTCGGGTTTCAACGAGGCAAAAGCTTCGCCCATGACGATGGCTTCTTGGTCGGTAAAAAGTTGCTGGGCGATATTAAATATTTTGCCTTCTTCTTCTTGAATATGGTGCTGCAAGGCGTGCTGCAGTTTTTTAGCCGTGCGTTTCCAATCAAAATCAATTTTGTCTTTCAGTTGCAAAGTGCGCAGCAGTGCTTCGGCTTCCATATGTTCCGTAAATCCATGCAGGACCACATCATTGGCGGAACTAATTGCGCGCATCGAATTGTAAAGAACCGATTCCTCGGCACGTGAATGTGGGACTAAGGCATCACGGATTTCTTCGATCAAAAAATGGCGACGTTTTTCATCTTTTTCTTCATCTAAGGCGACCAGTTCGGATAAAAGCTGTTTGACGGCAACGTGATCCTTTTTTAATGCTTCATAAATATTCATAAAAATCTCCTTTACATATTTTCTTTTCAAACAAAGGGCCAAAATTAAATCGAACGAACGCTAATTGGACTACCAATCAGTCAGAGTTTTGCCTCAAGGCGCAGGTAAAATAGCCCCAAAAGCGTTTTTTGGAATGCATTTAAACTTCCGTTATGAGTTAACAGGTTGTGCGATGAAAGCAGGCTGCAGTGATTATCTTTCCAAACCAGTGGACCGCAACCAGTTACTGTCATTACTGTTTAAATATATTTAGGAGCAGTCGGTGAAAATTATGCCTTGTTTAATTCGTTTAGTTTTTTTTACTTTATTTGGATTTATGCTTTCCTGTGTATCCAGCACCGAAAAAGGTGCGATCGGAGTCGATCGCAAGCAATTATTGTTGGTGCCGTCAGAACAAATCGTCAGCATGTCTGCGCAAGCCTATGAACAAACCAAAGCCGAAGCGGCTCAGGCGGGCAAATTAGATCAACGGCCTGACCAAGTGCAACGCGTGAAACAGATTGCGCAAAAATTAATTCCGCAGACAGCTAATTTCCGCACTCATTCCGGCGACTGGAAATGGGAAGTGCACATCATCAGTTCCGAAGAATTAAATGCCTATTGTATGCCGGGAGGTAAAATCATGTTCTATACTGGCATTATTGATAAATTAAATTTAACCGATGCAGAAATTGCGGCCATCATGGGCCATGAAATGTCGCATGCCTTGCGCGAACACGGCCGCGAGCGAATGTCCGAGGAATTAATTAAACAAACTGGGATTAGTTTATTGGTTGCCAGCGGCAGAATGGATGCAAAATATGCCGAAGCAGCCAACCTGATCACAGCAGTGACCGTTAGCTTGCGTCACAGTCGAACTCAAGAAAGCGAAGCCGATGCCATGGGCGTCGAGCTTATGGCGCGCGCAGGATTTGATCCTCATGCAGCCATCAGTTTGTGGAAAAAAATGAGCAGTCAAGGAGGGGGAAAGCCTCCGGAATTTTTAAGCACCCATCCTGCTGATGAAACACGAATTGCTCGCATCGAAGCACTGTTGCCCAAAGTGATGCCTTTGTATCAAGGATCACAAAATAAATAATTTATTGTTTAAACAATAAATTATTTAGATACCGCGGAAATTTTTTTCAGCAAATTCCCAGTTGACGTGACTCCAGAATTTTTTTGCATAATCTGCGCGGGCGTTCCGGTAGTCGATATAGTAGGCATGTTCCCAGACATCGCAGTTTAAAATCGGTAGTAAGTTTTTGCTCAATGGATTTTCGGCATCTTTGGCGGGGACAATGGAAAGTTTTTTGGTTTTGGGATCGGCTGCAAGCCAGACCCAGCCGGAACCAAATAATTTGACGACTTGTGCCTCAAATTCTTTTTGAAAAGTTGAAACACTGCCAAATTGTGCATTCAGTGCTGATGCAATTTCCCCTTGTGCAGCTTGATCTTTTTTTGGTGATAAACTTTCCCAATAAAAATCATGATTCCATATTTGTGCTGCTTGATTGAACACACTGCCATGGGCGGTTTTCACAATGTCAGTCAGGGAAAGTCCCTCGAATCCGCTTCCGGGCAATAGTTCATTCAATTTGTTTACATAAGCTTGATGATGCTTATCGTGATGAAAGTGCAAAGTTTCAGCGGATAAAAATGGAGCAAGCGCATCGGGCGAATAAGGCAGCGGTTTTAAAATGAATTTTGTCATAGTAATGATTGTTCACTTCAACAATCGTTCCAAAGTTGAAACTGGATTCATTTTGTTCTGGGCAATGTTCAAAGTAGAATCCGACCCAGAATGCCCCATATTCCTTTGCACAAAAAAGATTTCTAAGGCGAAGTTGGCCTTATGGGCTTGCATGAAAAAATAAATTATCCATTTCAAAAAATCCGTTTGTTTTTTAAAACTTTGGGCCCTGGATTGATAACGGGCGCGGCCGATGACGATCCTTCGGGAATCGCCACTTATTCGATTGCCGGCGCACAGTTTGGAACAAGACTTCTGTGGACTTCGCTGCTGACCTGGCCACTGATGGCTTCGGTGCAGATGATGTGCGCTCGCATTGGCATGGTGACAGGTTCGGGTCTTACCAAGGGCTTAAAAAAAAAATTTCCTAAACCTGTTTTAATTTTATTTTGTGGAGCTTTATTTTTTGCCAATACTTTAAATGTCGGGGCCGATCTTGCTGCTATGGCAGATGCCAGTCAGATGTTGACGGGGGTTTCGTCGCATTTCTTTGTTTTGGTTTTTGCCTTGGGAATTTCTTGGGCCACGGTTTTTTTAAAATATCATCAAATCGTGAATACTTTGAAATGGCTGGCACTGTTTCTTTTTGCGTATGTCGTTGTTGCGATTCGTATGAAACCGGATTGGGGCAAGGTTTTCCATGATACTTTCGTGCCCAGTATTCCACGCAGTGCCAAAGAATGGGGGATGATTGTGGCCATTTTAGGGACGACTATCAGCCCCTATTTATTTTTCTGGCAAGCTTCGCAAGAAGTCGAAGAAGAAAAACTGATTGGCAGAAAAACTTTGCAGGCAAGAATGGGCGCAACGCCGCATGAGATTCTCATTCGTCGAATGGATGTTGGGGTTGGAACATTTTTTTCTAACTCGGTGATGTTTTTTATTATTTTAGCGACA
Organism: Bdellovibrionales bacterium; assembly: GCA_038323665.1. Taxonomy (GTDB): domain Bacteria; phylum Bdellovibrionota; class Bdellovibrionia; order Bdellovibrionales; family Bdellovibrionaceae; genus JBBQHD01. The sequence continues at coordinate 20,561 of JBBQHD010000023.1, forward strand.
GCATTGACGCTGAGCCAAAGCGGCATCACAGAAATTGAAACTTCGCAGCAGGTTGCAGAAGCCTTGCGCCCAATTGCCGGTGACTTTGCTTACCTGCTGTATACCTTTGGATTATTAGGAGTAGGCTTTTTGGCGATTCCAACTTTGACCGGTTCTGCAGCCTATGCGATGGCAGAAACTTTTAATTGGAGCCAAGGACTGGACGAGCGACCGAAAAAGGCCAAGCATTTTTATTCGGTGATTATTGTGTCGACACTGTTCGCGGTGATTTTTGACTTTGCGGATCTGAATCCAGTCAAAGTTTTATACTACTCGGCAATTTTAAATGGATTGCTAGCGCCATTCTTATTGATGGGGATTTTATTAGTTGCCTCGGATACAAAAATTATGAATGGTCAACGCAGCTCATGGCTTAGTCGTAGTTTGGTAAGCTTTACGATGCTATTAATGTTTGGCGCTGCAGTAGGAATGTTTATTTTTTAAAATGAAAGACTTAGTGTTAACTTCTTCGCAAAGCCGCAGTATTTGGTTGCAAGCGCAAAGACTGGATCGCCTGGCACCATTTGGTTTGGGCGTCGATGCTGCCTATCAGGCCATTGAACATTTAGGTTATGTGCAGATCGATACGATTAATGTGATTGAGCGCGCCCACCACCATATTTTATGGAGCCGTATTCCCGATTATAAAATTTCTTATTTGCAGGATTTGCAAAGTAAACAAAAATCTGTTTTTGAGTATTGGACCCACGCGCTGTCGTATATTCCCAGCAAAGATTTCCGTTTTTTTATTCCGCGCATGAAAAAATATAAAAACAATCCCGATCCTTGGTATGCCAAGGTTACGCAGGAAGAAATTAAAAAAGTAATTCGCCTGATCAAAGACAATGGTCCAACTTCCATTCGCGAGATCAAAGACGATGAATTAAAAGACAAAGATCACGCTTGGGCCAGCCGCAAACCGTCAAAGCGGGCATTGCAATTTTTATTTTATACCGGGCGACTGGTAATTTCTGAACGAATAGGGATGTTGAAAAAATACGAACTGACCGAACGGCATTTTAATTGGGATCGCTTGCCCAAAGCTGTCGGACAAAATGAATACCTGCAGTATTTGTTGGAAAGATCTTTGCGAACCCAAGGCCTGGTGTCATTGGATTCCATCGCGCATTTGCAAGGCGGCGAAACCAAGGCTGCGATCAAAAAATACTTACAGCTGCAAGTTAAAAAAAATCTTCTGATGCCGGTGCAGGTTTCAGGGGTCGATCACTGGACGCAGGAAGAAATATTGGATCTTAAAACTAAGCCAGAAAAACCCTGTGTGCATATTTTATCTCCGTTTGATCCATTGATCATTCAAAGAAAACGCTTAAAATTATTTTTTGACTACGATCATTTGTTCGAAGCATACATTCCCATTCAAAAACGAAAATTTGGTTATTTCAGTTTGCCGGTTTTGATCGACCAGGATGTGGTGGCCTTGTTGGATCTGAAAACAGATCGACAAAACAATAAACTTTTATTGCAAAGTTGGCATTGGCAGAAAAAGTTTAAGTCTGCGGCCAATCGAAAACTGATCGAAGAAAAACTGCAAGAATTCGAAAAATTTCAATTTCGCGGATAATTTTCATATTTTATGCCCCTTAATTAAACTAAATTTGTTGATTTTTGAAATGCCAGTTTTTAACCCAAATGGATTTAAACAGGATCTGATAGGAATCCCAAGCCACTTACAGGCGAATATAAGGGCAGACTGCCAACAAAATAAACAGCTGTTTCATCATTTTTGGCAGTAAATTTGATAAGCCGCGCCAACTTGAAATCAAATTCTTGATTCTTGAACCATAATTAGTTTAAGGTCCGCGACATGAAAACACTAAAACAGACTCGAAATGAGTTTTCTCGCTTTTTGCGAGACAAAAGAAAAGAAGCCGGCCTGTCACAGGTCGAAGTAGCAAAAAAACTGGGATATTCTTCATCTCAATTCGTTTCCAACTGGGAACGTGGAGTTGCAGCACCCCCCTTACGCACTTTGCGAAGAATCGCAAGTTTGTATGGTTTGTCGGATCGAAATATTTTTGATCGAATCCGCGATATGGCATTTGTCGAGTTGGAAGAAAATCTGAAATTCCAATTTTTCGGCAAAAAACTGAAACACTAAACACTTTAGTTCAATTTAAATTGTTCTAAATTTTAAAAGCCAAGCATGAGGGTCAAACCAGCTTGGCTTTTTTTATGTCTTTGACCCTTTTCGGAAAGGCGGTCGCAAATACAGCTAACACTTGTTCCGTGGACGCTCGTCCATGAGCTCTGGGCAAAAATTTTTCGACAGTAGTCGAAAAAACGGTTCCACCGAAGGTGGACAAATCCCAGACTCTTTTTTGAGCCACTGCACATGTGTTAGCTGAATTTGCGCCCGCCTTTCCGAAAAGGGCCAAAGATCTTGAAAACATTTTCTACGCTGATCTTTGCCTTTGCATTTTCGGTTTTACGCATTCATTTTTCTTTGTATTCAGAACTTGCTTTACTTAATGCGGTAAAAACTCATATCGTAGATTGGTAACAATAATTTTTTATAAGGAGTCATCGATGGATATTGCTATTTTTAATTTGTCAGGAATTTATTTTTTGATCAAATGGTTGCATTTCTTTTTTGGGATTTTGTGGATTGGGCATCTGTATTATTTTAATTTTACACAAGGGGCTGCGATTGGGAAAGTTGAACCCGCCTCCATTCGGCCCAATGTATTGTCGCAGTTTTTACCGGTGGCGCTTTGGTGGTTTCGTTGGGGTGCAATGTGGACCTTTGTAACTGGTTTGATCATGTTGTCATTGGCTCCATCGGCGGTGGGATTTTCCCTTAGCGGTGACTGGGGTGTGAAAATTATGACTGGGGCAATTTTTGGAATTTTAATGTGGGCCAATGTTTGGATGATCATCTGGCCAGCACAAAGAATCGTGATTGCTTCGCTTGAATCGGTTGCCAAAGGCGGACCTGCTGATCCCAATGCTGCGGCAGTTGGTGCGAAATCACTGCTGGCTTCGCGCACCAATGTTTTATTTTCCATTCCGATGTTGTTCTTTATGGGTGCGGCTTCGCATTTACCCATTCAAATCAATCCAGAAAAACGCGGCATGTGGTATTTGGTTCTGCTTGTCATCGCCGGAGGACTTCAACTCAACGCGATCAAAGGAAAATTGGGTCCAATGACCACCGTAAAAGGTGTGATCACTTGGGGCTTTGTTCTGACTGCTGTTGTTTACGGTTTGATGGAAATTTTGCTGCGATAAAAAGAAAAAGGGTGGCTGCCACCTTTTGGTGACAGCCTTTCTGAAAACCTTTAGAAATAATTATGTCTTTATCTATGACCGAAGAAATTCTGCGTCGGCGCACCTTTGCCATTATTTCGCATCCCGATGCGGGAAAAACCACTATGACCGAGAAACTTTTGTTTCATGGCGGGGTCATCCATAAAACGGGTGAAGTCCGCGGTAAGGCTGGAACCAAAGCAGTCACTTCGGATTGGATGGAACTGGAACGCGAACGTGGAATTTCCATTACTTCTTCGGTGATGACTTTTGATTACGCCAATCTTCGCATCAACTTGCTGGACACTCCCGGCCACAAAGATTTTTCCGAAGACACTTACCGAGTTCTGACTGCGGTTGATTCTGCCGTCATGCTGATCGACGTTGCCAAGGGTGTGGAAGATCGCACCAAAAAACTTTATGAAGTTTGCCGTTACCGAAAAATTCCCATTTTTACTTTCGTCAATAAATTAGACCGTGAAGGCAAAGATCCCCTGACTTTGATTGATGAAATCGAAAAAACTTTGGGCATGAATTGTTTTCCGATCGCATGGCCCCTGGGAATCGGTGCCAGGTTCAAAGGAATTTATCATCGCATTCGCAAAGAATTATTTCTTTACGATCAACGCCGCGAAGATGTTTTAGCCATTCAAGTCGTTCCTTTTGATGGCATTAAAAATTTGGATCAACTGTCCAAATATATGGATTACGAATCAGCCGCCCAAGTCAAAGATGAACTGATGCTGATCGAAGAAGCCCTGCCGCCGTTTAACGAAGAAGAATTCCTGCGCGGAGATTTATCCCCGGTGATGTTTGGTTCGGCCAAACAAAATTTTGCCGTGGATTTATTTTTGGATTTTTTCACTCAATACGCACCGCCCCCGCAGCCGCGCAAACAAAAATCGGGTGCCATCGTGGATCCTTTGCAAGAAAACTTAAGCGGATTTGTTTTTAAAATTCAGGCCAATATGGATCGCAGACACCGCGACCGAATTGCCTTTGTGCGTTTGTGCTCGGGAAAATTTGAACGGGGAATGAAAGTTCAACATTCGCGACTGGAACGCGAAATCCGTTTGTCGTATTCCAATCAATTTGTGGCTCAAGATCGCGAAACTGTCGACGAAGCCTATGCCGGCGACATTATCGGCGTCAGCGATCCCGGGCAATTTGCCATTGGCGATTGCATCAGCGCTGCAGGGAAAATCCAGTTCGAAGACATTCCGCAATTTGCACCGGAACTTTTTGCCCGAGTCAGTGTGCGCGATGCCCTTCGCCGCACCAAAATGCTCGAGGCTTTGCAACATTTATCCGAAGAAGGCGCGATTCAGATTTTCGTCGACCCGGTGGTCGGCCCACAAGATCCAGTTTTGGGCGCAGTCGGGGAATTGCAGTTTGAAGTGCTGAAACACAGACTGGAAAACGAATACAATCTAGAAGTTAAAATGGAACGCCTACCATTTACAGTTGCACGTTGGCCCAAGGGCAAAGATGGCCAGGCGATCACGCAGCTAAAAGGCGATTTGCGACTTTACAAAGATCGTTTGGATCAAAGTGTGTTACTACTGGCGCAGGAATGGGATCTGAATTGGGCACAGCGAGAAAATCCCGACGTGGATTTCCTTTCGTCCATTACAAAAATGCGTTAAGAAGATTTTTTAATCACCGAGGATTGCAATGTTCGAACAAGTTTCAGATAAAATTTTATCCAGCCTAAAAAAACTAAAAGGTCACAATAAAATTTCCGAAAGCAATATCGAAGATGCGTTAAAAGAAATCCGTTTAAGTTTGCTGGAAGCCGATGTTCATTTCAAAGTAACCAAAAATTTTATTGAACGAGTCAAACAAAATGCCGTCGGCCAAAAAGTCATTGCCGGTGTCGATCCCGGTCAGCAATTTGTGCAAATTGTTTTCGAAGAATTAAAAAATACTTTGGGTGGGGAAACCGTTCCTTTTCAATTTAAAGAAAAACCCGCTAAATTATTTTTAGTCGGTCTGCAAGGGGTGGGTAAAACCACCACCGCTGCAAAATTAGCCCTGTGGGTGCGAAAAAATTTAAAACTGGAACCCGGCCTAGTTTCCGTCGACGTTTACCGCCCAGCCGCGCGCGAACAATTGGCGATTTTAGCCAAACAAAATCAAATTCCAATTTTCGAAGATGCCGCAACCGATAATCCAGAAAAACTTTTACAGCGTGCAGAAAATTGGATCAAAGAACAAAAACTAGATTTGCTGATTGTTGATACCGCAGGACGTTTGCAAATCGACGAACAATTAATGACTGAACTTGCCACCTTGAAATCCCTGGCCAAACCTTCCGAAATTCTTCTGGTCGCCGACAGCATGCTGGGACAGCAAGCCGTGCCGGTTGCCCAGGGTTTCCATGAAAAATTAAATCTAACAGGTTTAATCCTAACCAAAGCCGATGGCGATGCCCGCGGCGGCGCTGCCTTAAGCTTAAGGGAAATGACGGGCGTGCCCATCCGATTTCTGGGCATGGGCGAAAAAGTTTCGCAATTGGAAGTTTTCCATCCCGATCGTCTGGCGCAAAGAATTCTGGATATGGGCGATGTGCTGTCCTTGGTGGAAAAAGCTCAAGATTTAATCAGCGAAAAAGATGCAGCGGCCCAGGCCAAAAAAATGCTGAAAAATGAATTTTCATTGGAAGATTTTCTGGCGCAAATTCAGCAACTAAAAAAAATGGGCGGATTGGAAAGTATTTTAAAATTCCTGCCTGGTATGAAGCAGATTTCAGAACAGCTGAAAAAAATGACCCCGCCAGATAATGAAATTAAAAAAATGGAATCCATCATTCGTTCGATGACGTTGAAAGAACGTCGGTCGCACAAAATCCTTAATGGTTCGCGCCGCTTGCGCATTGCCAAGGGCTCGGGCACTCAGGTTCAGGACGTCAACCGCCTGATCAAACA
>JBBQHD010000024.1:0-26772 GCA_038323665.1 Bdellovibrionales bacterium
GAATGCTTAAGAAAGCTTCGAACGTCGTTACTTCGCGAAAGCCTCGCCGCACTTGGATCTTGTCCTGATTGTCGGTGGAACGCCTTGCCAGACAAGGCTTTTAGGATATGAGCATTTTAAAATTAAACCGGACGGCTCTGGATCGCGTTTTATTCGATTTGGCGAGTGCTGAAGTCCTGGCGCTGAAAGGGCATATAGTTGGCACGTCATTTCTTATCTGACGCGCCAACTATTTATTAATTGCAAATTAATTCATAATGCTTTTCACGACTCAATGGGGCAGGGAGGCCTGATCATAAGTTTGAACGCAAAATCAAATACAGAGTCAGCATGATGGAATCTGCAATGGAACTTTGTCGAAAGGCTTATTCAGTTGCCTATTTGCCAGAGTTTGTCGTGAATCTGCAGAATGAAGATTTAGAACCCGAACGGAAGCTCATCGAGCTGGAGTGCGCAGTTCCTCAAAGAAGTCGGTGGCAAAGTGTTTTTTTAGTTCAAAGAAGGGGGGTGTTCGAACGAGATCCTCTGTTTTCCAAGGACAATTTTGTAATACGGTCGTCAGAAGTTTGACATCGCTCAAAATGAGACGCTTATAGCGATAACTATCCATAGCAGGCTCTGTTTAAAAAATAAACTTATTTTGTTTAATTTAATTCGGCGCAGGCAATGCTCGTGTTTTATTCGATTTGACGAAATTCGCCAGGGAGTGAGGCCGTTCCCGTGGGAAAAGGCGCCAGTGGCGCGTTTTCGTGCGGAGCATGTGCGAGCCCCTAGCGTAGGCGCAGTCCTAGCGACGCAAGCACAAAAAACAAAAGCACTACTAAATAAAATGATGAAACTAAAACACAGAAAAGTGGTAGGGAGTGAGGGACTTGAACCCCCGATCCGCCGGTTATGAGCCGGCTGCTTTAACCAACTAAGCTAACTCCCCAAATATTGGTATTAGCTTAATTTACAAACGAAGGCCCAAGCTTGGCAAGTTATCCGCAAACTTACTCGGGTTTCTTTTCGCCGGCTTCATCCGCAGGCACAGCATGACCATAGCTAGAAAAAGTGCCGTGAGTTACACCAGGCATTTTTAATAATTCCTCGTCGCGGATAAAAACTTTCAAACCATTGGTGCAGCGAAGGTATAACCATTGTTCGTTCAGACCTTCTGTGGATTTGATTTTTTCAAAATATTCCTTTTTATCCATTTCATCGCAAAAGAATTCGTAGTCTTTCAGGGGCGAACCTGCTCGGGCAATTTGAGCCCAACAAGAACCTTCTGATCCATATATAACGTTTTGAACAATATCTCCGACCTTTAAAGTTTGTCGGTCAAATCCTTCGCCCACTTCGTGTTCTTTCACAACTTTGTAATCGGATTGTCCAACGATTGTGTAATAACTGATAACCGAATTTTTTGTCGCACCCCATGGATGATAGATTCCATTTAGAATATTGCATTCCACCGGCTGATCTAATGTTCTTAGACTTCTAAAACCCTTAATTTTTGTAATTCCTGGTTTATTGGTCGATACATCAATAATCGGTCTTGGCCATTCGCCCGACCAATCCGAGTATGCGACTTGTTCGTGTTTTACACCGCCACGCTCGACAGTCAGTTTATATAAATCTGACGACGCCATCGCCGTTGCAGAAAAAATTATTACTAATAAGGCTGCTTTAAACATAAAAACCTCTTTTCCTGCGCAGGAAAGTAGCAGAGGCAAAATTTCTAAGCAAGATTTTTACACTTAATCATCAATGAACAATCTAAGCTTCGTCGAACGATTTGGATGTCGCCAATTGCCTATTTAAGTTGAAAGAAATTCAAACCAGCAGTGCTTCTTTTGTTAACCTTCTGTTTTAAGAACTGGCTTAAAATATAGTCCGTTGCCGAGATTTCCGACACAGACTGTTCGCCATTGGGAAATGCGTGACGGATTATCAAGCCTTTGTTGGTGCGAATGAAAATCCCCTGATGCCAAACCAGCAGATTAGTTCCCTCAAAAACATCCTTTTTGTCGTATACTTGAACAAGGTTAAAAAAACTTCCAGATTTAATTTTAGATAACAGTGACTTGTTGACCGAATACCCGGAATCGGTTTTCAAAATAAATTTTTCGAACGGAATAAAAGATATCTCTGCCGATTGCTTCTGAAAATTGGCCCCCATGGATTGCAGTTCTTTTAATAATTTCTCGCGGCCCATATAGTTGACCGTATTGTTCGAAATCCTATTGATGCGCAAATTTTGAAACCAAACTTTTTTATCAATTTCTTTTTTTTCAGTAAGCATCAAATCTTTTCCAAAAACTGCCGTGGCATCCTGCAAAATTCCATTGCTAATGTTGTTGGGCATCAAATCCAGTTCTGGGAAATGATTTCTGTTCACAAAGCTGATTTCGGAATTTTTATATCTGATTTTTATCAGATTATTTGTAAATTCTGCTTCGTTGTTGGAAAGACTTAGGGCCATAACCGTTTCTAAATAAGTCGTGCAGTCAAAAGCATCCAAACGAAAAATCGGATCTTGATCAAAAGAATCCCGATCGCCTTCACCCAAGGGATCCAGCTGATATCTAGCCCCTAAAAATAACTCACTGATTTTTTCAATGCGTTTTTGCTTATCAGAAATTTTTGAAAGCAAAAAGAAAATATGCAGCAGTTCTTGCTTCTGGAAGTCATTGGCAAGCGCCGCCGTAGGCACAGTTTTCGCGGTAGGCACCGAGCAGGAAATGGCGACAACTAAAATTAAGAATGAAACCGATATTTTAAATAGATGAATCACTCTTTTAAATCGGAGAATTTGGGACAGAACTTAATTCATTTGACTGGACTTAGATCTACCCAAAAATTTCTTATCCGTTTACCCATCAATGAAAGCTTTAAGCTTCGCCGACCGCGATGGATGTCGCAGTTTGCGCAAAGCTTTTGCTTCGATCTGACGAATACGTTCACGGGTTACGTTGAAATCCTGGCCCACTTCTTCCAAAGTGTGATCGCTGTCTTCACCGATACCGAAACGCATGCGCAGAACTTTTTCTTCTCGTGGGGTCAGCGTCGACAACACTCGGCGGGTTTGTTCTGCCAAGTTTAAATTCACAATCGCTTCGGCTGGATTGATGACTTTTTTGTCTTCGATAAAATCGCCCAAATGCGAATCTTCTTCTTCGCCCACTGGGGTTTCCAAAGAAATAGGTTCTTTCGCGATTTTCAAAACCTTGCGGACTTTATCCACCGGCATATCCATTTTTACCGCAATTTCTTCTGGAAGGGGCTCGCGGCCTAATTCTTGGATTAAATAACGGCTGGTGCGCACAAGTTTATTGATCGTTTCGATCATGTGAACTGGAATTCGAATCGTGCGGGCTTGATCCGCAATGGCGCGGGTAATGGCCTGACGGATCCACCAAGTTGCATAAGTCGAAAATTTATATCCCCGACGATACTCAAACTTATCAACGGCTTTCATCAAACCGATATTGCCTTCTTGAATTAAATCCAAGAATTGCAAACCGCGGTTGGTGTATTTTTTTGCAATCGACACAACCAAACGTAAATTGGCTTCGACCAATTCAGATTTTGCCAGATCGGCTTCGCGTTCGCCCTTCCAAATCGCCGTATAAGTATCTTGGATCCAACGGAAGTTCATTTCTGTTTCCGAATCCAAACGTTTCAAACGGCGTTCGGCTTCTTGGGCCTGCAATGCGAATGCTCTAAACTTACCGAAGTTTAATCCGGTGTCTTTCTGTGTTTTCTGGGATTCTTTTTCGTTGTTTTCGATGATTTTTAAACGCTCCACCAACGAAGCAACATCTTTCGAGAAAGTTTTTTCCACACCTTCGCGGATACGACGGCGCAAAATTACCGAACGGCCCACTAAGTTTTTATATTTAATGACGATGCGGTTGATGGTTTTTCGGTTGAAGTTAATCGATTCAAAATCAAACATTAAATTGTTTACGGCTGCTTCAAGATCCACTTGCGAAGCTTTGCGCAAAGCTTCCGGTGTGGATTCTTTTTGCAAATTCGCAAAATGCTTTTTCATATCATTTTCGAAAATAGTTACTTTGCCGATCAGTTCATGAATTTTATCGATGTATTCTTGTTCATTGTATTGAGTGTCTTCGTCTTCCAATCCACGGAAGATCGCTTTGACTTTGATACGGCCTTCGTCCAAGCGTTTGCCCAATTGGATGATTTCCCAAGTTCCCAATGGGGACAGCAAAATCGCGCGCACGATTTCTCGTTCGCCTTTTTCAATACGTCGGGCAATTTCAACTTCGCCTTCGCGAGTTAATAAGGATACCGAACCCATTTTTCGTAAATACAAACGAACGGGGTCATTGCTTTTTGCGTCTTCGGCTTCGACGGGTTCGTCTTCGTCTTTTTCTTCCTCACCTTCGGCTTCGCCGAAGACCCCGCCTTCGGATTCTTCTTTGGCTTCGACGTGTTCAGAAATGACCACACCGCCGGCTTCCAGCGAGTGCATGAATTGGTCTAAAACAGTTTGATCTAAAATTTCTGCTGGCAACAGATCATTGATTTCCTCGATGGTTAGGACTTTGTCTTTCGCTAATTTAATGAAACGTTGAATTTCTTCTTTGACGACCGCTTCTTGTTCAGCGACGGACAATCCTTTTTTCTTTTCCTTCATTTCATCTCCTGTTGAGTTCAAAAAACTTAATTCTTAACTTCCGCCTTTTGCGCGCGGTTTATTTCGTTGATCTGGTTCTGCAGATCTTTTAATTTTTCAAATTGCGCCGATTTGTCTTCGCCTTGTCCGCTGCTTAAATCTTTTTGGATTTCTTGCAGTTTTTTTCGCAAAAAATTCTCGCGCAATCTTTTAAATGCATCATTAAACAAAGTTAATGTTTTGCCGTTGTCACCATCGTCATCACCAGATTGTTGATCCAGTCCCGACAAGGTTTGCAGTAAATGTGCGGGCTCCTCCAGATAGGTGACGAACAAGTTTAAAAAATTACCAAATTCAGTGGGTTTTTGTCTATAAAGATCCGCTGCCCGATCAAATAAAGCTTTAACCTCCTGATTGGTTAGACAATCCAAACCCGATAATTGGTAAAATTTTGTAAAGCATCTTTCGTCCTTCAAACATAATGCCAAGACCGTGCGTTCGACCGCCGAAACCGATTTTAGGTTAATTAAATCGATGGAATTTGATTTTTCCGAGGGGATTTGAGCTTTTGCAAGGCCCTCGACCGCAGCAAATGCAGGTTTTAAATTGCGATTGGGCGCGGCCGGAAAGCCCTGGCCCTGCTGGTTCTTGAAAGCTTTCCAAAGCCATGCGGTAGAAACTTCCAATTCTTTGGCGGTCTCATCAAAATATAAATCGCGCAATCTTGGATCGGGAATTGCAGTAAGATAGGGTCTGACCTTGTCGATCCACTGAATTTTCTTACTGGGATCAAGACCTGACTTTTTCACGCCATCTTTTAAAAACCATAAATACAAATCTTGAGCCGATTGGATTCGATTTTGCATTGACTCGGTGCCGTGCTGTTTCACATAGTCATCGGGGTCTTGGCCATCGGGTAAAATCACAATTTTCGGATGCAAATCGGCCTGCAAACAAATTTGCAAACTGCGGATCATGCCGTCGATTCCGGCTTCGTCACCGTCCAACAGCAGCACAATATTTTTTGTCATGCGGCGAATGCTGGCGGCTTGTTCCACCGTTAAACTTGAACTCATCACCGCACAAACATCTTTGATGCCTGCTTGATACAGCGAAACCAAATCCATATAACCTTCGACCACAACGGCGCGATCTTCCGAACGAATGTAACGGGCTGTTTGATTCAGGCCATACAAAACTTTTCTTTTTTCAAACAGCGGATTTTCTGGCGAGTTCAAATATTTCGGCTGATCATTGGGATCCAAGACGCGGCCGCCAAAAGCCAAAGCCTTGCCCGCCAAACTTAAGATCGGAAACATCAAGCGATTGCGAAATAAATCAAAATGTTTGGACGCATCGTTTTTGCGCGCGACTATTAAACGCATTTCTTCTGCAATTGATGCTGGAATAGAATGGGATTTTAAATACTGAACCAGGCCTTCCCATTCGGCAGTGGCTAAACCAATTTGAAATTTTTCGATCACCTCTTGGGTTAAACCTCGCTTATTTAAATATTGCGAGGCTGTAGATTCGCGGCCAGATTTTTTAAGATTTTCTTCGAAAAATTTCAAGGCCAACTGATTGGCTTTTTCGAACAGAATTTGTTTTTTTTGCGCTTCCGGTTGAACTTCGGCCGATTGCGGAATTTCCAATCCCGCTTTTTCCGACAAATAACGAACTGCTTCGGGAAAATCATAGCCCAAATAATCTCGCAAAAAGGAAAACAAATTCCCACTTTTGTGACAACCAAAGCAGTGATAAACTTGTTTAATTTCTGAAACCGAAAAACTGGGGGTTTTTTCTGGATGATCGGGAAATGGACAGCGGCCCATAAATCCGCCACCGGAGGATTTCAAAGTCGTATATTGGGAAATGAAATCCACAATATTATGAGACTCGAGAACTTTTTGAATGAAATCCTGAGAAAATCGCACTGGATCTTTTCTACCCTGGTCTGTTGATTAGGGCGCTAATTTACTTTGAATTATTTCGCTGAGCGTTCGACTGTCGGCGGCTCCTTCAGCCTTTGCCATGGCGGCTTTCATCACGACACCCATTTCTTTGCGGGATTTTGCGCCGGTTTCAGCGATGACTTGTTCGACAATTTTTATGAGTTCTTCTTTACCCAAGGCTTTGGGCAAATAAGCTTCTAAGATTTTCAGTTCCGCTGTTTCTGGATCGACCAAATCTTGTCGTTTTGCAGCAGTATACTGTTCGATGGATTCTTTTCGCTGTTTGACCAGCTTCCGAATCACGCCCTGAACATCTTCAGGGGTGATGGGATTGGGACGCATTTCGATTTCACGGTTTTTCACTGCAGCCTGAAGAAAACGAAGCGCAGTCAAGCGAAGGGAATCCTTGGCTCGCATGGCATCTTTGACATCATTTCCAATTTGTTCCCGTAAATCCAAAACGCATCCTTTTATTTTTAGTTGTTATAATTATGAATCGTAAGCTTTGAAAAACTAGTAGCTGCTTTCGCGTGCTCCGCCACCGTCTCGTCCGCCGCCACCGCCTTCGCGATCGCCTCGTCCTCCTGTGCCGCCGCCTTCACGGTCGCCACGCCCGCCCGACTCTCCAAATCCGCCTCGTGTGCGAACTTTTTTCGTCGCGCGTTTTCTAGCTGAAATAGATTTCTTTTTCAACCGAACGCTGGGTTTTTCATAATGCTCACGCTTTTTAACTTCTGATAAAATGCCTGCTTTTTCGCAGGATTTTTTAAAACGACGAAAAGCTGATTCAAAGCTTTCGCCATCTTTAATACGTGTAAGTGCCAAACCAAATCACCATCCCTTCAACACTTGAAGCTGTGGTCATAACAATAAATTCGCGGTAAGGAAACGATTATGTCTGAATCCCGCGACGAATTTTGGATGAAACGCTGCCTGCGCCTGGCCCGATGGGCCGCGGCCCGTGGTGAAGTTCCTGTTGGCGCCGTGATTATCGACGAGAACGGAAAACTTTTATCCGTGGGATTGAACAATAAAGAGGCAGCAACCAGCGCTTTAGGGCATGCGGAAATTATGGCCGTGGACCGAGCTTGCAGGCGCAAAAAAGCTTGGCGACTTTCGGGCTGCACACTGTTTGTGACCTTGGAACCTTGTGCAATGTGCGCAGGTGCACTGATTCAGGCCAGGATTCAGCGTGTGGTTTTCGGGGTTCGCGATCCCCGCACCGGGGCCCTGGTCAGTCTGTATCAGCTGGGCAGTGATCCAAGGCTGAATCATCAGATTATGCTTACCGAAAACATCTGTGCTGACTTATGCAGCCCGCAACTGAAAAATTTTTTCAAAGATTTGCGCGAGCAGAAAAAAATTAAATAGGCCCAATTGGTAAAAAATTCCCCACAGAAAATAAGAAACAGACAAATCAAAATATTTTCTGTAGCTTCGCGCCATTCGGCATTTATTTAAATCGGAGCATCAATGAAATTAAAAGTTGGACTGTGCTTTTTCTTATCTATTTTTCTGATTCATTTAGAATCTAAATCGGATGCAAATATTTGTGCTGCTTTGTACTCGCCCTTGTTGTCGCCCCTTCACCCACAAGTTGAAGCAGTCGCTGCATTTGCAAAATTCACCGCTAGTGCTAAAGTTCCGCAAACTTATAAATCTATAATTTCGTTCCGTCTTAGCGACAGCCCGAGGATTCTGACGATTTTCACAATGGATGCCGAAGACACTTACCAAGCGGTTCTTGGAATTCCAGGTGGCGATTATACGCACCTACGAGGGCGCAAGATAAACTTCCAGTATTTTTTCCGAACCATCGATGGCAATAGGCTTGTCGACCCTTCGTTTCGATTGGACGAAGTCGGCGCAGCACTGACCCTTAATCTTATTTCAGCGACAGATCTTAGCCCCATGTCCACGGCGCCGGCGCTGCAGACCATTCCACTAAATATTTTAACACCTTAAATAAAACATTTGAGCTAACCCCAAAAATGATTTACCACGATCAGCTCGAGGGGTTTCATGAAATTTTTATTTACGCTGTGGCTAATTTTTAGTTCTGCTTCGCTTCATGCGCAAGAAGTTTGCGGGAACCTTTACCCAATAACTTTTTCTAATTTTAGTCCGCAAACAAATTTTGCCTTCAAACATCATGCAAAGTTAAAAAAAATCGTCCAGATGTTTTTTTTAGATCTGGCCAATGCAGAGAATCTTCCTGACATAATTCAAGATGGCTTGTTGCACCCACAAAGATATTACCGGTCGAGCTTTATGCACGATTTAACTTTTAAACAGTATTTAGTTCAATTTCATCTGCGCCTAGCCGCCTTAGAGAAAACTTTTCTGCTTCTGGGACCCATGGACTGGCAGGATTCTCGATTGATTTTAAAAATGTTTGATTTCGTTTTTTCGGACTATTTGGTTGCTGAAAACTATATGGACATTGCACGTCCAATTCCCAGTGCAGCGGAAATTCTAGATGCAGCGAAAAAATTAAGGGCTTACCCAGCGCAGCCGCCTGTCGAAAGATTACTGACTGGGAAAAAAATCAATATTCTAAAAAGCTTTCGCCTTGTTTCCGAAGCGCTTTCGTTTGATGTCAGCAATTCCTATTTATTGTCGACAGAATATTTTACTGAATTTTGGAATAAAAAGATTTTAGATTTATTAGCTGCGCCCATAACTGCAAATCAATTAAAAAATCTGTGGTTTCAACTTCATTTTGTCGCATTCTATGACAGTGCTTTTCCTTTCTTATCTGAAACCAGCATAGCCAATTCTCCGCTGCAGCGAACTTTTGAACTTACTCGTCTGTTCATTGTTGAAAATGCAGCAGCAAAGGATTCCCCGTCTGCGCAAAAGGAATTGCAAGAATTTCTTCCCTATATTGGGAAAATTTATTTTGAAAGAAAAGCGTTTTTAACTGGCTTGCCCAAAGTGCGACGGGCGGAATTCACAACACTTTTCAATTTGGCATTAGAACATTTTACCGTGCCCCAACCGCGCCCCTGATATTTGCAATTTTGATTGACACAATCTTAATGGCAAGTTTAGTCACTAGTTTGTTTGCATCATTCAGGTTGCAAGGAACGGACACAAAATGCTTTGTCGTTGTCATACATATTTTTTGAAATCCATGAAAATAATAGCTCTACTTCTAGCGATTTTTTCGTATTCATCACTTTACGCTCAAGGCGATCCTGATTGTTTGAACGTCGCCTTTGATGCCCCACTGCCTGATTTTCAATTCAAAGATCTTCCTAATGAACCTCCTCAACGCGCGGCTGTTGAAGATATGCTGCGGAGTCATTTTAAAAAAGCAGAAGAACATTTTTTAGCATTAAAAATGGCCGATGTTGTTTATGCTTTGCCGGATTTAGAACATGATTTAACACCTGCACAGTTTATTTCTGAATTTCAAAACTTTATCAGCAAGATTCCTGAAGGCTATCGTCTGTATCACGCCTTTTCGGATCCTAAATCGGGTTTAAAATATGCGATCTTTGCCCCTTGGATTGAACGCGTTTCAACACCGTGGATTTTAAGTCTGACTGGAACTGAAACAACTTTGGATTGGATTGGAAATGCTTCCTACGGGGAACTGCAGTTGCGCAGGCTTTCCAGCTTATTCACCCAATGTCTTTTTCAAGACAGCGCTGGCAAACCGAAATTAGATCGGCACTTGTTGATAACGGGCCACAGTCTGGGCGGGGGCCTGGCTCAAGGTCTTTATCATGAAATACAAAGACGACTGCAACCTTTGCTGCAAATGGGTTACAAAAGTCCTTTAAAGTTATTTACCTGGAATGCTTTTGGCGGAATTGAACTAGTTCAAAATAATGTTTCACGCAGATTCAATCCGCAGTTCATTCAAGAAGACGCTGTTTTTAATTATTTTGTAAAAGGAGATATCGTTTCGCGCATTGGCCAACATATAGGACCCACCTATGAATTGGTCGGGCGAAATCCGACTGAAAATTTGGGAATTAAAAAAGCGCACGTACTTAAAACTATGCTCGAGATTGCTGGCGACAATCCTTTGATTTCATTTTTGAATCCACCACAGGTAGATATTGTTCCCATCGCAGGGCTTGCACAGTTAAAAAAATATGCGCCGGGCATTGATCTTTTATTTTTTGTGCCAGCAGTTCTTTATATTAAAGCATCCATCACCGGAAAACATACCAAGCTGATTGGACAAACCGCAGAACTAGCTGCGAAAATCGGCCCCATTCCCAGAGGTCTTCCCCATTTGATGAAATATCTAAACGTTCTTAGCGCTAACGAAATCGAGCGCTTAGGGAAAACCAATATTCATGCGCAAGAATTACAAATCAAAATGAATCAGGCGAATAAGGTTTTTAACGATCAGCTGCAAGTAAAATAATTCATCCAAAGTTCGATTGATCGAATATTTTTGAAGTTCCCGAACGTTGGGCGCAGACCATGCGTGCAACCATCCGCAAAAGCAAGGAATTGTAATCAATTCTCATCATTTCCTTGGCGCGAAGGTAGAAATTTAATAAAAAATCTTTCGATTATTTCCGGCGTGGCTTCGCTGGCGATAAAAATCTGATTTTTATATTCATAAAAATACCCAACATTCATATAGCCAGGGACAAGTCGAATCTCTAGTCCTTCGGGTAAATCCAAGGGCGTTTTTGCTTGTTTAAACTGATTTAAAACAGAATTAACTTTGGCTTTGTGAAATAAAAATCCGTTCACAGTCATGCCGGGCTCTGCAATGTAAGTAGCAAATTCAGTTTCGTTCCGCACATCGAAATAAGTGACAAGAATTGCCTCGATTTCGTCTGCAGTGCTGTAACTAGAAATAAATAATTTTCCGTCAGTAACAAAGATATCCCCGCCTTCCATAGTTTTATCGGATACGCCAATTTCTAAACTTTGAACCTTAGGACGAAAATTAAGGCTGGTGATTTTAGTAAGAACTTCGCTGATTCGGTCGCATAAAAAATTAAAAGCGTTTAAACTTGTATTCTCTACTGGGGAAAACGTGATTTGAATTCGCTCGGTAGTTTTCCCCACCTTAACGGAAAAAGTTTTATTCAAAGCTTGAACTGCTAATGTTTCAGAAATAGCAACAGGCGAGTAAGCTAAACCGAGACCAAGCAAAATCGTTCCAAAAAATTTATTCATAGATTCTCCTTATCTGAGACACCATGGTTATAATTTTGAGGATCGCCTATAATCAAGAGCTATTTGTATTGCCGCGCTGTTAAGAAATCGTTTGCACGCACCAAGATCAAAATTACTTTGTGAATTTTTAAAAAGATCTTAATAATAATTGAATGCAGAATAATTTAAAGTTTATTGTTTTTTCCTTGGTTATGGGTCTGGCTTGTTCTTGCACTCACCAGACTATCAGCTCAAGACTTCCGGCTGAAAATCGGAAGGAATTATTAGTCACTTTGGATAATGCTGGGAAAAAGAAATTCATCGAGCTGTCTTCTAAATTTGAATTTAATAATGAACCCAGAAATATTGTTCAGTGGAACGACGGAGAAAATTTTGTTTCCGCGGGCACTCGTTCACCGCAGGACCCGATGATAAGTTTTGTCCAGTCTGCTAAAACTATTTTAACTTATCGAACCAAAGTTCAACCCAAAGTTGCACGCTATCTGCCAGGTTGGAATGCGCGTTTAAACCAATATTAGTGATATTTCTGACCTGGCTTTGGGCCTGGCGGCAGCCTCTTTTCTTCTGGTTTTCGATAAACCTAAGATGAAATGAAAATTATTCATTTAAAATTCTATTTACTGAAAAGTAAGGCAACTTCAATTAAATTATTCGAAATTAAACCGGAGAACCTATGCAAAATACGATTTTAACATTCATACTTTTATTTTTATCTTTTCCCGCCTTTGCCGAAGATCACCGCACATCCAGTGAAAATCCCTATGTAAACTTCCAATCCAGCGCAGGCGCTGCTGAATGCATCACTGGATTGATTCAGAAAATTCTGCCTGCAGCAGAAAAAGATTTGGAAGTAACTTTTCTATCCTTTAAACTTAAAGACGAACCGGTGACTGAATCTAGCGAAGAATACGAATCTGCAACGTCTTTTATCTTAACAACCTCGGACGGCACCGAACTTGACGGTTGGATTTCCACTGTTTTAAAAACTGGAAAAAACTCCAAACCCATTTCCTGCAGACTTTTAGCAAGATATTTTCTAAGCTCGTTTACTTTGAAAAACAGAAATGGTGAAAAAATTTATACCCTGAGTGTGTTTCACCCCAGGCTGCCTAGTGGCAGAAGATAAAATTCTCAAACTACAACTTTTTTTGTCGTAAATTCTTTCCCATCATAAGAAAAAATCTGCGGTGCTTCTTCCATCACCGTGGCCAGATGAACTGGGCGGTTCCACAGTTTGAAAACATTCTGCAAAGTCTGCGACATAAAATCGGGCTGCATATCCACGCCCTCGTATAAATGCTGCAACAGCAGTTCGCCTTTGTTTTCATAGTTTGCGTTTTCAACCCTGATGATGGGCTGACCGAAATTGGTCATATGAAATAATAATTTCGCCTTGATTGCCTTGAAATCCCTGGTGTCGATTTCAAAACGGTTGGTTTTCTGATTGAACTTGTAGACAAAGAATTTATTTCTGACGCAGAAATCTTCACTTAAAAATTCATCGATGAAATTCACATCATTGTACCTGGCGCGGACTTCGAAGATTTTTTCTTTGCCCTTGCCTGATTTTAAATCCCAATTTTTGCGTGCGTTCACGTCATCGCATTCGTCCCATTCGCGACCGAACTGGCCTTTGTTCCAACGCTCTTCAATATCTCGGAATAACTCGATCCCGATTTTATAGGGATTGTATCCGCCGGGCTGAATCGCCATGGTCCCACTATGATGATCGGCAAAGTCGATGATCTCGGAATCGTTCAGGATTTTTTCCGTCATGATTTTGGAATGCCAATACGAAGCCCAGCCCTCGTTCATGGTCTTGGTCATTCCTTGCGGAGAAAAATAACAAGATTCGTCGCGGATCATCGACAACAAATCCTGCTGCCATTCTTCCAATGGAGCATAATGAATCAGAAAGTTTAAAACATCCTTGACGGGTTCTTCGGGGAATTTATTTCGTTTTTCTAAAATCTTATCCTGCAGTTTTTTCTTTTGTGATTCGATAAAATCCGGTGGATTGATGTAATCGCGCATATAGGATTTATTGACTTTCAAAAGCCCTAGTTCTTCTGGTGTGTGGGGTTTTTGAATATCTTTACTTTCAGTGCGGATAAAAGTTTTTTGTTGATCGGTATACATTCCGTAACGATCAATCAGGTTTTCCACACTTAAACACACATCGATAAAATTTTCGACCGTATCGTTACCGTATAAATCCATATACCTGCGCACGCGGGTTGCGTGGTTGGCCATTTGGTCCATCATTTTGCGGTTGGTTTTGGAAAACCAGAAATTATTTTTAAAAAAATCGCAGTGACCATAAACATGGGCCATCACTAATTTCTGATCCATATGAGAATTGCCGATCATCAAATAAGCGTAACAAGGATCGGTGTTGATCACCATTTCATAAATTTTTGACAATCCATATTCATAGCTTTTGGAAAGGTGTTCGTATTCCATGCCAAATTTCCAGTGTGGATAACGGACAGGAAAACCGCCATAGGCAGCAAATTGGCTGATCTGATCGTAGGTCACCATTTCAAAAACGGTTTCGAAAAAATCCAAACCCTGTTCCTTGGCGACTTTACAAATCTTAACCCGTTCTTTTTCTAGTTCCGGTGTTAAATCAGCCATTATTTACCCTGACCCAAAAAGTCTTTGATGGAATCCAAGATTTTATCCCGGTTTTCAATTCGACTTAATGTTAATCGATCGTCGATCGGAAATTCGCGCTGCAAATCTTTAAGAAATTGCCCGCTGCCATAACGAGAATCTACTTGGCCGTAAGAAAACACATTCACATAGTTTAAAAAGAAATTTTTCAGCAGATCCACGCAGATCTTGGTGTCTTCGTGGCTCCAGTTATCGCCGTCGCTGAAATGAAAGGGATAAATATTCCATTCATGCGGGGGATAATCTTTTTCAATGATTTCCTGACACAATTTATAGGCCGAGCTAATTAAAGTTCCGCCCGATTCGCTGGTTCTGAAAAAAGTATTCTCGTCCACTTCTTTGGCCGCAGCATCGTGAATGATAAAACGAGTTTCTAAGCCCTTATAATGTTTTCGCAACCAAGCATTGATCCAAAAAGATTCGATGCGCACGATTTCTTTTTGCTCGTCACCCATTGATCCCGATACGTCCATCATATAAATAACAACGGCACGAGTTTGGGGTTGAGGAATTTTTTTAAACGATCGGTATCGATAATCTCGACGTATAGGAATAATATTTGGGTCTTCGACATCGTAATTCCCAGCGATCAAAGCTCGGCGCAAGGCAGATTTATAAGTTTGCTTGGTTTGGCGAAGCGCATCGGGTCCAACTGTTTTTAATCCCGTGAATTTTGTTTTAATTGCTTCGATGGATTGAGCTCCCTTGGGCTTAATCATCGGAAGTTCTAATTTTTCACCCAAAATATCTGCTAGTTCTGACACTGACAATTCGACTTCCATCAAATGTTCGCCGGTATTGTCGCCTGCTTGTCCCTGCCCCGAACCATCGCCGGTGCCTTCGCCCGCTTCTCCTTGACCTTGACCAACACCGCCCTGTTGTTTCGGACCGTAACGAAAAGTGGGAATATCGATGCTGGGCAACGGAATTTTCACAAATTCATTTTCGCGTTTGCCGATCATCTCGCCGTTCGAAACAAATTTGCGCAGGTCTTGTTTCACCCTGCCCTTAATAATATTTCGAAAGCGGTTATGGTCTTCTCGAATAGACATTATTTGTTTTTCACATCTCCACGCGCAAAGATGCTTGCCACATAGTGCAGAACATCGGTTGCGGAAATTTCGTCATAACCAAAATCCTTGATCAGACGAGTTTTTACAATTTCAATTTTTTCTTGAGTGTCTTTGTCCGTTACTGAAGAAACCAGCGAAGTCAGTTTGATGCTGTCTTTTTGGTCTTCAAATAATTTCAGTTCCAACGCCTTATGCAAACGTTCATTCATTTTGTAATTGAACTTTTTGCCTTCGACGGCAAGGGCGCCGATATAGTTCATGATTTCGCGGCGGAAATCATCTTTGCGTGATTCTGGAATTTCAATTTTTTCTTCCACAGCGCGCATTAATCTTTCATCGGGTTCCTCGTTCAAACCGGTGTAAGTATTGCGGACTTTTTCTTTTTGCGTAAAGGCTTTCACATTGTCGATGTAATTGGCGCAAAGTCTTTGCAACGCACTTTCGTCGGCGCTGATCGCGCGCTGAACTTCGGCTTTGATAATTTCTTCGTATTCCTGACGAACCACGCCCAGCAGTTCGCGGTAATCCTGTTTCACTTCTTCGTTGGAAATCAGCGAGTGATTTTTCAACCCAGAGTCCAGTTCATTTAAAATCATAAATGGATTCACAGATCCACGATTTCCCTGTTGAGCACTGACAATCGAATTGGAAATCTTATCCTGAATATAACGTGGGGAAATTCCGTCTAAGCCTTCGCGCATGGTTTCTTTGCGAAGTTCTTTGACGTTGTCTTCGGTATAATTGGCCAAAGTTTTTCCGTTATACAGCTTAAGTTTCTGCAACCGAGTCAGATTGGCTTTTTTGGGTTTTTCTAGTCTAGTCATAATCGCCCACATCGCAGCCATTTCAATGGTGTGTGGAGCAATGGAAATTCCGCGCAGCTTTTGCGAATTGAAGTCTTTTTTGTAAATATTGATTTCATCTTTCCATTTGGTGATATAAGGAATATCGATTTTAATCGTTCGATCTCGTAAAGCTTCCATAAATTCGTTGTCTAAAAGTTTACGATACTCGGCTTCGTTCGTGTGACCGATGATGACTTCATCAATATAGGTTTGTGCGAATTTCTTGGGTTTTACTCGGTGCTCCTGCGAAGCTCCCAATAAATCATACAAGAATGCGACATCCAGTTTTAAAACTTCCACGAATTCGATCAAACCGCGGTTGGCGATATTGAATTCTCCGTCGAAATTGAATGCACGTGGATCAGAATCTGATCCGTATTCAGCAATTTTTCTAAAATTGATATCGCCGGTTAATTCTGTCGAGTCTTGGTTTTTTTCGTCTTTGGGTTGAAAGGTTCCAATCCCAATTCGATCGGCTTCCGACAAGAACATTCTTTTCACACGAACATGCGACAATACTTTGGTTAAATCGCCTTTGTATCGTTCCATCAATTGACTGAAAATAAATCGCGATGGTGGTGACAATTCACCTTCGATTTTCATTCGGTAATCGCCGTCTTGGCCGCGGTTGATTTCATCGCATAGGGCCGAGCGCATATCGTCTGGAATTAATAACAAGGGTTCTTCGTGCATGGGGCTGACAAAAACCTTGGTGTTTTTACCCAGCAATCCGTCCAAATCATTGCCCTCGTCGACCCATTCGAAAGTATACAAACAGCCACTGTCAGATTTGCTGTAATTTTCTAATCCCCGTTTAATTAAACGGCACAAAGTGGACTTTGCAGAACCGACTGGACCGTGCAATAAAATCACGCGTTTTTCTGGGCCGTAACCAAGGGCAGCTGCTTTTAAAGTATTTACTAATTTCATCACCGGAACATCTAATCCAAAAACAGCATCGCGACCGTTGTTGCCCAGATCATCAAAAAATTTATACCGAATCACAGATTTTTTGAAATCGACGTATTCTTCGGTTCCTGCTTCTAAAATCATATCGTAAACACGTTGATACGCATTTCTTGTGATCTTAGGATTTTGTTTAATTAGATTTATATAGTCATCGAAACTTCCGCTCCAATGCAGATGGGTCACCGATGACTGCGACTGCCATTGTTGAATCATATTTTTAATATTTATTTGTGAAGCCATTACACACCCCTTTGCACAAATTCTGAAAAACCCGACAGGGACCAAAGTAGACCCGGCCTCTACCTTAGATTGTGCCAAATTCATTTTCGGTTAGCGAGTGAGATCGATAACCTGGACTTCTTTTGGGGGTTTTATCTCGAACATTGCATCGGTCACCTGGACCTTGGTCTCGGTCCTGGTCATGGTCCAGCGAATCCAATTCTCGGGGGATTCGATCAGGATCTCGCGTTTGTTTTCGAAATTTTTAAAATGCAAAGTCCATGAGTCTTTTTGGCAAATGCGTTCGCCCGCATTTTCTTTGCAACTTAAATTACTAAAATTTTCAAAATAAATTCTGCGCAAAGTTTCCGGCGGCAAGGGCAGCTTCCACATTTCCATAGCACGGGGGTCGGTAGTCTTGGCGCGAAAAAATTTATGGTCGCGGGGAAGATAAACTTCAACCACTTGATCCCGCCAAGCAATACTGGCAACGGGAATTCCCATTAGCGCCGTTACTTCCCAACGGGATTTCTGAATGGATTCAGAAAAAATATCCACGCGAACCGAATTGACCCTGCCAGATTTCAATTCTTTGACGACCAGATTGGAAGTCCAACTGCCCAATAAATCCTGCGGGTTTAATTTAGATACAGAAGTCGGTTGGTGAGAACAGCCCGCGGCAAGCAGCAAAATAATTGCGATTTTTTTCATTTGTAAATCTTGGCACAGAAGAACTGGCTTCGTCCAATAAGTTGATTCGTTGGTATAAAAAAATTATTCTTGTTCCGCAGCAGAAGCCGGAACCCGTTGCGAAGTCTTGCCCGGCGCTTGAGTATCGGCCAATTTATCTTTTAAAACCGGAAGTTTTTCTGGATCCGGTTCGAACTGTAACGCTTTCTGATACATCGTCTGAGCTTTTTCAATTAAATTTTTTCTTTTGTAAGCGTCGCCCAGATGTTCTGCAATCACGCTGACTTTCGGTTGCATTTGCAGGGCTGCTTCTAAATAGCGAATGCTTTCATCCACTTTGCCTTGCTTAAATAAAACCCAGCCCAAAGTATCTAATATGTAACCATCTTTCGGCTGCAAATCATGAGCTTTGCGGGCAAAAGCTTCCGCCTGATCTAAATCCGTTCCCGTTTCTGCAAAAGTAAATGCTAAATAATTTAATCCCTGCACATGATTTGGATCCGTTTCGATCACTTTTTTAAGTTCGACAATCATCTGCGCTCGTTCGCCACGACGGTCCAGAAGGGCTCCGTAATAAAATCGCAGCGTTGTGTCTTGTGGAAACTGCGTGATTCCGTCTGCCAAAAATTTTTCGCATTTGATTAAATCCCCAGATTCTTCGGCCAAAGACGCTCGCAAAGCATACAGTTGGGGGGTCTTTTTCGGGCTTTGCACCGCTGCATCCAAAACGCGATCGGCATCTAAAAAGTTTTTCTGCGCGCGATAGATCGATGCCAAATGCAATTGAGATTCCAACCAAAACGAACTGTCCTTGGGAATTTTCGCATAATTTTCTAATGCCGCTGCATTGTTTTGCACTTCTTCATATACAGCAGCTAAATAAAATCTGGTTTTATCAGAATCTGGAACTTGTTTTAAAACTTGTAATAATTTTTCCTCGGCTGGCTTCCAAAGTTTTTTATCTATTAATATAAGCGCGCGCTGAAATTGCGCTGCAACTGGATCATCGCCAATTGATTCTAGAATTTCCAATTGCTCGTTGGCCTCGCTCAAACGATTTTTTTCGATCAAACTTTGCGCCAAAATTTCTGCAATTTTCGCATTGGGTCCGTATTGTTTTTGAAATTGCAGCAAGAACGTCAATGCTTCGCCGGATTTAGTCATTAAACTTAAACAAGTTGCTTGCGCAACGACTGCCTCTAAAAAATCTGGTTTCGTTTTTAAGGCTTGCAGAAAATATTTAGAGGCTTCTTTGGTTTGTTTTAAATCTTTTTTGTCCAAAAGAATGCGTCCCGAATAATACCAGGCTAGCCATGGCTGAATGTTCTTTTTGTTTACCGCCCATGCTTTTAAATACTTCAAAGCCTCAAGGTTTTCTCCGGCTTCGACCAAAGATGCTGCATACAAAAGTTGCGCTTCGGTTTCGTCAGAATAGTATTGAGTGATTTTTAAAAATGCGGATTTAGCTTCTTTCCAATTTTTCAATGCGGAATAAATTGAACCCTTCAGCAACAATGCTTCGCGTGATTTTGGATTTTTACTTAACACCCATTCGCTTTGTTCGATCGCTTCTGAAATTAATCCTGCACGAAAATATTCTTGCGACAAACGCAATCGAACAAAGGTCGCTTCGGGATCATAAACCAAAGTTAATTTGTAGGCTTCGATGGCCTTCGTTTTTTCCCCGTCATGGGAATAAGCCTCGCCAAGTGCGAAATGATAATCCGCTTGTTCGCGAATGTGCAAAGGATCGGTGTCAGAATTTTTTTCTTCGATCACCGAAAGCGTTGATGAGCTATCAGTTTTTTTTATGTCACTTTCTGACGAATTTTTTAAAAAAGTAGAACATCCTGCAAACGAAATAATGCAAGTTGAAATCAGAATAAAAGAAAAAATTTGCCCAAGTCCACGGAGGCTTTGATACATGAAGCGTCCCCTTTGATTACTTTTCGGCGGGTTCGATATTTCTCTGAATTAAAAAAAGGTCCGTCTTGACAGGTTGTGGGGGTCGGGCTAGTTTTCCTCCCATCCTTTCGGAGGGGGAAACTATGGGAGGCAGCTTGATTCATTCTAATGATTCGACTAGTTCGAGTTCAGTGATGGGTTTAACCGGACTTGGGTCTAGGCCAAGTAACAAAGTTAAAATCATCAAACGTTATCAAAATCGAAAGCTCTATGACACTCAACAGAGTTGTTATGTGACTTTGGATGACATCGCGAAAATGATTCGCGGAAGCGAAGAGGTTATGGTTATCGACAACAAGTCGAAAAACGACATAACCGCAGCAACACTAACACAGATTATTTTCGAGTCTGAAAAAAAGGCGTCGCAATACGCGCCACTTTTCACACTGCGAGAAATCATCCAAAATGGTAACGGAAGTATTTCCAGTTATCTTGCGAAACTGGGGGCGTTTCCTTTGGATTATATGACTCAACAAGCGCAACTGCAGCTTGAGCGAGCTGTGCAAGAAGAAATGCGCACCAGTATCGAAAATCGCGTCGCCACTGCAGCAACACGCTATAGCACAGACCAAACTGTGAAAGCGGCTGTGGAAAAGGCAACAGTTTTACCAACTGGAGTTCAAGAAGACGAAACACCCAGTCTTCCGATTTCAAGCCAAAATAATTTCGGCGCAAGCTAGTTCATTATTTTTTAAAAGGCAGTTTTATTTATTTTCTAAGAGACAATTCATAAGTTATGAATTTCTCGCTCAGGGTCCTGTGAATACAGGGCCCTTCTATCTTTTTGTGTCCCATAGAACAAAAGCGATCTTTTTGGATTGCACAACAACGCTGACATTGTCTTTGCGTTCCCCTGTGGGATTTCCTGCGGCATCGACGCCGACTAAATTAATATTATAAGTTCCAGGCTTGGCAAAAATGCGCGCCATTTGAATGGTCGAAGGCAATGTTGACCATTGTCGCAAGTCAGCGCGATCGGTTACATGCAGGGTCACCCATGCAGCAAGTCCCAACAGCTCATTTTTTTGTCGAATTTGATCGGCTGCAATTTCTTTGGCTACAACCCCACCCAATCGCCGTGCCAGCAATGCCCCGCGATCATCATTCAAAGTTGCAATTGCAGCCTCTGTAACATTGTAGATTTCATGAGTAATCACACTTGGCTGGCCAGCCCCAACGGGGAATTCCACTTTGGCAGCTTTGGTATTGCTGGGCACTGAACGTAAAATGGGGAAACGAAAATTACCTGGGTCAGGTTCTTTGCGTGGCCCCCAGCCTTGCTGAACCAAAACGACAATCTGGCCGTTGCCTGATTTTTTCCATTCTGGATCTTCTTCCAAACCTTTGAATTTATTTTTCCATCTTAAATAATCATCATTGCGGTGGGCTTTTTGCGAAATACGAACCAAGTCTTCTGCCAATCCGGTCGTTGCAGGTGCAATTTTGTAGGCATCGGAATACGCGATTGCGGCATCATCCCACCGCTGATCGGCTTCCCATAATAAGCCCGTCAAATACTGGGCAAAGGGATTCAGTTCAAAATTTCTTTTGCTTTCTTTTCTTAATT
Organism: Bdellovibrionales bacterium; assembly: GCA_038323665.1. Taxonomy (GTDB): domain Bacteria; phylum Bdellovibrionota; class Bdellovibrionia; order Bdellovibrionales; family Bdellovibrionaceae; genus JBBQHD01. The sequence goes on from JBBQHD010000024.1 coordinate 21,738, forward strand.
TAGAAAATTTTTGATTGATTCTGCGTGCCTCGACCAAAGCCTCGTCCAGTTGCCCAATCGCCAAATAATTTAAAGCAAGTTCCGCATTGATAAAGATTTTTTCGAATGTATCGCCCTGATAACTTTTAAATTCCTCGTTGGTTAAAATTCGACCAGCTTCTTGAGTGACCGAAACGTAATCCAATTCTTCGGCCAGTTTATCAGCCTTCAAATAGGCCTTGGTGCTGTCTGTAAAATTATGCGCCATTTGCAGCGCTGTTGCATAATCCAGTAAGTAAACCAGCTGATCTTTGCTGGGCTGCAGGGCCATTGGCGCCAGCAGCTCGGCCGCCTGGGCCGGCTGACTTTGTTGAATAAGTCTTCGGGGCTCTGACACCTTAGTTTGATAAGACGCACAACCCACGAATACGAATGAAAAACAAAGAAGGTGAATTAAATTTTTCAATTTTTCTGTTTGGTTCAGCTGTTTAATTTAAGGTTATAAACCAACAGATTTTTTTCTAAATTTCTTTCTGATTTGCTTATAGTCAGACCAATTGCTGATTCCAGTTTTTAAATTGGTCAGATTTAATGTCAGTTTATAATAAACTGTTTTATCTTTGCCAACTTCTTGAACGATGGAATCCAAACGGCCATTCAAAATATAATCTGCGCCAGTTTGACCGCCGGGACCTTTTTTAGTTTCCGCAGCAACAATTCCCGAATTTTGGTAATTGTATTCGTCAGAAATATCTTGGCGGGCTTCTTTGTCCACAAATTGAGCCTTATCAGATTTTTGTAGTTCCACACGGATCATATCCATAATGCTTTGTGTTTCAATGTGCTCGCTGGTTTTATTTTGCAGCTGAGTCACCATAACGGTCGGGGGCGATTTTGCTAATGCAATCGTGCGGTGACTGATCAAACTTGCCACCAAATCTTTGACGGCATTTTGCATATCGGTTTCAGACCATTCGTCATTCAACAGATTCTCTTTGTTGACGTCTTCGTAATTGCCTTTAACAAAGGCTTTGGGTCCGCAACTTTGCAGCAGTCCAAAACTTGCAAGTGTTAGCATAAAAAATATTTTCTTCATTTAAAATTCCTCCAATAAATGGTTTGGTTTTTCAATAGTATTGGACAAGCTTCTACCAATGCAAGGGGGTTTTTAATAGGCCCCTTGCATTGGTTTGGCAGATATAACTTTACCTTGATTATCGACTTGAATCTGCCAGCCGGCCTTTTTAGCGTTTGCAACCAGCAGCCGAATGTATTCCTTACGCTGCTGTTCGATGTCCAGCTTTGTTTGCTCATCTTGATAAAGCTGATCGCGAATTTGATCAACCGGCGAAACCGATTCGCGCTGGCGATTGTTTTGCCCTAGGTCTTCCAACAGTCGCTCGGAAGAAGTTTGCTGAAGCTCTACACCTTCTTCGGGCTGCAAAGATCCCGGGCCCTCAAAGCCTGATTGCGCAGAGACCTTCCCCATATCTTTGAAAAGTTTTTGCTGTTCGGCCAAATTTTTATAATCACTGAAATCCATTTTTCTTTGCGTTTCCAAAAGATGCTTATTGATCAGCTCGACATACTTTGCATTTTTAGCTGCCTGTTTTGCCGCAAGTGGAATCTGATTTCCCGCATTCTGAACTGATGAAACCATCGAAGGCTTTTTATTTTCCAATAGAATTAGCAGCAACAGAATAATCAGCAGACCAAAAAAAAATATTTCAGCTTTTTTATTTTTCACTTGTCTTAATTTATCTGATCTCGACCTGTTGTCGAAGCGGTTTCCAGACCAATATCTGGTCTAGTCCGGTAATTTTCAGCAATAAACACGCGTCTTGTTCATGTTTTAAATTTTCTGCCGATTACTAAGATGTGGAACAGGCTGCGCTCAAAGGCAAAAGCATTTTTATTTTAAAAGCTCCCCAGCAAAGAACTGCGGGTGTCGAAAGATATTTGCAGAACAAAGGCTGGCAAGTAAAATCCACATCCAATATTAAGGACGCTTTGCTTTATTTAGCCCACCATGCGCCCGATTTTTTTCTGATCAGCGTGGACCATCCGAATAAAAAAGTGCGCGAACTTCCTCGGCTTATTTCGAAAAACATTGCATCCGAGATTGTGCCATTTACAGATTCCAGGCGCAGCGAGGCTTATCGAATTCTAAATGCAAGTGGCTGTAAAAAAGTTTTGTATCCTCCCTTTACGGGAAGTGCTGTCGAGCGCGTTTTGTCTGATGAATCGTATATTGATTTTGCATCTCAAAAGTTGCGCTTGCGTGCTCCACCTAAGAAAATCATTCCTGCGACAACACCCGATGTCGATCCTATCGAATTCGTCAAGCTTTTGGGTATTGCCCGCGATCCCAATGAAGTCGCAAAAAAGAAAATCTCTGTTGAAATGTCCGCCCTTGCGATGGGTGTGCAAAGCGCTTTGCAGCAGGTTTTCCCAAACGCTGTTAAACAAAACAAGCCCAAGCTAAAGAACAATAATCCTGAAATAAAATACTACTGCTTAGAAAGTCATTTGATTTCTGGCTATATTTCCATTGCTGCGGATTCGATCAGCGCCTGCCCCGAAGAGTTCACCGGGTCTTTGAAGAAAAATGTTTCCGAAAAATTAAATAATGCTGAAATTCAAATTGATATTATTCCCAAATTACAATTGGATTTTTCCGAAACAGATTTTAATTCGTGGGTTGAAAACACCAGCGATTTTTTTAAATCATTTCAGTTCAATGATTCCCAATTCGCAATCAGTTTTCACAGCGCTGAACCCTTTGCGATTAGCCCTATACCAAATGACAGCCAGGCAATGGGTTCGATTCTTGTTCAGGAAATTCAGCCGGACCACATTTTAGATTTCGATTTATTTTTGTATTTGCCGTTGAATGCTCGTTATCACTTATATGTGGGCGAAGGCGGCTCGCTAAGTCAGGATCAAAAGGATCGCTTGATCAGTCGTTCGGTAACTCAATTCTTTTTTCGCAATGAAGATTATCTGCAAGTCCACAGTCACCGTGCGCGAAATTTATTCGAGAATCTGATCCGAGAAACCCATGGCTGAACCAGCGCAGGCAGATACAGCGCCACCAGTGCCTGAAGAAAATAAAAATATTTTTATTCTTCGTGCGCCCAAACAAGGGGTCACTCATATTGAAAAGTATTTACAAGAACATGGCTGGAGCGTTAAATCCAGCGCCGATATTAAAGTTTCTTTGCAAGCAGTTATTACCCAACAACCAGCATTTTTTTTAATTTGCATTGATCATACTAATAAAAAAGTGCAAAGCTTGCCAAAACTTCTTTCCCAGGCACTGCCCATTCCCATTGTCCTGTATACAGAAGTAAATTCCGCCGCTGCCTATAAAATTTTGTCGCAAAGTAATTGTGAAAAAGTTATTTATCCGCCTTTTTCTGGCCCCAACATTGAAAAGGCTTTGTTAGGAATAACGGCGGCAATAAAAAAAAGAGCTGCGACAACTTATATTAGCAGCAACGACTCGCCCGAAAAAAATAACCTGATTATGTTTGACCGAGAAAAAACAGAAAAAAAAGATTTCAGCCAAGCCCTTGCCTTGTTGAAAGAATTTACGAATGATCCTGACGAAGAAGCCTCGCAAGCTCTTGCAGAAACGGCCTCAGCAAGTGCAGAGTCGCAGAATGACTTTGATTTCAAGCAGGCAAAAGATAATTTAGCTGCCTTGTTTTCTGAGGATAAGATCGAGGAAAATCGATCTTCCTTGATTCCCTTACCGGATCAGCCTCAGGTCCAATGTCTTGCTTTTTCCAATGAAACGCAGTTTGGATATTTGGTGATTGCCGCCAGTTCAATAGAACAGGTTTCCGCCGAGTTTCGGAACCAAGCAATCAGTGTGATTCAGAAAAATTTTCCATCGACTTCGCCCATTCAATTATCCGAAGCTTTTCTGCTCAACCTTGAATATGAAAATACTAATTTTAAATCTTGGCTTAACGAACAAGCCGATTTTTTTAAAATCGGTCCCCATGGCCAACAAGAAGTCGCATTAAGTTATTTTTCAGTTAAAAATTTGTTCGAAGCCAGCATCAATCTTAAGGATAAGAAGTTTTACAGTTTATTGATTACCTCGGTTTTAAACGATGTTGCCACGATCTTTGATTTGTATGTTTATCTTCCGCTGAACCTTCAAATCAAAACCTATTTATCCAAGGGTAAAATTTTATCGACTGAATCCAAAAAACGTCTTTTAAAAAATGGCATGACACACTTTTACTATAGCTCTGATGATGTGATTTTAGCTCTTCAGTCGCAATGCGAAATATATTTAAATGATTCCTTAAAAAACATTTTTAAGAAAAAGTAGTTTTATGACGGCAGAAGATTTAAACAATCAAAGTCCCGGATCAGGCCAAAGCATTTTTATTTTAAATTCACCAGCCAAGCGCATAAATCAAATCGAGAAATATTTGATCGAACGGGGTTGGGCTGTAAAATCAAGTTCGGATATTCGAACCGCACTAAAAAGTGTTATCGCCGAACGACCCACTTATTTTTTGATCTGCATCGATCATCCTTTTAAAAAAGTTCGCAGTCTGCCCAAATTGCTCAGCAGCGCCTTGCCGATTCAAATTGTTCCCTACACCGAGGTGGGCGGAACATCTGCTTTTAAAGCATTGACCGAAAGTGGTTGTGAAAAAGTTATTTTCCCACCCTTTAATGGATCCGCTATCGAACGCGTATTGGTGGGCGAAGGCCCGAAAAAAAATAAAAAAGTTCCTATCTATAAAGCCAAGGCATCAGCTGTTGTAGATACACCTTCTATCACCGCAGGCCAATCTGATACCACCAACGATGATTTCAAAAAAGCCATCGAAATTCTAAATAGTCTGGCCAATGAGAACTCTGTCGATAATGAAGACCCCGCATTATCCAAAGAGTGCGCGATAGAAAAACCAATGTTGTCGATGCAGTTGAATGAAAAGATCAAACCCAAACCGCACATGCTGAACTTAATGAAAAAACTAGAGGCCTTGCTGGCTCAATCTGCAGATGTAGATCAAACAGCAATCGC
>JBBQHD010000025.1:0-25591 GCA_038323665.1 Bdellovibrionales bacterium
TTTTAGTCGAGCCAGCACCTAAATTGTCCTTCCTGAAAATCATAACAAATCGTCTCATTTTCATCCTGCCAAATCCGTCAGTTTCCATTGGGGAAAGTAATCTTGGCACATTCGCTGCTTTGTTACTGGTTAGGAGGCGCAAATGAAAACAAACTTAAACCCCATCTGGTTTGCTGGATTAGGTCTAGGAGTTTTACTTTTGTTGGCCTATCTGAAACCCTTTGCAGTCAGCCAAGAAGTGTCTCAAAACGAGGCAGTGGAATACTCGATGCCTAGACCTGAATCCGAATGGGTGAATGATTTTGATTTGCAGAACCGTGAAGTTGATCGCCAATTTATTGCTTTGGCTGCAAGACAAGCTCAACAATTGGCTAAACAAAATGCTAAGGCAATTAAACCTGTGGTATTTGATCCTAAGAAAGCCAAACAAGCCGCCTTGTTGGCCAAACAGCGCGAAGCTTTTGCAAGATCCCGCAGAACTTCGGTTAATTTCGTTGGTGGGGAAACACAAAATGCGCCTCAAAATGATACGAATGATTCCGCTGTTTCCAATCCTCGAGTCAATGTTGCGGCGAAAATTCCATCTAAAGGCAATCCGATCGGCGTAAATAAAGCAGCCGTGGAAGACAAACAAAAGACTTCGGCGCAATGGAGGGCACTGTTGTTCAGTCAACCAACGGCAAAAAATTTAGATTTATTGGTGGCGGCTTACAAAGAAGGAAGTTTGGATTCGGCTAGTTTTTATGCTTTGGTGGAAGAATTATTGGAAAGCAATCGCACCGATTTGGCAGCCTTAGGCGTTCGTGCATTGCAGGAAACTCCCAGCCGAAATAGCTTTCGATTTATTGTGTTAAAATCTACTTCGTTTAAATCCCAACCCAGTCGCACGCAACTTATAGCCGAGTATCAGACGGCGGCTCGCATTGCAATTATGGATCAAACCTTATTGGACAGTGATGCGCAGGTTGTAGTGGCCAGTCTGCAAGTTGTGCAAAATAGCCTTGTCGCAATTTCGAATCCAACAGTTGGGGCAGTCAACGCCAGTTCGATCGCGCAACAAGCAGCAAATTACAAAAAGATTTATCCAATTTTGCAAAGAATTTTAACTCAGCAAAATCCTGCAGCATTATCTTTGACTCAAAATCTGATTGCCCTGTTGAACAGTCGGGGTTTTGGCCCATCGACGGCAGCAGTGGCGCAAGCTAATGGGAACTAAATTTTTTCTACTTATTCTTATTTTATTCAGCCTCGATTTAAAGGCAGCAGGTTTTCGTTGCGAAAATTTATATTCGCTGGATATCAGTAAATATTCTTTGCCCAAAAATCAAAATGAATTGTGGAAACTAGTTCGCGAAGGCAAAGCTGAAATGGTGCGAATCTTAACTGAGCGCACGGCGGATTATTTGCGCACCGAGGATGTTCAGTTAACACCTTTTCGCGATCACAATGAATTAGCTTCAGAAGTATTTATCGCAAGTTTTCCAAACGGAATGAAGGCGATATGGAAGCCAGTCGGCGCGAAAACAAAAATTGCCAATGTAAAAAGCGAAGTAGGAATTTTTCTTCTGGATCAAATTCTAGAATTAAATATTGTTCCGCTGACCGTTGCCCGAACGATCCAGGGTAGATTCGGATCGATGCAACTGTTTGTCGAGGGAAAGACTCTTTATGAAATCAGCAGAATATGGTTTCGAAGCTTGCGAGGGTTTTCTGATGTCCCGAAAATAAGTGGAAAAATATTATTCCTGGGTCTGCTGACTGCCGATCCGGATCGAATGCGAGCGACCGTTCGCAAAAGCAACATCTCAATTTCAATAGAGGAATCGCAAGCGGCTTTGGACAACGGAAATGCACGGTTTGATTTTGAAGAAAAAGGATACAAGGAAAACTTTCTATACTTTTCAAAAAATACTTCTGAATTTTACCCCGGGCGCCAGTTTTTAAATCGAGCAAGAAAAGTTTCGCTGGAAGAACTTAAGCCCTTAGAAATTTTCATTGATGGAAAATATCAGGATATTTTCCATCAACTGGGTGTGATTTTACCGGTTTTCGAGCAGCCCGGGCTGAAGAATTAACTCTGACGCGCCGTCGCCACTAAAAGTAAGTCCCTAGTTTTTTGAAAAATGCTAAGCTTTTTGAACGATGAACAAAGCGAAGAGAATTATTTGATGAAATTGATTGCAAGCATAGTATTTCTTTTTTCCCATTACGCTTCGGCAAGATTTGATGTTCCGCCTGCAACCAGTGAAAAAGATCAAAAAACAATTTTTTCTGTATTGGGTTTCGGAATTGCAACTCGGGAACTCAGTGATCCCGTTCCACTTGGCGGGAAACAGGGATTTGATCTTTCTTTGCAAACCGAATGGATTCCGATTTCTGATTTGCAGTCCGAGCAAAAGGCGCTGCAGTTTTTTCAAATCAATTCAGTTTCTATGGGCAAAGGCCTGCCCTACAAAGTCGATGTTTTAATGTCCTGGAGTTTATTTAATGCCGAAGATGAATTTTCTCGTTATGCGGGACAAATTCGCTGGGGCTTTTACGAGTTCGAAAATTTTCCTGGCATTCTAAGCATGAGTGTCAGCGGATCTGGCGCAAGATTTGGTGAAAACTTGGATGTGCGCACCATCGGCTGGAATTTACTTTCCATCGTGCAAGTTCACAAAACCTCTTTGTTCTTTGGTGGGGGCCAGGTGCGCAGCTTTGGACAAATGCAGAGCAATCTAAGTTATACGGGAACGACGCAATTTTCCACCTTAGACAGCTGGCGCACTTTATTCGGAACCAATTTCCGCATTGGTGATTTTTTTGTTTTGCTGCAAGTCGATCGCGTCAGCCAGTTTCAGTATTCGACTTCTGTCGGTTATCGATTTTAGTTTTGATCCGGGATTCGAACCTAAGGTTGCGTAAAGTTGACTTAAGAACGGCTCGAATTTTGCTTTCTGCGCTGTTCATGCAAAACCTGAACGAAATTAAATCGAATTTTTGGGAACTTAGAATTTTCTTGAACACCGGCAATGCCTTGGCCAATCAGAAAACTGAATTGCATTTTACTGCACGCAGAAGTTTAAAACCTGGCTGGTTTGAGGTGATTGCCTATGTTGGTGGGTCAGCGGATAAGTATCATCTTTTATGCGAATGGAATAAGTATCGGTTTTGGCATTTGGCAAATACCAATAGATTTTATGATTTGAAAGAGTTTTGTGTAGAGTGGCTTAATAACAACCATAAAATTATTTTGATAAATGCATTTACAGACCAGCAAGGAATTGAAATCGGAACACAGTTAATTAGAAAAATCGGAACTCTCTTTGTCCCCGTCGACTGAAGATTCATTATTTAAACTGGCCTGCAGTTCTTGAAAATCCTGAAAGATTTTTTCGTAGTTAGGCTTTTTATTTCGTTTGCTATATTCGGTTGTTGTCCCCGACCTTGGATCAATTGCTTGCATGCAGTTCTCACCAACATACCAAAAATCATTTTGATTACCGAAACGATTCAGCTTTATAAAATTTTTGCGGTCACCCAGCAATGTCTGGCAAAGCTCACGAACAGGTTCCTCGGTCAAAAACAGAGTTTTTCTAATCAGCTCCAAATTCTCATCCAGTTCATAGACAAGACACTGATTTTCTTCGGCGTGCATTTCTTCATAATATTTTTTGATTGCCTGTTCATCCGTCATGAATTCTTATCGGAAAAAACCCGATAAGAATTCCTAGACCTCGGTCCATTTGTTTTCAGTCAGCAATGTTTTGAAAACCAAATCCGCTGCGCTGCCTGCCGGAACTGAACCTTGAGCAAAATCCGGTCGGCCGCCGCCTTTGCCGCCTAGTTTCTGCGACAGATTTTTCAAAAGCATTCCCGCCGGCAATGCTTTGCTGATTTCAGCACTGCAGCCGATTAAAATGGATTTGTTATCGCCGCCTTCGCCTAAAATTATGACCACAGCTGGTTGCAGTTGATCCCGCAGTTGATCCAGGGTTTTGGATAATAAATCGCGATCGCTTTCGGGAATATCACAAACCAAAAGATTGAAATTTAAACCATCCGTTGTTTTTAATTTTCGCGCTGCTGATTTTAAGTCGGAAATATTAATTTGCGATTTTTTTAATTGCCCAATTTTGCGTTCCAAATCTTTGACTTCGATTTGCAATTTCTGAACGGCCTCGAGCGGTTGTTCGGATTGCAATTCTTGCGACAGCTGCGAAAGTTTTTTATCGGTTAAAAAGAAAGCCTCGATGGCTGTGGCGCCGGCAACGGCTTCGATGCGGCGAACTCCGGCTGCGACGCTGCTTTCCGAAGTGATTTTCAGCGCCAAGATTTCGGAAGTATTGCTGACGTGGGTTCCCCCGCACAGTTCGCAGGAAAAATCGCCCATGGTTAAGACGCGGACTTGATCCCCATATTTTTCGCCGAATAAAGCCATCGCACCTTTTTTAACAGCTTCATTGTGTTTCATAACTTCAGTTTGAACGGGCAGGGCATTTTGAATTTGTTCATTCACCAAATTTTGCACTTGATCCAATTCCGCCCGGGTCATCGCCTTGGGATGAGTAAAATCAAAACGGAATTTATTAATTTCCACAACAGATCCAGCCTGCTGAACATGATGACCCAAAATTTTCCGTAAGGCGGCGTGCAATAAATGCGTGCCGCTGTGATGAGCTTTGATTTTCCGGCGCAATTCCAAAGACACTTGCTGTTCAACGGGTTCGGCAGTTTTTAAATTTCCCATAGAAATATCCAGCTGGTGCAAATAAATGCCCTGCACAGAAAAACAATCCGTAACAGTGGCTGATCCCTGCGGCCCTAAGATTTTTCCGTGATCGCCTACTTGGCCGCCACTTTCCGAATAAAAGGGAGTTTTTGCAAACACTGCAAATCCAGTTGCGCCTTCGCCTAGTTGTTCGACCGGTTTATTTCCATCATGCAGTCCTAAGATTTTCTGTTTGCCGGCAAGGGATTCATAACCTGTAAACTCGGTTGGTTTATTTTTCTGCAATAAATCATTTACCCAAGTCGTCAGATTTTTTTCTGTGGAAGAATTTTTATTTCCCTTCCAAGATGACTTGGCCAGTTCGCGCGCCTGTTGTTTGCACTGTTCAAAAATTTTTTCATCCACAGTAAAACCTTTTTCCGCAGCCACAACTTGCGTCAAATCCAAGGGGAAACCAAAAGTATCGTAAAGTTTAAAAGCCAGTTCCCCAGAAATGACTTTCTGATTTTTCTGCGCAGCCTGACGCAACTCATTTTCCAGCAGCGCAGTTCCTGAATCCAAGGTTTGTAAAAATCGTGATTCTTCGTCTTTTAAAACCGTCTGAATCAAAGCTTGGCGATTTTTCAGCTCGGGATAAAATCCACCCATCTCATCCACCAAAATATTGGACAGCATGGGCAGAAAAGAATGTTCGGGGGAAAGTTTGCGGCCAAAGCGAACAGCCCGGCGTAAAATTCGGCGCAAAACATAACCGCGGCCTTCGTTCGAAGGCATGGCGCCATCCGCCAGCAAAAATGTAATCGCACGGGTGTGGTCGGCTAAAACTCTAAGTGCTGCCAAAGTTTCGCGGACGCTATGCTGGTGATTATAAACTGAATCAAGTTTATTTTGTTTTTCCAGCGCAAGCAATTCCTGCAGATCGTATTTTAAAACGGAACAAGCTTTTTCAATCATCGGCAAAAATAAATCAGTATTGTAATTATTGTGACGACCCTGAATGGCAGCCACGATGCGTTCCAGTCCCGCGCCCGTATCCACCGAGGGTTTGGGCAAGGGCTGCATTTTCCCCGGCGCAGTTTCGTCAAATTGCATAAAAACCAAATTCCAAATCTCGATAAAACGATCTTCGCCGGCAACAATGCCCTTGTAAGGATCGGTTTCTTTGCCGAATTCGGGCCCATGATCATAAAAAATTTCGCTGCAGGGACCGCAAGGGCCGATTTCGCCCATACGCCAGAAGTTATCTTTTTCGCCCAGTTTAAAAATACGATCGCGCGGAATGCCTTCTTGTTTGTGCCAGATGTCCAAAGCCTCGTCGTCGGATTCAAAAACTGTGACATAAAGTCTGCCTTTGGGAATGCCCAGATCTTTGGTTAAAAACTCCCAAGCAAAATGGATAGCATCTTTTTTAAAATAATCCCCGAAAGAAAAATTGCCCAGCATTTCAAAAAAAGTATGATGACGGGCGGTAAACCCAACATTGTCTAAATCATTGTGTTTACCGCCAGCGCGCACGCATTTTTGAACAGTTACGGCGCGGTTATAGGCGCGTTTTTCCAAACCAAGGAAAGTATTTTTAAATTGGTTCATTCCTGCGTTTGCGAAAAGCAAAGTAGGATCGTTTTCCGGAATCAAAGACGAACTGGGTTGGTGGGAATGTCCCTGACGTTTAAAATATTCGACAAAAAGATTTCGGATTTCGCTGCTGGTCTGTATAATGCTCATCGCATTAATCTAGCAATGTGCGCTGGCTAAGCCAAGTCCTACAAAGGAATATCTTGGTTGCTTAAGCGGAAATCGGCTGGTGCTCCGGAATCTGGAGTTTTTTTCCATTGCAGAATAATGGGCAGAAGTGTTCTTAACTGGGGAATTTCGCGGTCGCCTTGCATAAAAAGTCTTAAATATAACTCTGCCACTTCGGGTTGATCGGTATAAGAAGAATACAGCTTCATTCTTTTGGCTAGGTCATCCAAGTGCTGACGCAAAACCCACAATCGCCAAAAATGAATTTGAATAGCATCGACAATTTGTGGATCCGAACTTTGCAATTTAAGCAATCTTTCCGCATCTTGCTGATGCCATTCAGAGATCGCGTTCAGCTTTGCATTGATTTCCACATAGATTTGTTTGGCAAAGGCTTCGCCTGCAGCGCCGGCCTGTTTATCGCCCAGTTTAAAATCAGCTTTGGCTTTTTGATAGGCAAAGGCTGCTTCGGAAAACATTTTATGAAGCTTTTCGAAATAAACAAACATACCGTCATCGCGAAAGCGACTCATGTCATTTAATTTTTCAAAAACAATTTTTCGTAAATTGGTTTTTTCAGTTTCGTCGGCGCGAGCCATCAAGTGGAAAGTTCGAATGGATTGTTTCAATTGATCAAAAGCAAAAAATCGATGTCCAACCGAAAGATCTTCACGCGCATCTTGTGCCTCATGGCTTGCGCGGTCTTTCCAAGACTGAGGAATCGCAAATGTGTGAACTAAAATTCCAACAATCCCGGCCAGGCTTTGGCCTGCCGGTCCCAGTCGAGCAACAGCCGCGGCAACACTGGCGGCAGTCAAACAAGAAATCAGCGAAAGGAAATTGCCGGAAGTAATTCGCTTGCGCCAAGTAGAATAAATCCACGCATCGCGCGCTTCGGGTTCTGTGATAACAAATAAAATAGATCCAATAATGCGATCCAAAGTTTTTCGTGCGGCCAAACTTTCGGCATTTTGCGCAAGCGGATCAATAACGATTTTAGCAAGGATGGGCAAAAGTTTCTGACTTTGTTGATAAACCGAATTCGGCAATTCAGCATCGGCATCAGCCGATAAAACATAGCGTGCCTGTGTGAAAAGTTCCCCACCAAATTCCCAACCCAAAAAAGTAATGGCAGTGGTGACAAAATTGCGTGCAGCATAGGCCCACATTCCCCGACCAAGGACGCTAGTCATACTGGCCAGCACAGTTTGAAACCAAGCTTTTTGAGTGATGGCTTTGCCAATAAAACTATTTCCAGCAACTGCCATCCAAAATCCCAGATCGTTGACCATTCCGACAGAAACATCTTCGACAATCTGTGCGGTGCTTTTAATTTCAGGTGATGTCAGTCCTCGTTTTTTTTCATCTTCGGTCAACACCGCATATTTTCCGTAATCATGCTTGGCCTTGACCCGTTCCATCGAACTTAAAAAACTTAAAAGAAAAACCGTGCTTAAAATATGTTTGGTTTCGGTGACGATTTTCAGTTTGGATTCTGGTGTCTTTAAATTGGAATTGGGATCCAGGGATTCCATAAAATTTTGAAATAAAGTCCGCTGAATTTTTCTGCCATCAGAATAAGGTTCAGGACGTCGGGCATCAAAAGTAAGCCCACCCAAAGCCAGCCCAGTTTGTAAATCAAAGGGAAGATCACGCTTCAAAACATGTGGAAACAACTGCGCCTGCGCAGGCATTGGTTCGGCTGCGGATTGCCCGGGCCGAGCAAGCACCTGCAGCGGCAAAGCAATTTGCGCGGCAAGCAAAATAGAAAGATAGGGACGTAACCAATATTTTTGCACACTTAAACCTATGCAAAAATCGAACTGGATTAAACTCAGTAAATTTGATTTGAGGCCGGAAAGCCTGTCTAAGCTTTGGTCGCTGAAACAAAAAAGGCCCTGCAATTCGCAGAGCCTTTTGGTGGTTTAGATTATTAAATAGAGACAAGTTTACTTTTTAGCTTCTCCAGCTTTAGCGTCAGCAGCTTTAGCAGGATCTGCAGAATTACCGCGCGAAGCTTGTTCGAGAAGGTCTTTGGGGTAAGCGATGGTCTTCAGCTCTGGTGCTGCAGGCATAGCAGGAGCTCCTGCCTTAGATAATAAGGTTGATAAGGCAGGGTTTGTTCTCGCAAGCGTTATAAGAGAGCTGGCCTTTCTTTCTGCGGAAGTTTTGTCCAAATCATATCTTACCTGCAGTATATCGTTAGCAATAGCATCTAAATCAATTTCCACAACTTTTTGCATAACCTCACCCAAGTTTGCAACAAATTGTCCATTCGAGGCATCTGCTACGGCTGCCCTTTCACTGCTTATAAAAGTAGTTCCTGAAAAAAGAAAAACCTCAGTGGGATCTTGAATGTAAACAATTCTTTCGTTATTGTCGTCTGTTCCGGTGGAAATTACGAAGCGGCCAGGATTGGTCATGTATTGTCTTACAAGTAGCATCTCAGCGTTGTGAATAATTTGTAAAAATAAAGCTATTTGACGCTCGCTAGCAAAGCTTACCTTAATATATAGCGATAAGGTAGAATCTGTAGGGGCCTCATCAGCATTAAGGCGAACCAAAGTAATCGGCATTTTTAAATAGCTAGAGTTGTTTTTAACAACGATTTCGGCAGCACGAGCATCCACACAGGCAACTTCAAACATGTTAGAGTCGGTAGATGCGGCCGCTACCAAGGAATCGTAAAACGCTTTAATTTGTTCTGGTGAGAATCCATTGTTACCGCTGTTGAAGCTAGCAACAAGTTTTGAGCAATTAGTGTGGGTGTATCCATAATTGCTGATCGAATGAAATAGTGGCACACTAGCTGCCGGAACACTGTCAGCAGTATTGGATGGGGCGCCAACTTCGACACTTTGTTGAGCATGCGCAAAGTGACCCACCAACAGTGTGGCAAGACTTAACATTAGTTTCATTTTCATCCGGTTTACAAAAGTCATAAAATCTCCTTTAAAGATTTATAATTAATAATTCGTTCTAGACTGTTTTAAACGAGAATTACAAAATCTCATAATTTTTTGTGACAGGTTTAAACAAGCGGTATTTATTTCAAAAGATCGTCCAAAAGTTCGACGCTGCCGCATTCAAATCACGGTTGGCCGGGGTTTTTGAATTTATAAGCCCCAATAAAACACGAGCACTTCCGAAGTCGGAAATTTTCTGGTCCTGCTGTCGTGTCTTTTGCTTTAGTTTTTTCAGGAATTGAAAAGCGCGTTCAATGGCGTAAAACTTTTCTTAACTTGCTTGTCGCACAATTGCGTTACAAAAAAATAATATTTGACGGGTTTTCTGCTGTCTTAAACCCAGCAAATTTATCTCAATTTTCTGCGCGAATTAATTTTCGTTGAAACCGATTCGATCGGCGTTGTATCGCCAAGTTTGCGCATTTCAACGCCAATTAATTTCTGCACCCCCGTTTTGTGAAAACCGTCAAAAATCGCATTCCAAAAAGCCATGATAAGTTTTTTCTACTTCGAACCACGAAGTAGAAAAGAGCACTTATGTTGGATTTAAAAAGTAATTTCGCGCAGGATGAAAAATATGATTTCCCCAGCGAAGTTCCAAACATAAAATTCTTAGACAAGCGCGCGCTTCTGGATCAAATCCGACACGCGGCTGGGGCCGAGCAAAGTCTGACCTTGCAAGTGATCGAACTGATTGCAGAAATCGAGCGCAGACAATTTTATCTGGATTTTGGTTATGGATCGATTTTCGATTTCGTCAGCAATGATCTTGGTTACGAACCGGCCTCTGCCATGCGCAGAATTCAGGCGGCTCGGGCCATTTCTGAAATGCCGGAATTAAAAGAAAAAATCGCGGATCATAGTTTGAATCTTTCAACTGTTTCCTTGGCGCAGACTTTCTTAAGAAAAAAAGCTAAGGATCAAAAACAGAAAATATCTTTGCAGGAAAAAACTGAACTTTATAAAAAATTAGAGAATAAATCAGCTCGCGAAGCAGAACGGGAATTATTTAGGATCGCGCCAGAGCTTTGTTTGAAATCTAAGGAACAAGAAACAGTCTTGTCAGAAAACCTGACCGAACTTCGTTTTGTGATCGATGCAGAAACCAAATCCAAAATGCAGGAAT
This sequence comes from Bdellovibrionales bacterium, assembly GCA_038323665.1. Classification (GTDB taxonomy): domain Bacteria; phylum Bdellovibrionota; class Bdellovibrionia; order Bdellovibrionales; family Bdellovibrionaceae; genus JBBQHD01. The sequence continues at coordinate 10,550 of JBBQHD010000025.1, forward strand.
TGAAGCTTTGGCTGTCGCATCAGAATCCTGATTTGACCCAAGCTCAGTTTTTTAAAGTTATGATTGAAAAAATGCATCGGCAGTTGAATCCGAATAAACCTGCGAAACCTCAGATCGATTTTAAGCAGAGTGTTTCCGACGCCGGAACCAAATCTGCGAAAAAACGTTCCCGACATATTCCCGCGGCAATCAAGAAACTTGTTTGGCAACGCGACGAAGGCTGCTGTCAGTTTGCCGATCCACATTCGAAGAAAAAATGTGAATCAAAATATCAATTGCAACTGGATCATGTTCATCCGTTCCGACATTTGGGCAATCATTCGGCAGAAAATTTGCGCCTGCTTTGTGGGAAGCACAATCGCGGGCGGGATTAATATTGTTTTTGTGGCCACAGCCAAAACTCAATCGCCACGCCGGAAAATAATCGCGGCCACCACCGAAAAATTATATCCGCGCGAGGTCAGGAATCTTGCGATCCTTTGCTGCAACTTTTTATCCCACGGTCCATCGCCGAATTTTCCGGCAATCAACGTGCGTGCGACGGCTGTTTCATCGCCGCCATCCATTGCCAGCATGGGTAATCCTTTTTCTGCCATTTTATTTTTCAGCCACAGATTGCCGCGTTTGCGGCGGGCGGCTTCGCGTTTCCACATCTCGGCAAGTTCCTGAGGATCCTTCATCCAGCCGTAATCATCGGCGCGGGCAATCGCGTCCAAAATTTCATCCATTTCGTGGTGCCGGCGCAATTTTTGCGTCAGTTCTTTCACCGAGTGATCCCGTTTGGCGATGATTAGCTGCAGTCGATCAAAGGCTGTCATTGGCATTATTTATAATATAATCTTTTGAAAAGGAAAAAATCCATTTGAAATCCAATTTTGTGTCATGCTGTCAATCCATTGCAACCTTGGGGCCTATCGGAAAACGATTACCCGCGCCCGGCACGTTCGGCAGTCTGGCCGGCCTGGTCGTGGCGGCCGGACTGGTGCAACTGCCACTGCTTGCGCAAATGTTTTTTTTGCTGGCGCTGATTTTTGGCGCCATTTTTGTTTCGCAAGTTCACGCAACTGCAACCCAGACGCATGATCATCAAAGTGTGATCATCGACGAAGTCGCGGGACAGTGTCTGGCGTTGATGGCAATGCCCTTCGAGTGGAAATATTTTGCCTTGGGATTTTTACTATTCCGATTTTTTGATATTTTAAAACCTTGGCCCATCAGCTGGATGGATCGCAATATCAAAGGCGGCGCCGGGATTGTTTTGGACGATGTCGCAGCGGGATTGGTTGCGCAAATTATTTTACAAATCATCTTGCAAAGATTTCCCTTGTGAAACGCGCGGTCGAAAAATTAATTCAAACCTGCTTGGCCACCAATCAAAGCATTACTTTTGCAGAAAGTTGCACCGGCGGAAAATTGGCGGCGCTGGTTGTCGAGCACGCAGGTGTCTCGAAAATTTTCAAAGGCTCGTTGGTCTGTTATTCCAACGAATCCAAGCACGAACTTTTAGCCGTGCCGCAAAATTATTTTACCGATTTTGGCGCGGTGAGCGAAGAAACCGCCAAACAGATGGCCACAGCCGCCCGCGAAAAACTGGGCGTCGATTGGGCAGTGGCGATTACCGGAATTGCCGGTCCGGCAGGCGCTACTCCGACCAAGCCAGTGGGCACTGTATGCATGGCAGTCAGTGGCAAAAGTTTTGAAGGAAAGCTTTTGGTTAGCTCGCAAACCTGCTACTTTCATGGAGATCGTGTGATGATTCAAAATCAATCGGTTGAAAAAGCAGCACTTTGGCTAGAGCAAACGATACACACAACAGTTACAAATAAAAAACAGTAACAAAACAAAAAAGAAAAGAGGCTTATGCAATCAGCAAGCGGAAAAAATGTAGAACGTGAAAAGGCTTTAGATTTAGCCGTCGCCAATATTGAAAAACAATTTGGCAAAGGTTCGATCATGCGTTTGGATTCCAACCAAAGTTTGGTCAAAGATGTCGAAGCCATCAGCACCGGAGCATTGTCCTTAGATATTGCTTTGGGAATCGGCGGATTGCCAAAAGGGCGCGTCGTGGAAATTTACGGACCAGAATCTTCCGGTAAAACCACCATTGCACTTTCAGTAATTGCGCAAGCACAGAAAAAAGGCGGCGTTGTTGCCTTTGTCGATGCGGAACATGCACTGGATATTTCTTACGCCAGAAAATTAGGAGTGCGCACCGAAGATCTTTTGATTTCACAACCCGACACTGGGGAACAAGCATTGGAAATCACTGAAACTTTGGTTCGCTCGGGCGCGATTGACGTGATCGTGATCGATTCTGTTGCAGCACTTGTGCCTCGCGCAGAAATCGAAGGCGATATGGGCGACAGTCATATGGGTTTGCAAGCGCGATTGATGTCGCAAGCTTTGCGAAAATTAACTGCGGCGATCAATCGTTCGGGAACTTTGGTGATTTTCATCAACCAAATCCGAATGAAAATCGGCGTGATGTTCGGAAATCCAGAAACAACAACGGGTGGTAATGCTTTGAAATTTTATTCTTCGGTTCGTTTGGATGTTCGCCGAGTCGGCGCACTGAAAAATGGCGAAGACGTGATCGGCAACAGAACCGCAGTGAAAGTTGTAAAAAACAAAATGGCGCCCCCATTTACCAAAACAGAATTTGATTTAATGTATGGCGAAGGCATCAGCGAATCCGGCGATATCTTGGATTTAGCTGTGGCTGCAGAATTCGTAGAAAAATCCGGAGCATGGTTTTCCCATAACGGCGAACGCATGGGCCAAGGCCGCGATCAAGCCAAAGAATTTTTAAAAGCACATCCAGAAATCATGAAGGATCTGCGCGCAAAAATTCTATCCAAAAAAGGCATCGGCACTTTGTTATTAGACCAACCAACTCCGGAAGAAGTTGAAATCGAAGGCAAACCCAAAAAAGCCGCTGCCGCCGCAAAAGCAGCCGAATCCAAAAAAACGGTAAATTAATTTTTCTGTAATTTTTCCCGCGCCTTAGGTCCAGCTTAGGGCGCGGATGTTAGTGTCTAAATCATTATTCTGATTTAAAAAATTTCTTTCTATTGTCTATAGGTTCTTCGCCAAAATAATTTCATTTTCATTGATCAATTCGACAGCAAAACTGGACTTCTTTGATCCATACAAAACAGAGAAGATTAATCGTATTCCCTATAATCGGAGGAAAGATGAAATCTATTCTAAGTGTTGGCCTTTTTATCACGACGTTTGCATGTCTGAACTTATTTGCAAAAAATAAAGTTGATGTCGATTGTGCACAAATTTCTGGTAAAGATGTCGAGCAAACTTATCAAAGTTTAAAAGGACAGATCGCAGAAATAAAAGGCTTTATGAGCAAATATAATTTTTATACCAATATCGCAGATAACCAAGAGGGTGTTAAAAAAGCACAGATCGACCAAGTAAATCTTAGGTATATGGCATTGATCGCCACAATTTCTAGAATCAGTGATCCCTACGTTCGAGAACAGCGAATGAGTGAAGTTACAGCGGAAATCAATGCTGATCAAAGATTTGCAACATTAGCTAAGAAAACGGATGCTATTGTTTTGGCCAAAACAAAAAGCACAGTTCCTACCTATGAAAAACTAGAAGCACTGATTAAAAATGGAAAATATCCTGCGGAATTTTTAGCAGAAAATAAAATTCAAAAACTTCGCGGCAAAAGCACAGACATCGATCCTGCAGATGGAAGAGTTGCGGGATTTATGAAGTGCCCTGGCAAGGGCGCCTTGGTCTGCGGAGGCTTTGTCATTGAAACGCGCACGAATTCACTGAGCGAAATTAAACACGTGGCTTTGCAAACTTCAGATCCTGGTAAAAGAACAAAGTCTTCTGAGCAAAAGGCTGCCAGCTGTGGTGTCAGCGAATACTCACTGAATTCTGAATCAGGAGAGCCAATCACTCTGAAATGCGCTAGTGGGCAAAGCCTGTGTAACCCTTTGGTTTACGGAGCAAAAAAAGATGATGAGCAACTATCTGCCATTTGCGTGGAAGCAATTTCTGGAAGTGATTCTGAAACTTCAGCCAAAACAAACGGATCTTGTGACAAAGTCAAAAATGCGGAAGTTGTAAAATCTTTGATCGAATTTAATCCCGAGGCTTACCGCGAATTGGTGACACAAATTAAAACTAATTTTAAACCCCAAAGCAGCGAAAATTTGTTTGCATCATTAGGTGTTCCTGCCCAATACCGTGTTGGAGAACTTGCCGCGGATAAACCTGCCGATCCTACTAAAAAATAGGAATTACTTTTCTTGCCTGCCGTAGATCCCTCGTTTTAATATTAAAAAACAAAAAACGAGGGATCTATGAAAAAAATTATTGCGAGTTTATTTTTACTTACATCATTGGCACATGCGGATGAAGGCATGTGGTTGTTTGATGCTTTTCCGACGGACAAAGTAAAACAGAAATATGGATTTACTGCGGACGAAGCTTGGTTGAAACATGTTCGATTATCTTCGGCGCGTTTGACTGGCGGTGGTGGATGTTCAGCCAGTTTCGTTTCCAAAAATGGTTTGGTGATGAGCAATCATCATTGCGCACATTCTTGCATCGAGCAGCTTTCTAAAAATGGCAAAGATTATATTGCCAATGGTTTTTATGCCAAAACTTTGAAAGATGAAGTTCGTTGCCCTGAAATTGAAGTCGATAAATTGGTTGAAACCACGGACGTCACCGACAAAATTCAAAATGTGACTAAAAATTTACAAGGCAAAAAATTTAATGATGAATTAAAAGCAACCATGTCGCGATTGGAAAAAGAATGTTCGCAAAGTTCCGATCAGGTTCGTTGCGATGTTGTGACTTTATTCAATGGTGGCAAATACCATTTGTATAAGTACCAACGTTATCAAGATGTGCGCCTGGTGTTTGCTCCAGAACTGGCTATTGCCTTTTTCGGTGGTGATCCCGACAACTTTAATTTTCCACGTTATGACTTAGATGTTTCTTTCTTGCGAGTTTACGACCAAGGCAAACCTTTGCAGACCAAAGATTATTTTAAATTTTCCAAAGACGGCGCTAAGGACAATGAACTTACTTTTGTGACCGGTAACCCAGGTGGAACGTCGCGATTGCTGACAATTTCGCAGTTGGAATTTTTACGGGACACAAAATTGATCAACGATTTGACCACGCTTTCTGAATTGCGCGGATTGCTGACCGGATTTCAGCAACTGGGCAAAGAACAAAAACGCATTTCAACGGCCAAGCTTTTCCAAGTCGAAAATCGTTTAAAAGCCATCAAGGGCCGACACGCGGCCTTGTTGGACACCAATTTCTTTGATCAAAAAGTTGCGGCTGAAAAAAAATTGCGAGAAAAAATCATCGGCAATTCTCAGTGGAAAAAAGATTATGCTTCTGCTTGGGGCGAAATCACTGCGGCTTATAAGGATTTAAAAAATATTTATGTGGAATTGGATAATATCGAAAGAAATAATTTAAACTCGCATTTGTTTGGTATTGCAAAAACTTTGGTGCGTGCGTCTGTTGAATTGCCCAAGCCCAACGAAGAACGCTTTCGTGAATTTGCAGATTCGGCGCTGCCTCAGTTAAAATTAAGTTTATTCAGCAAAGCGCCTATTTACCCTCAGTTTGAAAAAGCAATGTTGGTGCACAGCCTGACCAAATTGCGCGAAAAATTAGGTGCCGACCATCCTTTTGTGACCAAAGTTTTGGGTAAACAATCTCCGGAAGAATTGGCCACGGCACTTTTGAAAACCAAATTAAATGATACCAAACTGCGCGAAAAACTTTACGCTGGCGGGGCCAAGGCAATTGAAGATTCCAAGGACCCAATGATTCGTCTTGCAGTATTAATGGATCCCGATGCGCGCGCGATCCGCAAAAAGTTCGAAGACGAAATCGAAACTCGCATCAAACAAGCCAGCGAAAAAGTGGCCAAAGCACAATTTGCTGTGAACGGAACTTCAACTTATCCCGATGCGACTTTTACCTTGAGAATTTCTTACGGTCAGGTGAAGTCCTACCAAGAAAATGGACATGAAGTTAAACCCATTACAAATTTCGAAGGCGCCTTCGCCCGACACACCGGTCGCGAACCATTTGCTCTGCCCAAAACTTGGTTGAAAGCGAAGTCAAAATTAGATCTGCAAACCCCATTCAACTTTGCTTCGACAAATGACATTATCGGCGGAAATTCGGGATCACCTGTGATCAACCAAAAAGCAGAAGTAATCGGACTAATTTTCGACGGCAACATCCAATCCTTGGGCGGTGATTACGGCTTTGACGAAGCACAAAACCGCGCAGTATCAGTGTCAACTTCGGCGCTGGCAGAAGCTTTGCAGAAAATCTACGGAGCAAATCGCATAGTCGATGGTTTATTAAAATAAGAGCTTCTGTAATGCGGTTAAGCTAAGGGTTTTAAATTATAATTAAAGTAATCAGAGTTTAAACTTACGATTTAGATTAAAAATAAATTTATTTGCCCAATGGGCCACTGCCCTTTTTTAAAAACCTCAGCGGTTCGTGGACGAACGCGCGGCCAGGATGGCCGCAAGCAGCTGGAGGCCATGGATGGCCGTGTTTTTAAAAAAGGGCAGTGGCCCATTGGGCAAATAAATTTATTTTTAATCTAAATCGTAAGTTTAAACTCTGATTACTTTAATTATAATTTAAAACCCTTAGCTTAACCGCATTACAGAAGCTCTTGGATTTTACTTTCCAATTCAGCGGGTTCTGTTTTCGGGGCGAAGCGGTCAACGACTTCGCCTTTTTTATTGATTAAAAATTTGGTAAAGTTCCATTTGATCATTTCAGTCCCCAAAAGTCCTGGAGCACTAGTTTTCAGCCACTCATAAAATGGATCGGCTTCGCCACCGTTAACATTCACTTTGGCCATAATGGGAAAGTTTACTCCGTAGGTCAGTTTGCAGAAGGATTGAATTTCCGAATCGCTGCCGGGTTCTTGACTGCCAAATTGGTTGCAGGGAAATCCTAAAATAACAAAATTTTTATCTTTAAATTTTTCATACAAAGATTCCAGGCCCTTGTATTGCGGAGTAAATCCACATTTGCTGGCCACGTTCACAACCAAAACAACTTTGTCTTTGTAATTACCAAGATGAACCAATTGTCCGTCAGAACCTTTTACTGCAAAATCATATAAATTTTTTTCCGCCATTTGAATCCTCCAAGTAAGAGCTTAGAGGATCTTGGTGGGAAATCAATTTTTTCGCGGGTTTCGTCAGCAAAGAATCTGTTAGTGACGTTTTTTAAAGGTTTTTCGTTCAAACTTTTTGTTGGGTAAATTGGCTGGGCGTTTGGCAATTGCCTTGGCAATAACTGGATCATCAGCTTGGAACACTCGTTTCAAGTCTTGTTCGTTCAGTTCGCGCAGCTCGCCTTTTTGCAGACTGCCCAATTTCAATCGGCCGATGCAAACGCGTTGCAATTTTAAAACATCAAAACCAATTTTCTGAAACATTTGACGAATCTGACGATTTTTTCCTTCGGTAATAACAATCTTAATCCAGTCATATTGTTTCGAGCCGTCTTGGCGACGAATGCGTTCGACGTGTTTTGCGGCGACTCGTCCGCCGATAATGGGAACTCCGCGCAATAATTTCGCCAACTGATCGGGTCGGGGTTGCCCATCGACTTTGACCATATAAGTTTTTGTAACTTCGGCCTTGGGATGCATAATTTTTTGCGCCCAATCGCCGTCATTGGTTAACAAGATTAAACCTTCGGAATCCCAATCCAATCGACCAACGGGATAAACCCGTTCAGTGATGTCTGAAACATAATCGCCAATGGTCGGGCGTTCTGCAGGATCCGATAAAGTCGTCAACACACTGGTTGGCTTATTGAAGGCATAATAAACTTTTTCAGAATCTAATTTCAAGGGTTTACCGCGAACCACAATGCGGTCCACGCCGGGTATGACTTTTACACCGGGAGTAAATATTTTTTTTCCGTTGATTTGAATGGCGCCTTCGACAATCCATCGGTCGGCTTCGCGTCGGCTGGTAAGTCCGCAATCTGATAGCAATTTATTTAAACGAATTTCTGTTTTCATGTCTGTTTGAATCGGCTGTATCGGCCACAGAGTCAAATAACTTTTTTTCAACTGAATTTTCACTGATAAATTGAGTGATTTTTACAGATCAGAAGGCTGGCTGGCTGGCTGGAGCATGCGCGCAGGGGTGCCGGTGCTACCGTCATTTTTACCGTAAATTTGACAGGACTACCAGCAGGGGTTAGAATGTTAGAATGATTCACCGACTGCTGACTAAACCAGAAAATTCTTTTTTTCTTTTCGGTGCCCGGGGCACTGGGAAAACGACTTGGTTAAGGCAGAACTTTCCTGTCAAAGACACTCTTTTTATTGATCTTTTGAAGTCATCAGAATATCTGCCCTATAAAATGAACCCAGGACTTTTGCGAGACCAAATACAATCTGGTGAGTATAAATTTGTCGTGCTGGATGAAATCCAAAAGCTACCAGAGCTATTGGACGAAATCCATTCACTGATTTTTGATTACAAAAATAAAATTCAGTTTGTTCTGACTGGCTCATCAGCCAGGAAGATTAAAAGACTGGGTGGAAATATGTTGGCAGGAAGAGCTGTTTGGAAAGAAATGCATCCGCTGAGCCTTGCGGAAATAAAAGAAACAGTTCCAATTGATTTACTTTTGCAATTCGGTTCGTTGCCGCAAGTAATTAACTTAAAAAAGCCTCAGGATAAAAAAGAGTATTTATATTCTTATGCGGAGACATATTTAAAAACAGAAATTCAAGAGGAAGCCATAGTTCGTAAACTGGATGCGTTCATTCGTTTTATTAGAGTCGCTGCAAATTTGAATGGTTTTACTTTGAATATTTCAAATGTATCCAGAGAAACCGGTATTTCTAGATCGAGCGTCGAAGGCTACTACTCGATCTTGGTGGATACTTTGATTGGATTTATTGTTCCGGCCTGGACTCCCAAGTTTAAAATTAAAGAAAACCTGCATCCTAAATTCTATTTTTTTGATCCAGGGGTAGTGCGCATTTTATCAAATAAAATCGAAGATAAAGTTGAACAATCAGATCGAGGTTATTTATTTGAAACTTTAGTATTGAATGAACTGCGCAGCAGTATTTCGACTGCAAAAAGAAAAGGTGAAATTTACTACTGGTCGATTCCTTCTGGCGGTGAAGTCGATTTTATTATCGAGGCAGGATCTAAAAAAATTGCGATCGAGGTTAAATCAACAGCCACATGGAGTCAGAAATACTCAAACCACCTCAACGAAATGTTGGATTCAAGGGTAGTTACGCATGCCTTTGGGATTTACTGCGGAAACGCCAACCTTAAACAGGGTAAAATCAAAATTCTTAAACTAGAATCTGTTGCATCAGAGCTTGCAAAAATATTAAGAAACTAATTTTTATATTAAACAATGCATTAACTAAGATTGTTGCTTACCGAAAACTTATGTTGGTCAATTAATCATCAGGCTGCATTTCCATGGGGGGAAATATAAGCAAAATCAATGGATGGATTTTCGCGGGGATATTATTTTTAACTAGTTTAGCACAAGCAGATCGTTGGATTATTCAAAATCCAAAGTTTTCTCCGCATACGATGGCTTCGGTTCGCAATGTTGAAACCATAGATTTTGGTGATCAGCAATTTGTGATTGTCGAAGCAAAACCTCAACTGCTGCAGATTGAATTTGCAACTTCACTTAAAACTGCTTTTGTTGCTGATGCTGTTTATCCTGATTCGGCTATTGGAATTGCTGATGGTGTTGGTTCAGCGCCAACTCCCACAGATCTTCGTGGGTGGCATACGCAAAAACTTCGTTACAACGAAATCAATCAGCGGGCCACTGGACGCGGGGTCGTAGTCGCGGTGCTGGACACCGGCGTGGATTATACTCACAATGCTTTGAAAGATAAAATGTGGATCAATAAAGGCGAAATTCCTGGCAATGGAATTGACGACGATGGCAATGGTTATGTCGACGATGTTTATGGTTACGATTTTGAATCCAACACCAGCAATCCGATGGATCAAATGTATCACGGAACCCACTGCGCGGGATTGATTGCTGCTTCGCCAGATCCAGTAACGGGTGCTCGGGGAATTGCGCCTGACGCAAAAATTATGGCTTTGCGAATTATCGGTGGACCGAACCTTGGATTTTTAACCATTGCTGCCAAAGCCATCAAATATGCAGTGGACAACAAGGCGCAAATTTTATCCAATTCGTGGCGTGTTTATAAAAGTTGGCAACAATATGGCGTGACGGATGAAAATGTTGCGATTTTAAAAGCCGCAATCCAATACGCCGGTGATCATGGAGTGATCTTTGTTGCGTCAGCTGGAAATGAAGCTAAGTCGATTGATCGATTGATGATTGAAAATCCAATTTATCCCATAGGTTTTGTCGGATTGCCCTTATTCGTTGGGGTAGGTTCGACCGATGTTACAGATAAACTTTCCAGCTTTTCCGATTACGGCAGCCCCTATGTTGCTGTGACAGCACCAGGAACTGCGATTTATTCGACGGTGTTGAATCAACAATGGCGGATGTTGGATGGAACTTCGATGGCGACTCCGATTGTCGCGGGTGCCTTGGCGCTGGCACTGCAACTGGGTGCGACACCTGAACAAGCCGTGCAGCATTTGAAAGTGACTTCGGATCGATCAGACGAACTGAAAGACAAATCGGAATCCGCGGGGATGATCAACGTATTTAATTTCCTTCAGTAGTAAATTCGCATAACCTATTCCTTAGCGGGGGGTAGGTTATGAACGATTTAGATTTAACACTGAAATCACATTCCCAAAATGGGGATTTTTTTACACTGGATCGCAGATTGTCTGAAATGAAAAATCATATTCAGGCTTTTTCTGATGAGTTCAAAAAATTGCAAACCCAGTTGCAAGAGATTTTTAACTCTTCCCATTTAAAAGTCGATCGTTTGCAAACTGCGGTTGTGCGTTTGGAACAAAATCAACAAGCAATGGCCCAAGAATTTGGTCAGAAATTATCGCAAACACTCATGAAAATGAATGACCGCAGATCCATAGATACCAAAGTCCAAGAAATGATGGATCGCCACCAACAAAGTTTAAAAAGTTTTGAATCCCGCATGAATCAAATGCAGCGAATTTTGGTAGAAAAAGAAAATCAAATGGCACAAATGCAAACCCTTTTGGCGGAAGCAAAATCCGAGATTTCCCGGTTGAAGAAATTTTAAAAGGTGCCAGCCGACTTTTCCGCCGGAAAGGGTGGCTGGCACCCTTTTTAAGGAAACAGTTTTTCCAGACGTTTTTGGAATAATTCTGGTTTTTCAAATTCGGTCAGCGTTAAATCTTTATTCACATTGCCGTTGCTGTCCAAGAATATAATCGTGGGCAGGCCTTGGATGGAGTATAGTTTTTTCAAATCTCGTAAAGCTTCAGAATCGTGAGTTGCATCAAACTTAATCCAGTTTATTTTTTCTCGGTAAGACAATACGCCTTCGTTGCCGAAGGTTTCTACTTCCAATTGTTTGCAGGCGGCGCACCAGTCGGCTGAAAAATCAATCAGGCTGGGTTTTTTTGAGTGCTGAGCTTGTTTGATATTACTTTCGGAATAACTGGTCCACATAATGGGACTGACGTAATGTTTTTCTGGAATTAACAGCGAAGCATAGTAAAAAGAAACGGCGACCATCATTGCGCCCAAAATAATTTGCACTCGACGCAACCACGGACCTGACTTGGGCAGCATTCGCGTGAATTCCGTCGATGCACCCAGCAGTAAAAATAAAACGCCCAGACCCATGGCGTAGGTAAATAAAAGAAAAAATCCTTTTAATAAATCCCCGGTGGTGGAAACAAAAGCTAAAATTCCAACTAAAATTGGTCCTACGCAGGGGCTGGCGACGATTCCCGCGATCAGTCCTGCGACATAGGCCCCCGGCAATCCAAAAGATTTGTGCTTTTTGTGCAATTTTTTGCGCACATAGGAAGGCAATTGCACTTCGAAAAATCCAAAAAGACTTAATGCCATCACAAAAAATAAAATGCTTAAGGTGGAAAGCACCCAGGGATTGCCAAGACTTGCACCGAACAAGGCGCCGGTTTTAACCGCGACTAATCCCAAGACGGAATAAGTCGTCGCAATTCCAAAAACATAAATTAAGGCAAATAGAAAGTTGGTTTTTCTGCTGCGGTTGTCGACCTCGCTGTTTAAGACTGCCAAGGTGATGGGAATCATCGGGAAAATGCAGGGGGAAAAACTGGTTAAAACGCCGGCCAGGAACACAAATAAAAATAATTGGAAACCACTTAAATTTTTAAAACTTTCAGCAGAAAAAAATGAAACAGATTTTTCCTCGGTTGCGTTGGAAAATACAATTGGAATTTCAAAACTTTTTTTAGTTGGAAACAAGCAAAATTTTTCTGCGCAAGCTTGGTAGGTTAACTGAAAAACAAATTTTTTAATTTTACTGTCGACTATTTTGGTTGGGGCTTCGATCAGGGCAGTTAATACAGCTTCGTTTTGCACGCCTGATCTGGTTTTTTTTGAAAACTTATCAAAAAAGTCGACCGTGGGTGCGATGTTAGGGTTTGCGACTAGAAAGCCATCGGGTTCTAGGACTTCAAGTTTAAATTGATCGGTATAGGCGTGATACTCGGCTGGCAATTTTAAAAAAAGTTTGATTTTCCCCTGCTGCCCGGGTGTCCACTGTGAACTTTCTAACTGGCTGGAAAAACTTAAAGGGTCTGGATTGTCTTGAGCCCACAAAATGCTAGTGCTGAACAATAAATAGAAAAACAAAGTCATTTTCCAGGTTCTCATGTCTTAGATATCGTCCTTTGTTGCCGTCAATTCGAATTATTTTAAATCCTTGGATCAAAATGAAACTTTATCCTGGACTTCGGTCGAGAACAACAGTTGCCGACTCAAATTATTACTATATTAAACCGATTCGAATAGGAACGAGGTGTTCATGGGTTTTGTAGGCATAATCGTTGTGTTTGTAATGGTATTCGGTGGTTATCTGATGGAAGGCGGGCGTATGCCTGTCATTTTCAATGCTGTGAAAACCGAGGCAATGATTATTGCAGGTGCAGCACTGGGTGCCTATATTATTGGAAATCCGATGAAGACCATCAAGGCCGGATTCAAATTAGCGATCAAATCTTTAACTGCAAAAGGTCCACAGAAAAAAGAATATGTGGAACTGCTGCAATTTTTATTTCAATTATTTCAAGTTTTTAGAAAAGAAGGACCACAAGGGATCGAAAAACATATCGAAGAACCAGATAAGTCAGAAATTTTTAAAGCTTATCCCGGATTTATGTCGAACCATCACGCGGTTCATTTTTTATGCGACACCATTAAAATGACATTGGCGGCAGAGCTGACTCAATATGATGTCGACGATTTATTAGCCAATGACATCAAAGCCTTGCATGCCGAAGAACACGCGGCCCAACATGCGGTGCAAATGTGCGCCGACGGATTTCCTGGATTAGGAATTGTTGCAGCGGTTTTAGGGATCGTAATCACGATGGGACATTTGACAGAAGGAACCGAAGTCATCGGGGAACACGTCGGCGGCGCCTTGGTGGGAACGATGCTTGGGGTGTTCTGTGCTTACGGAATTATCGGACCTGTCGCAACGAAAATGGCTCAGGATATCGAAGCCGAAGGAAAATATTTAGAAGTTGTCAGAGCAGCACTGGTTGCTTTGCAAAAAGGTTCGCCGCCGATTGTTTGCGTCGAATTTGCTCGCCGATCGATTACTCCGGAAGAGCGTCCAACTTTTGAAGAAATCGACAAGGCAACCAAAGAAATTAAAAAAGCAGCTTAAAAGAATTAGACAAAGAAATGGAATTATAAGTGGCAGAAAAAAAGACAATCATCGTCATAAAAAAAATCACCATCTCTGGTGGTGGCCATCACGGCGGATCGTGGAAGGTCGCCTTGGCAGATTTTATGACAGCGATGATGGCCTTTTTCCTGGTGATGTGGCTGTTGGGGCAAAGTGATGAAACCAAAAAAGCAGTATCTGATTATTTTTCTACACCTTCTGTATTGGAATATAATTTTCAGAATTTCGGCGTCGAAATAACTTTGGAAAAATTGTTTCTAGATTTGGTTAACGAGCCCTTAAAGGCCTTTCAGCAATTTATGGAACCCGCAGATAAAACTCCAAATATTTTGGATTCAGGTTCGCAGAAAGTTGTTACTGCCTATGTGGCGGATCAACTGAAGGAATTGGCCAAGAATTTTAATGTCTCGCAAAATGCTTTTGAGTTTGATATTCCGGATTATGAATTATTCGTTCCCGGAAGTTCCAGACCCGTTCCACAATTTTTAGAAGTTCTGGAAAAAATCAAAGCAGTGACCAATGGTTTAGATGATGCCGATGTTTCAGTGACTTCGATGATGTTTATACAAACCATGCAAGATCAGAAAAAATCCTCAGCCTATAAAACATCTGACGAACGTGCAGATCTAATTGCGCAAAAATTAAAATCAGGATTCGAACACCCTGGCGTAGGAATCACGTCAAGCTCGATCGTGAAAGACAAAAAAGGTGAAGGCGACGCCGCAAAATTAGTCGGCCTAGTGCGTTTCCGAATTCAACAACGAGACTTGAAAACAGACGGCAAAAAAACCCGCAGCCTAGAAAGATTCGGAAAATCAAACCAATCCGCAAACATCTACGACGATTTCGTGCAAAAAGCCGTGCAAAGAAAAACAATTAAAAAATAAAAGAAATCGAGCGATCCGCATTCAAAAAACCTGCGATGAATGGGCCGTCGGAGTTAAGTTTTAATTCTGCATTTGCAAAATAAGTTTAAAATTTACATGAGAGTTTCGGTCAGAGTCTGTGCTATTTACACTTTTCAGCACCTCAACGAAGCGGGACGCGTCCGCCCTACGGGGCGGACGTTGGAGGGCAGGAGCCCGCGTCTGAAAATTGTAAATAGCACAGACTCTGACCGAAACTCTCATGTAAATTTTAAACTTAT
Source organism: Bdellovibrionales bacterium (assembly GCA_038323665.1). Taxonomy (GTDB): domain Bacteria; phylum Bdellovibrionota; class Bdellovibrionia; order Bdellovibrionales; family Bdellovibrionaceae; genus JBBQHD01. Next base: position 25,576 of record JBBQHD010000025.1, read on the forward strand.
TTTGCAAATGCAGAAT
>JBBQHD010000026.1:0-25463 GCA_038323665.1 Bdellovibrionales bacterium
TTAATATTTTCAGAGCTCAACACACTGAGCATTAACGGAGTAAAACCCAAATTATTTAAAGCATTGATTCCGTCAGAGGGTAAATTTACAAATCTTTTTAAAACCTCTGCGGGTTGCCCTTGATTATATTTTGCAAGAATATGCCAAAAAGTATCACCTTCGGCACTGACATCGCGAATATTAAAGCTGGGGTGATTGATGACCAAATCAACGAAGTTCCAGCGATTCTTTTTGGCATCTTCGCTGATATAGGGATAATTAACAAGTAGGTCGACAATCTGACTAGAATGTCCAGGCGACGCAAAAGAAACTTTCGGATTTGAAATCAAGGCCTTGACGATATCGGGGTTAAGCTGTTCTTTCAGCGCGACAGCCAGTGCGTGGTTACCCTTTGCGCAGCTTTCATTGATATTGAATTTTCCGGTCTGTATTAAAAACAGAAAGATATTTTTATCAGAGCGTGCTCTTGAGTGTTGATCACAGGCAAATACCCACAAATTTTCTTGTAGCACCTTGGGGTTATCGTAAAGTTTTTTAAAAGCATCAAAGTGCTCATAGCCGATCGCGGTTTTGAGTGGAGTATAATAGTAAGAGCCTACTTTTAAATTTAAATCGATTTTCGGATCTTGCAGTAAAACGTCGATGATTTCTATAGGAGCACGGGCTGCAATCAGTGCCAGAAGGGGGGCCGTATCATTAAATATTCCATTGATATCGATATCGGGCCTTTTTAAAATTTCCAGAAACCAATCAAATTTTTTCTCATTCGCCATTTCGTAGAGAGGTGACTTCCAATATTTGGCATTTTCGATTCCTGCCGGAGGAAATTGAAAGCTGATATCCTTGCGGTTTTTAACTTGGTCAAAAAGATCTTGCCATAAATTTTCCACAATCTTCAGGGTAAACTGAGCCCCCCCGGGACCCACTTCGTTTAAGTTTACGTTCGGGCAGCGATCGACCACATATTTGACCCGCTGATAATTATTGTCAGAAAGATATTTAAAAAAATCTTGGCGCGAACAAAAGGGATCGGGAATATTTTCTGCTGTCGCAACTGTGCTGAAAACAAAAAGCCCAATAAAAAAACTGCAAATTGATTTTCCGATCATACCGACCTCCGATGCCTGCTCTAGAAACAATCAGAGTATAAAAAGCATTTCAATTAAATTGCTTGGCACAGTCTGCTAAAATTTCACACTGCCTGCGGGTTTAGTTTAATCAAGAAATTGAAAATAGGAAAAAGTATCAGATCCAGTTTTATTCCAGCGATGCCTTGTAAAACAGGATCTGACAACCATTGGTGAAACACCAAATGGTGGCTTGGGACGGAATTGAACCGCCGGCACAAGGATTTTCAATCCTCTGCTCTACCGACTGAGCTACCAAGCCCGAACAAGAAGGAATATCTGCTTGCGGGCTTAGTCGTCAATTATTAAGAATTGAAACCGAGATGCGTTGCCTAATATTAAGGCTTAGAAATGAAGCTTAGATTGCGACGTTTTTGATCCCCGCCGCGGAACGAGAAAAAACCCGCATCGGTCAGGGTATCCAGCTTGGAAATATCCAAAGTTTTTGGCTGCACCAATTCTTCTAACAGCTGAATTTTCAAAATTCCTGACAGCGAAATTTTCCACTGTTTGGGGTTAATCGAGTGAAAAACTTGGTGAGGATTCTTGGTAAAGCTTTTCGCAGAAATCGAATTTTTCAGCAATTCAAAGGCGTCTTCCCGCACGGTAAAACTGCTTTGTTGTAAGTGCGGGCCGATATGAATTTCCAAATCATCGGTATGAAAATTTTCTTTGCGCAAACGGTGAATCAACACTGGCAGAATTCGGTCGGCCACGCCGCGCCAACCTGCATGCAAAGCGAAAATTAAATTCTGAGATCTGGAAAATCCCAGGATCGGCATACAATCTGCGGTTTGGATCACCAAAGTAATATTGTTTTCCACACTGAAAAATCCGTCGCCATTGCTCGTTTCCCAGCTGGGGGTAAGTCTGTGGATTTCCGCTCCATGCACTTGTTTTAAAAAGCAAAGCTTTGAAATTTCTGTTCCATCAGTTTTTTTTTCAAGACCAGCTAAAACTGTTTCGGAATCTTTTCCGGCAAATAAGATATTAGGTTTTTTCATAAAAGATTTTTTGGATTAATTCTTTTTCTGCTTCGGGCCAGTCTTTTTTAAAACTTAAAAATTCTTCGCTGCGCGGGTGGTTGAACCCAAGGCTGTGGGCGTGCAGGAAAAATCGATCAAAACTTTTCAGTTCTTCCATCCAGACAGTGTCTTTCAATCTGGATAAAAATCGGTGGGCACCGTAAATATTGTCTCCTAAAATCGGATGGCCGATTTCAGAAAGGTGTACACGGATTTGGTGAGTTCTGCCGGTTTCTAATTTTAATTCCACTAAACTTAAATTTTTAGCAGTCGCTATGTGAACTAAATTGGTGATCGCAATTTTTCCGTGCTCGGGTATTTTATTTAAATTCAGAGTGCGTTTATTGCTGGAACTTTTCTGCAAAGAATAGGGCAGTGAGGCAAATTTTTTGCGATCCTTGGGGTGTCTGGCCAAAACACTTTCGATACGGTCTTTGGGCGTTTTTACTTCACCCCAGCAGACAGCTTCGTAAAGTCTGTGAATCGTGCGAGCTTGAAATTGTTTGGATAAATGTTCGTGGGCGAAATTATTTTTTGCGACGACCAATAACCCACTGGTTTCTTTGTCCAATCGGTGCACAATGCCCGGTCGTTCTTCGTGATTTCCCATGGATAAATCTTTGGTGTGATGAACCAACATATTGACCAAAGTATCTTCCTGATGCCCGACTGCTGGGTGCACAACAATGCCCGAAGCTTTGTTTAAAACAATCAGATCAGAGTCTTCGAAAAGAATTTCAATGGCGGAATCCAAAGGACGAATGCCCACCGACTGAACCTGAGTTTTCAAGCGGACTTCCAAGGTCTGACCTTCATTTAATTTCGCAGATCCTTTGATGGATTTTCCTGAAATTAAAACACAATCATCGGCAAAAAGTTTTTGTGCCTGTGCCCTAGAAGCAATTTTTTCGATTTTTAAAATGATTTTATCGGCGCGCTGTCCAGATAGTTCTGGGGGCACCGTTAAATTTATAATTTCATCCTGCATGTGCTCTGGTGTTGTAGATCTTCATATAAGAGTCCGCAACACTTTTCGTGTTTAATCCCAAGGTCTTCGCGACTTGCAGGACATAACCACGCACAAACACAATGGCTGGAAGTTTAGAGGGGTCCATATTCTCTATGGCGATTAAATAATAAGAGTTTACTTTGGTAATTTCGCTCATTTTTTCGATGGTGAAGCCACGGTATTCGCGGATTTTTTTCAAAAAATCGCCATCCCAAGTTTGCGCACCCGAGATTTCTTCTTCGAAAACAGGATCTTTTTTTGCTTGCGACCGGGCTGTGGGTGCTTTGGCCTCTGGAAACAACGCGCGGCTGGCAACCAGTAAGGATTCGTAACTTAAATCCACACCAGCATTTTTTTTGCTGAGCAATCGTTGATCATAAATTTGTCGTAAAGTGCGGTTGCCTAAAACAGAAAAAGCTTCTTCGATCATGCGTAATAATTCGCGAGCTTCGGATTCAGAAAAAATGGTGGCCAGTGCTGGGTTACCGGATGAATAAGTGTGTTTAGCTTTGTCGTAGGCAAGAGTTACTTCATGCTGAGCAGCATCTGATTTTACTTCGAGAATTTCATAATAATTAGTGCGATTTTCAAGACCCATCCCTTATTATCCTACGGCGCGATGATCTCGGGGCGCAACGAGTTGTTTTGCTATTGTTAAAAATTGTCCTGACAAAGTTGTTGTGGATTGTGCATCCAACAAACAGACGAACTGTCGCAATGACTGCCATACCGCATTATCAAAATCGATGCTGCCAAGATAATCCAGACTAAGGTCGTAGTTTTTTAAACAAACACTTTTTATTGAAAATCCAATATTTTTTTGCGCGGAACTGCGCGTTTTATTTAAAATCAAAGAAAAATGCTGGGAATTTATTTTTTTAAAAATATTTTCTACTTTTAGGTTATTTTCCTGCAAATACAAATTCAAGTTTTTATGGGTATGGTTTTTCTTTTCTCGGTGATCTCGTAAGGTTTGCAGAATCAGCGGTTTTTGACTTACATCGACATCCGAGAAAAGTTCATGGCTTAAATAGGCTTCTAATAAGCGATAAGATTTTTCGATACTGGTTTGATCGGGTTCAGTGATCAAAAATTTCTGATCGCATTCTTTCAGTAGCAAGAAATGATTGGCTGAAAAACCAGCACCCAAATCAAAAAGGATATGATCGTAGTTCAATTGTCGAACTTCTTTAACCAGTTGCAAACAGTGCGAGGCTTTCCAATCGGGGGTTGTCCAGTGATCCCAGAAACCTTGCACAAGACTTAAATGAGGAAACTCGGTATTTAAAATAATATCCTGTAAGGGAACTTTGCCTTCGAACCAGCTGTTTAAATTCTTTTTGGATAAAGGTGAGCCAAGATAGCCATGCAGATTGCCGCCAGAAAAATCCAAATCAATCACTAAGACTTTGCTGCCCATTTTTGCCAGGCTGACCGCAAGACTGGAACACACAAATGTTTTACCAGAACCGCCCTTGCCAGAGCAGAATCCCCAAACTTTTGAATTTTGTTTTCGATCCAGCGCCATTTCAGTCCCTTGACCTAAAAGTTCAAATTTGAAATCAAAAGTAAGACTACGCTAAGCGCAGGTATCCTATGGATTTCTGTATTTTTCTTCGGCAGAAGATCTGCGTAGATAAAGGGGTTTTACAGTAGAATAAGAGTTTATTTTCTGATTTTGAAAAGCGGCAATCCCCAATCGAGACAAAATTTCTAATTTTGGGTTGCTGATCTCGGATTGAAACAGGACCTTGGTCGGGTCCTGGACCTTTTCCAGCAGCTGTTGTTGGATTAACAGCGCGTCGGCACCCAAAAATACCGTCGGCTGGTCTAGTTGGGCCTGCAATTGGTCTAAGTTTAAACAAGTTTCGGTTTCAAAGATAAATTTTGAATTCCGGCACAATAATTTTTGTGAAAAATAAAATCCCTGATAGGCATTGATCAAAGCGATGCGCTGATGTTCCTGCGGAATTAAGGATGGCAGCAATAAACTTTCCTGCAATAAGATTTCTAAACTAGAAACAGTGACAACCGGAATATTTAAAACAAAGGAAAAAGTTTTTGCTAAACTTACCCCGATGCGAATTCCGGTAAAACTGCCGGGACCATAATCAACCACGATGGCAGATAAATCCTTCAGGGACCAGCCCAGCTGCAAAAGTCCCTCATCGATAAATGAATTTAAAATTTCTGCAAAGGATCGATGTTGGGTGGATTCTTTTTTAAGAACAATTTCTTGGTCAGTAAAGAAAATCACTCCACCAGTGTTGGGCCCACTGGTTTCAATTCCTAAAAACTTCAATGAAATTTTCCAAACAAACGACTGACGTCATTGAAAAGCCCAAACACCATCAGACCCACCAACAGCAGCATGCCCACTTGTTGAGCCATTTCCATTTTTTTTAAACTTAATGGTGAACCTTTTAAAACTTCGATTGTGTAAAACACTAAATGTCCGCCATCCAAAACTGGAATCGGCAGTAAGTTTAAAACAAATAAATTTACGGAAATAATTGCCATCATGGTTAAAAATTTGCTTAATCCCATTTTGAAAGTATCTCCAGCAGCCTGGCCAATGGTAAAAATTCCGCCGACACTTTTGGCAGAAATTTTATTTTGAAACAAACGCACAAAACTTAATAAAGTCATAACCGAATAATCCCAAGTTTGTTTCAACCCAGAACTAAAAGCATCTCCGACATTGCGGGCAACTACTTTGGTTATTTTCATGGGTTCATAAATAATGCTGGGAACAATGCCAATGGTGTAACGTTTTTCTTCCATACCAAATGGGCTCATCTGTTTAGTGACCTGAGGTTCCACGACAGTTTTCTGAATTTTTCCATCGCGGTAAAATTCAATCTGCACATTTCCAGAACCAGAATAATTTTTGATGGCGTTTAGAATGTCTTCCCATTCAAGAATGGTTTTATTTTGTAATTTAGTTAATCGATCACCTGCTTGCAATCCGGCTTTTTCTGCGGGCGATCCTGGTAACACTTTATACAAAGTCAGATCGGGTTTTTCGATTCCCAAATTTTCTTTTTTCCAGCCCGAATTTAATTGAACTGAAAATTTTTCTTCCTTGGGATTTTCGCGTTTGACGTCCAAAGATAAGACTTCTTTAGAAGAAATATTTTTCAAAGCTTGGTTCAATTCACTCCATGTATTGACTGGTGTCCCGTTGATTTTTTCAATGCGGTCACCATCTTTGACGCCAAGACTTGCAATTAGACTGGAATTTTTAACACCGATAATGCTGGATTTGGCAGAAGTTTCTAATCCATCGACATCGCCCATGGTGGAACTGGTGCTGACCGGATTTGGATTGGGCATCGTTCGAACAAATGGATTTAATGTGACCAACTGACCTTTGCGCAAAACCTGAAAGGCTGCGGTTCGGCCTTGGAAATCTTTTAGGGCAGAATCTAAATCGCGAACAGATCGAATTTCTTGTTCGCCAACGGAAATAATTTGATCTTCGGGTTGAAATCCAGCTTTGGCTGCTTCGGTTCCAGCTGCGACATCACCAATAACTGCTGACGGCAAATCCATGCCATGAAATCCTAGAAAAACAAAAATCATCCAGGCAAAAAAGAAATTCATCAATGGACCTGCCAACACAATTGCAATGCGGTTTTTTACCGGTTGGTGTGTGAAAGAATATTTTTTATCGGCATCGTCAATTGCTTCGCCCGGTTGATCGCCAAACATTTTGACATAACCGCCCAGTGGGATGATCGACAGACAGTAAGTTGTATAGCCGCGCTGGATTTTGAAAATCTTTTTTCCAAAACCCATGCTGAAAGTTTCAACGCGCACGCCGCACCAACGCGCAACCGAGAAGTGTCCAAGTTCGTGCACAAAAATTAAAACTCCCAGCAGCAGAACGCAGGCAGCAATATAAATAAAACTTTCGTTGATCCAGAAAAGTAAATTTTCCATTTGGAACTCCTTGGTGGCAGGGCGCCTTACTTAAAATCTCAGATTTACAGTTAAGATGTCACCAAAGTTTTGCTTGGGACTCTAAAATCTGTGCTCCGTAAAACAAAACTGGACTGGCAAAGATGACTCCGTCAAGACGGTCCAGAACCCCACCGTGTCCTGGCATTAAATTGCCAGAATCTTTTCGATCACTTAGGCGCTTCATTAAAGATTCGAAGAAATCTCCCATTTGCGCGGCCAGGGACAAAGGTAAGACCAAAGCATAAAAACTAAAATGCAAATGCATAAACTCTGCGAAGATGACAGCGGCCAAAAGTGTGCTTAGCAATCCACCCAATGCACCTTCGAGAGTTTTTTTGGGTGAAATCAATGGGAACAGCAAAGTTTTTCCAAAACTTTTTCCAACGAAATAAGCCCCGATGTCGCCAGCGAAAACCATCAACAGCAATCCGAAATACCAAAGGTGTCCGCGCGGCAGTTCAATCAATCGCGCGGCAAAGACCGGTAAAGTTCCCAAATAAAAAATTCCTAAAATTCCGCTGGATAAATTTTGTCCTAAATTAGAAATTTGTTGAATATTGCGCGACGACAGAATTCCCCAAATCAGAAAAGCCAAAGTGACCAAAGCTGTAAATAGTTGTGCCTGTTCGGGGTGTTTCAGCGAAACATAAAAAAGCAAACTGACTAGTAAACAAAAAACAGTTTGAGATCTGCGCACATGAACGTTTTTAAACAGCAGCGGACCAAGCTCTAGACTGCCCAGCACAACTGCCAAAAAGCAGGACAAGGTTAGACCAAAATTTCCAAAAAAATAATAAAGTGCGAATAAAAAACCCACAGCGCCCAAGGCACTGATAACTCTAGTAACGAAGCTGTTCATCGGTTTTATTTACTTTCCCAAAGCGGCGTTCACGCAAAGCATATTCGGCGAAAGCTTTGTCCAGTTCGGCAGAATTAAAATCGGGCCACAAAACATCTGAAAAATGAAATTCCGAATAAGCACATTGCCACAATAAAAAATTCGACAGACGCTTTTCACCACTGGTGCGCAAAATTAAATCTGGATCCGGAATCGCCTGCGTCCAAAGTTCTTGATGAATGCGGGCCTCGTCAATTTCATCGGCATTCAAAGTGCCCTGTTTAATTTGGGCCGCAATTCGGCGCACAGCCCAAGTGATTTCCTGGCGCGAACCGTAACTTAAAGCAAAAATTAATTTCATTCCGGTGCATGCTTTTGTGCGTTCGATCGAAGTTTCAATTTGTTTGCGAATATTATCAGGCAAACGATGGCGTTCGCCAATGATATCAAAGCTGATATTTTCTTTGATTAAATTTTCAGTTTCACGTTTCAGATATCTTTGTAAGATCAGCATTAAAAAATCGACTTCATGCTGGGGACGCAACCAGTTTTCCGTGCTGAAAGCATAAAGAGTTAAATACTGAACTCCGCGGCGCGCACAATTTTGAATCACATCTTTGGCAACGCGGGTGCCTTTGACGTGACCAAATACCCGGCGTTTTTTACGTGCCTGTGCCCAGCGGCCGTTGCCATCCATTATGATGGCAAGATGCCTTGGTAAGGTGGAATCAAAGTGACAGGATGGATTTTTCTTTTTCATCTGCCAATTGATCTACTTTTTTAATAGAATCGTCGGTTAATTTTTGAATTTCAGTTTCAGCGCGTTTGTTTTCGTCTTCGCTGATCAATTTATCTTTCAAAGCTTTTTTTAATTCTTCGTTGGCATCCCGGCGCACCAAACGAACAGCCACGCGAGTATCTTCGGCAACTTTTTTGACTTGTTTCGCCAAATCTTTGCGGCGTTCTTCGGTCAAATCGGGAACTTTCAAGCGAATGACTTTGCCGTCATTGATGGGTGCAAGTCCAACATCTGATTTAACGATGCCCTGTTCGACTTCTTTCAGCATCGAAGCTTCCCACGGTGCGATCATAAAAGATTTTGCATCGGGTGTCGAAATCGAAGCCACCTGCGAAAGTGGAGTCAGCGTCCCGTAATAATTGACCTTCACTGCGTCCAGCATATTCACTTGGGCGCGTCCCGTGCGAACTTTTTTAAGTTCTTCAGTCAACGACAGAATTGTTTTGGTCATTTTGTCTTGGGTTCGTTTTTTTAAATCTGCAGTCATTGAAATCCTCCGGTTTAGCTTGCGCCGACAAGTGTGCCAATGGGCTCACCCATCACAGCACGAAGCACATTTCCTGGTCGAGTTAAATCAAACGTCAATATGGGTAATTTATGATCCATGCATAAACTAATAGCGGTCGCATCCATAACCTTAAGGCCACGGTTTAAAACATCGATATAAGAAATCTTATCAAAGCGCTTGGCGTCCGTTGAAGTTGTAGGATCTTTGTCATAAATCCCATCAACCTTGGTGCCTTTCATCAAAATTTCGGCATTGATTTCCATCGAGCGCAAACTGGCCGCGGTGTCGGTGGTAAAATAAGGATTTCCAGTGCCAGCACCAAAAATCACGATGCGGTTTTTTTCCAAATGGCGAATCGCGCGTCTGCGGATATAAGGTTCAGCAATTTCTGCCATAGCAATGGCGGATTGCACACGAGTCGGAACACCTTGTTTTTCCAAAGCATCCTGCAAGGCCAACGAGTTCATCACGGTGGCAAGCATGCCCATATAATCCGAACTTGCGCGGTCCATCCCGTCGGCAGAACCCGCGATACCACGGAAGATATTTCCTCCACCGATCACGATACCGATTTGGACTCCGGTTTTGTAAGCTTCGGCGACATCGCCAGCGATTTGTTTCAAAGTTTGCGTATGAATTCCAGAACCCTGTTTGCCGGCCAGAACTTCTCCGGATAATTTCAAAAGAATTCTTTTATACGCAGATTTTTTCATTCTTAATGAGCCTTCATCTGTTCAGCAACTTCGGCTGCAAAATCGACGTGTTTCTTTTCAATGCCTTCGCCCAATTCAAAACGCGCGAATCTTTTTACATCCACAGGTGATCCCACTTTTTTAGCAGTGTCTGCAACATATTGAGAAACTTTTAAATCTGGGTTTTTCACAAAAGCCTGATCCAGCAAACAACTTTCGGCCAAGAATTTTTTAATTTGGCCTTCGACAATTTTATCAATCATCTCGGGTTTTTTGCCTTGTTCCAAGTTTTTGCCTTTTAAAATTTCTTTTTCTTTGGCAATTACATCGGCAGAAATTTCGGTGCTGCGAATCGCCATTGGGTTCATGGCAGCAATATGCAAACAAAGATCTTGTGCCAAAGTTTTCACATCGGCATTCGAACTTTGTGTTGTAGTAACTTCAACCAAGACACCAATTTTTCCTTCGCCGTGCACATAGGCCGCAATCAAAGAATCTTTGGGTTGGTAAGTTTGAAATCTGCGGATCACAATGTTTTCGCCAATCTTAGCAATTTTTTCGCGCAAAGTTTCTTCGACCGTTACAGAAGTCGATCCCCAATTGGTTTTGGCAAGATCTTCGACCGAATTTACTTTTCCTGCATTGCCGGCAACGGTTTGGGCAATTTCGGAAATCATGCCTTGAAAGGCTTCATTGCGGGCGACAAAATCAGTTTCGGAATTCACTTCCACAATCACGCCAGTATTGTTGATGATTTTTGCAAGGACTGCGCCTTCGGCAGCAATGCGTCCCGATTTTTTCGCAGCCGAAGCCAAACCTTTTTTGCGTAGCCATTCAACCGCAAGTTCAAAATCACCTTCGGTTTCTTGAAGGGCTTTTTTGCAATCCATCATTCCAGCACTTGTTTTTTCACGTAGCTCTTTCACGAGCTGAGCAGTTACGCCTGACATTTTTTTCTCCGACATTGGAAATTAGCTTTTTTTAGTTTCAGTGGCTTTGGTAGTTTCTGTTTCTTTTGCGTCGACTTCTTCTTCGGCAGCAACTACGTCTGGATTTTCAAGTTCTGCTTGAATTTCCACGTCTTCGGCCAGACCCGCAGCAACTAACTTGCGTGCTTTTGTAGCTTTGACCACAGTTGGTCCTTCGGCTTTTTTAGCAGGTGCCGCAGCTTGTGCGTCGGCAGGTTTTGCTCCACGAGCGGGTCTGCGACCACGATTGTCGTCTTGTTGATCGCGGCGAGTTGGTTTTTCATCTTTGGCATTATCAGATTGTTTGTCTGAAACAGCGCGCAGTTTTTGTTCCCAAATTACGGAACCTTCCATAAAAGAATCGGCCACCATATTGGCAAACAGTTTGATCGCGCGGATCGCATCGTCGTTTCCTGGAATTGGATATTCGATGGATTCTGGATCGGAATTGGTGTCGGCAATTCCGACAACAGGAATTCCCAAACGTTTTGCTTCGGCAACAGCGATATGTTCTTTGGGCATATCGACTACGAACATCGCCGAAGGCATTTCCTTCATGTCGCGAATCCCGCTTAAGGATTCATTTAATTTTGTGTATTCTTTTTCCATGCGCGAGCGTTCTTTTTTCGTCATATAATCGAATTCGCCTTTTTCGCGCATTTGATCAATGCGGCGCAGACGATCGATGGAGGCTTTGATAGTTTCGAAATTAGTTAACATTCCGCCCAACCAACGTTTGGTCACATAAAACTGACCGCATTTTTTCGCGGCTTCGGTGATGGGTTCAATGGCTTGTTTTTTGGTTCCCACAAAAATGATTTTTCCGCCGGTCGCAGCAACTTGTTTAACAAAGTCGGCAGCTTTTTGCGCGCGGATGACGGTTTTTTGCAAATCGATGATGTGAATTCCACCGCGATCTGTGTAAACGAAGGGTTTCATTTTTGGGTTCCAACGTTGGGTTTGGTGTCCGAAGTGAACTCCGGCGTCCAACATTTCTTTCATAGTGACTTGAGCCATGGGCCGTCCTTTCTGGTTATTTCTTCTTCTTGGCAGAGCCAGTGTCAGGAAACGATTATCCTGCACCAGAAATCCACTATCGCCCGAAGGCTTTGGCGGACCAGTTATTCACCAAGAATGTGAATTTCGTGGCAAGCGGGTTTTGATGTTTAAATCTGATCCACTTGAAACGATTGATTAGGGCTAACATGAAGTTTGGGGCTTAGGCAAACCGTTAGTGACCCTTCCCTCAGAAGGCGGTCAGGATTTTCGAATAATAAGTAGAGAGAGAAAATTAAATTAGACTTAAGGGGCAGCCGCGCTTTTTAAAAAACACGGCCATCCATGGCCTCCAGCTCCTGCGCCCGATTACGGGCTTGGGTTCATCCTGAACCGCTGAGGTTTTTAAAAAAGCTTAGCGGCCAAATAATTTATCTTTATCCCAAATTGTATTTTGCTGACCGGAACTTATCGGCCCGCTACTTCGGCTGCACATCGCGCGGCACTTTCGGAAAGAGCATTGGCTTTGCTTTCGTTGAATTTCGGAAGTGTTTCCTTTGCGCTTCCGGTGTTGGTTGGGTGCTGTTTCGCGATTGTCTTTGTCTTCGCTTCGAAAAGACCTTAACACTGTCTTATGTTGAAGACTTATTTGGATTTGACTAAATTTGGGATTGTTATTTTTGTTTTGATTGCTGGGCTGGCGGGTTATGTGACTGGCTTTCAGTTCGAGACTGCTTTTTCTTTTGCACATTTGTTGCAATTTTTGTTGGGACTTTATTTGGTCAGTTCGGGCAGTCTTGCCATGAATCAGTTGCAGGAATGGCGCATTGATCAGAAGATGCCTCGCACCCGGAAACGGCCCATTGCTTCGGGGAAAATTAAGCCGGTTGCTGGTGGGATTTTGGCGGTTTGTTTTATTCTTGCGGGGCTGCAGCAGCTTTATATTGTTTCTGTTTTTTCCGCTTGGATTGGATTTTTTTCGGTTATTTTCTACAATATTTTCTACACAATGTGGTGGAAAAAATCTTGGGCTTATGCCGCCATTCCGGGGGCCTTGCCTGGAACTTTACCGGTTACCATGGGATATGTTGCAACCAATCCAGATGTTTTTAGTTATGAATCTGTTTATTTATTTTTAGTTTTATTTTTATGGCAGATGCCGCACTTTTGGGTTTTGGCTTTGAAATACAAAGACGATTATGCGGCTGGTGGTATTCCAGTTTTGCCGGTGGCCAAGGGTCGTAAAAAAACAGTTCAGCAAATTGGCATTTACACAGTTGGCTTTGTCGGGATCGCCTTGTTGTCGCCTTTGTTTGTTCATGCCAGCTGGTGTTATTATTTTTTCGTTTTGCCGATTTCATGCAAAGTTTTTTTAGAATTTCTGCGCTTTCAAAAACGTGAAGATGATAAAAATTGGCTGCGTTTTTTTCTTTGGACCAATCTTGCGGTTTTGGTTTATCTGATTACCCCGGTTTTGGATAAGTGGAACTTTGTGCTGGGGTATTAATTACCAATTCCCCTTAAGGGATTCTGGTGTGAAATCTTTTGCGGATAGATTTGTATTCACCTTAATTTCGGTAAACTCTAAATCAGTTCCTCGCTTCTTTGCGATGTTTCGGATTTGGATCTTCTGGGCGCGATAGATTTTGTCGTTTATCTTTTTATAATCTTTGAACTCGACGGTCTTCATTACTTTTTTGCCTTTTAAATATTCGATCTTTTGGGGAAGGCTGTCGGGAAGCGAAACGCTAGTCAAAACCCGTGTGTATTCGCTGCTGCCTTTTTTGGGAATGATTTCTAGAACCGCCTGGGTTTTGTCTTTTCTTAAAATTTTCAACTTTGCTTGTGGGATTGATGTTGGGTCTAAATCGTCCGCATTTAATTCCGAGCCTAAGATGCCACCAGATTTTTTTCCTGTGGCAATTCTTCGCACTTGTTTACTGCTGGGTAAATACAGCCACTGCAGTTGTTCTCCGTTTTCAATGCTGGCAAGTAATGATGTGCCCTTAATATCGGCTGGGGCCGTGATGCGAATGATGGCCTTTAATCCATGCGGAATTCGTAGGGTTTGCAGATTCATTTCGCGGGATTTTATTTCTCCGTTAGATTCGATGATTTTTAAAACGACCTTGGATTCGTCGGTTTTGGTATTTAATTGCAAGCGTGCTTTTTTTAAAATTTCCGTGGCTTCATCCGCTTGCAGTTTTGGGCTGAACAAAGTCAGAATTAAAAATATCGGGATTAGGCTTGCCGCGATTTTTTGTGGTTCAAGATTTAATTTCGCTGCTTGGGCCACAGGTTTTTTCCATAAGAAAAAAGAAAATTGGCGCAAAAATGCGGGCAAGAAAATCAAATCAGCAAAAGCTCCAACTAGAATAGATAACACCATATACAAGCCAAAAGTTTGATTGAGTTTGAATTCGGAAGCCAGGAAAATAAAAAATCCCACAAACATAATCATGGATTCAGAAATACAAGGATTGCCTTCTTCTAAAAAAGCCCTGCGCAAGGGTAGTTTTTGCATATTAAGTTCTGATTGCAAGCGCTTAAGTCTGGACAGTAGATAAACCGTATTATTAAAGGCCAAACCCAAAGCAATCGAAAAGACTACAGCAACCCCAGGTTTGACCGGGGTTTGAAAAATTACCAAAGTGCCAATCAAAATCGCCGGGGTAATTAAATTGGGAATGCAGGCAACAAGTCCCCATCGCAATGAACGGAAAATCAAAACAAGGGCGCAGCCAATAATAAATAAGGACTGCCAAAATCCATAGACCAATTTGTGGGCGATATCTTGGTTAATAGTGTGGGAATTTACGGCCAAGCCTGATTGACGAATTTTTAAAGATGAATCATTTTGCAAAATAATTTTTTCCACTTTTTTTCGAATGGCTTCGATTTTTAAGCTGGGTAGGTCTTGCAGTCGAATGGCAATTCGAGATTCCTTAAAATTGGCACTGATAAAATGTCTTAATGGGTTTTCTGGTGCCAAGGAAAATAGGAAAAACATTTCGGCCACCTGAGCTTTTTTATCTGGAAGTTTTTTATCAAAAAAATCAGTAACGCCGATCACACTTCCGACACCAGAGATTTTTCTAATCATTTGCAAAGACTTTTTAAGTTTACTTAGATGCGCAGGATTTTTCCAAGCATCCGCATTTGCCGCTATTAAAGAGATATCCAAAGCAACAGTTCCGCCAAATTGCTTATCAATCAGAGTTTCCGCGCGGCCGGTGCTTTCATTTTTTGGCAGATCATCAAATAAGGGTGCCGAAAAATTAATTTTTTTTATCGAGGATCCAAATGCGACAGAAACAACCACCGAGATAAGCAAGATCGGAATGCGAAATCGATTGATCACCAACATCCAGCCTGCGCGAGAATGATTCCATGAGCGTGCAATAGGATTCATTAGATATAGAAAAGCCAATAATAGAATTTGCGAAATAAGCCATACCCACATAACCAATGCGGCAATGACAATCCCATAATTGCGAATGGCGGGAATGTCCGTTAAGGCCAAAGTTAAAAAACCAATAGCTGTCGTCAGACTGCCTAAGAAATTAGGCAATAATAATTCACGCAAAGTTTTTTTGGATAAGGTCCATTTTTCTGAAACTGAATTTTCTGCAGATAATGCTTTTTTCTTTTCAGCCCACAGATGCAAAGTGTGAATGCACAAAGAAACAAAACTAATGCTGGTGATAATGGGAACTGTGGAAAGCAAAACAGTAAAATGAATTCCTAAGATGCTTAACCAGGCCAGGCTGGTTAAGTTGGTTACAATCAGTCCCATAGTGGCAAAAATAACTGGCTGCCAATTTTTATAAAAGGCCACAAACATCAGACAAAACAGTGCCAGACTTAGAATTAAAAATTTTAAAACTTCAGAATGCAATTTTTGTGAAAGATGAATCTGCGCGGAAAGCACACCACCCACTTGCACATCCCAATCTGCATTTTTAAGTTGAGCCTTTTTGCGAATTTCAGTTTCTATCTGATACAGCGAAGTATTGTTGGCAGTTTTGGGTTCTATAATCACCAAAACCGAGCGCAAGTTTTTTGAAATTAATTGTGGTTTTAATAAAACTTGATCCTGGACATACTTAAGCCATTTTTTTTCAGGAAGATTTTTTAATACAGGCCCGACCTGAAGAACTTTTTCGCTTTCCACAGCCATTTCTAAATTTGCTATGGAATGAACGCGATCGACACCACGAATGCTTGCTAAATCTGTCGTGATTTTTTCAAGGTCCTGAATGCGTTTTAAATTGAGCCAATGTTGGGAAATCGATGTTTTTAAGGTTAAAATCAAAAAAAACGGCGAATTGTCAGCCAAAGAAAATTGCTTTTCTGCCAAGGCATCGTTTTTAAGCGCAGGGTGATTTTTGGGAAAAAATTCTCGCAATGAATATTGAGTATTAAGATGAGACAATGTCAGCGCAGAAGCCAATACCATTGCGGCTGATGCGGCGATGGTGCCTATTGTGAAAAGTTTGACTTTATTCCCTAATTTCATTTTTTCTCGCTGTTAAACCGATCACTATATCGATGAGAAACTGTTCGGCGCGATTCTTCTTTGCCTTAATATTTCTGCAAAGTGTCTATTCTTCGTCTTCTGCCGCGGCGGAAGATCCACCTTCAAATAATTATCAGGGCAGTGAGATTGCTTTTTTTACCCCATGGGCATTTTTCCGACAATCCTTACAGAACTTATTAAACAGATCGCAAAGTATCCAAAAAGACTTAGGCAGTCCTATATGGAATTTGGGGCCTTATCAGTGGCATCTAAACAATGCTCAGTG
This sequence comes from Bdellovibrionales bacterium, assembly GCA_038323665.1. Lineage (GTDB taxonomy): Bacteria > Bdellovibrionota > Bdellovibrionia > Bdellovibrionales > Bdellovibrionaceae > JBBQHD01. The sequence goes on from JBBQHD010000026.1 coordinate 16,734, forward strand.
GAATATGGAATCTAGTTTTAATCCTGCCTTATTGGATGCTCAAAATTATACGCTTCAATCTAAGACTTTAAATTTCACCATTAAAGTGGAAAAATTGTGGATCAATCAGACAATTCAACAATCCATCAGTGGAGTTAACCTTAACATTCTGGTTCAGGCTGAATGTGGTCCCTTGGTTCTGACGCAAAATCAAGCTGGTTTACAGGCGCAGATTGGTTTTGAGTTTTCTGCGCAAAATATTTTAACCCAGATTAATCAATTTTCTTTGCAGTGGCCGCAGCAAAGTTGGCAAATTTCACCTTTTACCTGCCGTGGACCAAGTGGATTTTCAGAAACTTTGCGCCAAGATTTAATGGCAAGACTTAGTTCCGCCGATGAAATTAGACCTTGGTTGCAGAATATTTTGTCCCAAGAATTGCAGAATCAGATCAATGTTCAGTTGGAAAAAATTAAAACTCCGACGGTTTTACCGCCCTTAGAAAATGGAACAAGCTCAGCAAATTTAAAATTGTCGTTCAAAGAGTTTAGAAAAATCGATCAGGGCATTTTAAGTCTTGGAATTTTATCGTGGGGCGATGAAGGCATGGACAAATCCAAAATCCGCCCGCTAGGTCAGCTGCCAGAAAGTTTTGCGACCCAAGACTCTATTCTAATTACCGGTCAAGACGCATGGACGGATTTGTTGAAGGCTGAAATTCAAGCACAGGCAATGTGGACACAATTCGACTTAAGAAAAAGCCAAGACTTCTTAAATCTTTTAAAATCCAGATTTTTGCAATTCTTTGTATGGCCTGATCTGTGGAACTTCTCGAAATCCAGTGCTTTCTTTTTATCGATTCATCAACCTGAAAAATTAACTTTGCAATGGAATAAAAATGGTTCGGCCAATTATCAATCGGTGACATCGGCTTGGGTTCAAGCTCCCCGGGACAGTCAGTTTTGGAATTATATTTATCTTAGCGGAAACGCGAGTGGTTTATTACAACCTAAAATTAATGATGGCATAGTAACATTGCAAAGCAATGCTGAGATTAAAAATTTTAAAGCCCGCTTTGGATCTGAATATGTAAAGGCTTACCAGCCCAATACTTGGCTTGCTTCAGGACTACTGGAAGATTCTTTAAATCAAATGGGGCAAAGTTTAAGTTTTTCAACCAATTTGCCCAGTTTAGATTTAAGCAATGGTGGAACGGCGACAGCACAAGGTTGGCTTCCCGTTTCTGGCGGGCTGATTACAATTCCTTTTAAATTAAAATAGAAATGAAATGCCAAGACTTGCGCGGTTTTGATTGGACCAAATTCCCAGCAGTGAATCCGTTGGTCCTGTAAATTGTTCGGCTGCAAGTTCTGCAGAAAAGGCATCGGAAATTTTTCTTTGCAAAGCATAGCGCTGATAGGATGAATTTTTAACCGTATCGTAGAATCCACTGGCGGAAAACAGCAATTGCTCATTGAAAGGCCAACGGATTCCAAATAAATAGGCACGCTCGAATAAATTCTGAGCCGACAATACTCCGCTGGACTGAGGTTTCTTTCCAAAAGCATATTGCAAAACAAAAATAACATTTTGTTTGAACAGCGAAATAGTTTTTTCAAATCCTGTTACATATTGATCATATTGGCTTGGCAAAATTGGATCGCTGCCGAGGGATTCTTCATGGCGACCCGCAGTTCTAAAAATCCATGATTCCCCAGTGTAAACAAAAGCGGCTGCCGAAGAACGGCGGCGGTAATCAATGGCTTGAATTAAAATTGGATTCGTCATTTGCACAATAAATTGCGGAGAAGTCGAAATCAGAACACCAGAAATCGCCGGGCTTATTAAAGGAGTTTGTGCTGCGCCTTCAAATCCAGCCAAAGAAAAATCCCAGGACTGGCCATGCAGTTGCAGTCGCGCGCCGAAGTTATTTTGTAAAGCATGATTTCTTTCATCGCGGGGAAGAAATTCGTAAGCCGGCTGATCGGGAACAAGAAGAATCTGATTATCTTGCTGCAACGGCAGACTAGATTTTCTGGGCCACCAGCCAGATCGCTCGCCGGGTAGACGAGATCTTGTTTGTTGCGGAATATAAATTAGATCCCAAGTAATAAGTTTTTCTCCACCAGACGCTGCGACGCCTAAGGAACCTAGATTTTCCCCGGAAAAGGGATCGCGCAGGTTTTTCATAGAAGCAATGTCCATGGGATTTAAACCGTCGGTGCCTTCCCAAACTTTGATAAAACTGCCTAGTTGCAAATGGGCAGTTCCCCACTTTGCCTCAAATTGAGTATCGCGAAAATCGCCGTCAATTGGATCGGCAATGATTTTTTCTGAACTAGAAAGTCTTAGGTGCGGTTCAAAGCGAAAGCGCCAATGTTCAGAAAGTTTATTTTTACTTTCCAGTTCCAACAATAAGGAAGTTTCATTTTGATTAACTGGTGCACTTTGGCTTTTAAGAAAGGCGGATTCTTCCAATTTTAAACGCCCAGATAAATCAGCAAGAGCAAAATTGGCAATGAAAAATCCCGAAAAAAAGAGCAAGCCTACTTTAATCAGCAAAATAATCGGGTTGTTTCATGGGATGAGCCTGTTGAAAGCACTCTAGTTTTAAACAGTTTTCTTTGATTTTTGCAGCATTGGGATAATCGGCCAAGGAAACGCCAAAACGTTCGGCACTGAATAAGGCAGGAATTAAACATAAATCAGCAGCCGTCAGAGTGTCTTTAAAACAAAAATTTCCGCTGCTTAATTCTAGATTTTTTTCGATAATTTTTAAGTAATGATTGCTCCAAAATTGGGCCCAGTCTTTTTTGCCTGTATCGCCAATTTTATGAAGCTGATCCATGCGCTGTAAAACCTTAAGGTTAGTCACGGGATGCCAGGCCGAATTGATGTCTTCGCAAAACTGCAAAACCTTCATGCGATCAAACAAATCTTTGGGAAATAAGGGCGGTTGGGGTTGAAGTTCATCTAAATACTGCAAAATCACCAATGACTGAGTCAACGTCTGTCCTTGGTAAAGCAAAGTTGGGACTTCGGCCATTCGGTTTTTTTCTAAATAATCCGAGTTTTTTTGTTCACCCTTTAATAATGGAATCCCGACATACTGAAAAGGCATTTTTTTGTAATAAAGAGCAATGCGAACTCGGTAAGAAGGCGAACTGCGAAAATAATTATAAAGCACGAATTTTTCTGACATTAACGAAATTACATCTTAAAATAAGTGCAAATGCAAAAACTGAAAGATTATTTTGGCCAAATCTTTAAACAAACACAAATACTAAGACTTTTTATCTGCGGGCAGATTTGGTTGCATTTGTTGGTTCTGATGAGCATTCAGCGTTGGATTTTTTACGTGGTTAACTCGGCAGATTTCCCCTCGATATCAGTGTCTGAAATGACTTTGGTCATTATAGCTGGTTTGCGGTTTGATTTATTGATTCTTGGTTTTTGGTGGGCGGGCTTTATTTTGCTTTCGAATGCATTCAGTTTTGAAAAAAGTCATTTGTGGAAAAGGCTGGGGAAAATTTGGCTCACTGCGGGTTGGGCGGTTTTAAGTGCGCTGGGCATTCTGAATTTAATTTTCTATCACCGATATTTCGAGCCGATCAGCCACGAACATTTGACCCTGCATCATTGGGATTTTTCAACTTTATGGGGGCTGGACCTAGCAAACGGTGTGGCGATAGTTTGTTATTGTTTAATCGCCATTGGGGGAATGCGTGTGCAGAAAAAGTTCAATGATATCGATGCATTTCCGCCCCCACCGCCTGAATCCTGGGTTAAGGCTGTATTTGCGATATTGATTCCGATTCTAAGCGTTCTGATAATGGCAAGGGGTAGTTTGGGCAACCACCATCTAGAAACCGCGCACAGTCAAGTTACAGAACACGCCGCGTGGAACGAGTGGATTTTGCCACCGGCCTATCTTTGGGATAAATAATAGAAATGATTTTTTAATCGAAAGGAATTTTATGAAGAAAATTTTATTAGTCATGGTTGCGAATTTAATTTGCGGGAATGTTTTCGCCAATGAATTTGCCGCCAATATCGGCTTTCGCAGCCAAAGCGGCAGTATCAGCTCTTCTGGCGCCGGTGCGGGCGGAAGTGCAAAATCACAAACGGGGATCGAGGGCGGCGTTATTGGAATATTTGATTTCGCCGAAAAAATGGGTTTAAGAACTGGATTTATGTATGTGCAAAGACCCTTGTCGCTTTCATCAGATGCAGGTTTAGGAGACGCAAAATTTAACTTAAATTATTTTGATGTGCCCTTGCAGTTTTCTTACAATATTGGCGATGTCGGAAGTTTATTTATCGGCCCGGTTGTATCGGTTAATTTAGATAGCAACTCTTCTGGGACCGGTATTTACAACGGCGTCAAAATGACTTCCATTAAATCGACGGTATTTCCCCTTCAAATCGGAGCCAGTTTTAAATTTGCTTCTCAGCTGGGTGCCACGGTTTACTTTGAAACCATTCCAGGTGAAGTGGCTCAAGATTTTTCAAGTTACCGCGCGGTCGGGGCCTTACTCTTTGTTTCCTTCGAGTAAGCTCAGATGAAACTTGCGTCGTTAAAATCTAAATCAAAAGATGGCGAATTGTGTGTGGTCAGCGATGATCTTACTCAGGCCGTTCGCGCATCCCACATTGCCCCATCCCTGCGAGATGCCTTGGAAAATTGGACTCATACCTCGGTGCAGCTGCATGACCTGGCAACAGCCTTGGATCAGAAAAAAGCCAAAGGTGCTTTTGAGTTTAAACAAGAAAAGTTTGAATCTGCGCTGCCAAGAACTTTTTTATTCGCAGATGGGTCCGCATTTTTGCATCACATAAAATTAGTGCGCAAGGCCCGCAATGCAGCCTTGCCAGAAACTTTGACTACTGTGCCTTTGATGTATCAAGGCGAAGGGGCCAGGTTTTTGGCGCCGAACGAATCGATTCCACAAAAAGATTTTTCCCATGGCACGGATTTAGAAGCAGAAGTCGGGGTCATTACCGATTTTGTTCCGATGGGCACAACGCCGGCCGATGCTTTAAACAAAATTCGTTTGATTGTATTGATCAATGACGTATCGCTGCGGGGGTTAATCCCAGCAGAGCTAGCCTCGGGCTTTGGATTTTTTCAAAGTAAGCCCGCCAAAGCACTTTCGCCTTTGGCGCTGACGCCCGACGAGTTCGGGGCAGCCTGGCAAGATGGGCGACTGCATTTGCCGATGCATGTTAAAATTAACGGAGAATTCTTCGGCAAAGCCAATGCGGGTGCAATGCATTTTAATTTCGGTGATTTAATATCTTTCGCAGCAAGGACTCGCGATCTGCAAGCCGGAACCGTGATTGGCAGTGGGACAGTTTCCAATGATGCCAAAGACTGTGGTTCTAGTTGTTTAGTAGAAAAACGCACGATCGAACAAATCGAAACAGGAAAACCGGTTACAGAATATTTAAAACGCGACGATGTGGTTGAAATTTGGATGGAAGACGAAAACAGAAAAAGTCTTTTTGGAAAGATTAAGCAAAAAGTTGTTCAAGTATAAATCCCACGAAATCATTCAGCAGTTTTCAAAACATACTTTGGCTTTGCGACAACACTTTGAAAATGTTTTTTCCAAAGATGTTCCGCCAGAACAGCAACAAAAAAGATTTTGTTGGGATTATTGGTTCGTTAAAAATCAGTATCAATTTTTAAGAACTCCGGCAGATTTATTTTTCCCTGCAAAAATTTTAAAGCCAGTTTATGAAGATTTAATTTCTTACGGTCAGAAAAATTTAGGCTGTCATGGTATTACGCCATTGTGGCTGTCACTTTATACCAATGGCGCCAGACAAGAATTTCATTGTGACAAACCCCACGGCCCCTGGGCTTTTGTCTTACCCCTGACGGCGGATAAAATTAAATTCTCGGGTGGCGAAACAAAAATGAAATTGTCTTCTGGAAACAAAAAAATTAAACCCAAAGCACATCAACTTTTAGTTTTCGACCCGCAAATCGAGCATGGGGTAGTGCCTGTTGAAAATGCCGTGGATCCCTTGCAGTCACGACTTGTATTGCATGGCTGGTTTGTAATGCCACAGATTTTTTTGCATGGAAGTCTATCTATAAAAAAAGTGAATTCGGTCATTCAAAATATGACAGTTCAAAATCCTAATTTATTTTCAGCGACACAGGATTACTTTGGCAGTCTTTGCCTTTGCATCGAAGTCAAAAAATCTGGATTTGTAAGTGACGTAAAAATCCTGACCAATACATTGCAAAGTAAAAAAGAAAATTTGCAATCTTGGTATCGCGGTTTAGAAAAAAATCTACTTTTACTGCGGTTTCCTAAGTCTAATGAATCCTCTAGAATAATTTTCCCCTTAGTTTTTAGGGGCTGATTTGCCTGCGGGAATAGAGTTTTGCATCACGGCAGGTAACAGGCTGCCGCGAGTTGAAATCCCCAATAAGCTTTTTAATTTATTGTGCACCGAGGGATCGTTGATCAAAGCGCCTAAAGTGCCTTGACCGTGCTCTACTTTTTCTAAGATCCGATCAACTCGAGCTAATGAGGAATTTAAAACGGGAATCGTTTTTTGATCTAAGCTTTTCGAAAATTGTTCTAGACTAAGTAAGATTTTTTCAATTCTTTGATCTTTGTTAAGACCTTGCGTCAGTTTTTCTACGTTTTTTAAAACGGCAAAAACTCTTTCGCCTTCGCTGATCCAATCCATGGTGGACAAGGCAATGACTTCATCCCCATCTTTTAAAAATTCAGATGCTTCAGTTCCTGGATTTAGGAAGATAAATTTGTCCCCCAGTGCACCTTGGGTTTTTACTTCGGCCTTGGTGTCAGCGCGTATCTGACTGGCCCATGGTTCTTCTACTTTTAAAACTAAATCGAGTTTGTTTTTCTTAATGTCCCAATTTATTTTATCAATGTGACCCACGATAATACCCAATAAGGAAACATAAGAACCTTCCACAAGTCCTTGACCGCTGTCCAAAATCAAATGGAATTTTTTCGAGGATCGTATCAATGAACGATCAGCACCTAAGAACACTAAACACAATACAAAAATAAATAAACCCACTGTTAGAAAAATCCCAACACGCATTTGCGATTTCTGAATAAGAGTCATAGTGCATTGCCTTTCATAAACTGAACAATCGGTTCATAATTTGGGTTTTGCAAATCTTCGATATTGGCTTCTGCGACGATAACGCCGTTTTGCAAAATACCGATGCGGTCGCAAACTTGTGTTGCTGTCGGCATATCGTGGGTAACAAGAATCGATGTAACTCCATCATTTTTCAGATCCAAAATAATTTGCTGAATTTTTTGTGTATTACTGGGATCAAGGCCAGCTGTGGGTTCGTCATATAGAATGACTTCGGGTTCTAACATCATTGCTCGTGCCAGGCCCACGCGTTTTTGCATTCCGCCTGATAATCGATTGGTGGCCATAAATTCACAGCCGGGAAGTCTCATTTTATCTAAAATTTTTAAAACTCTGTCAGAGATTTCATGTTGGGAAAAATCGCTGTGTTGATTCAGTGGAAAAGCTAAATTTTCGAAAACATTCATTGAATCAAACAGTGCTCCGCCTTGAAAAGCATAGGCCACTTTTTTTCTTAAATCTAAAAACTGGTCTTCGTCCCAGAAAGTAATATCGTTACCTAAGATTTTAATTGTGCCTGCATCAGGCTTTTCCAAACCAATCAAACTTCTTAAGATCAGCGATTTGCCGACGCCCGATCCACCCAATAGCCCATAGCATTCGCCTTTTTCTACATTAAATGTCACGCCTCGATGAACATGATGATCGCCGAAGGATTTTTGAAAACCTTTAACCTCGATTAAAGCCATTTTTCCACCATCCAAAATAATTTGGTCAGAAAAAAGTCGCCGGTTAAAATCATAATCGACGAACAGACCACGGCATTGGTGGTTGCTCTGCCAACTTCTTGCGTTCCATTTTGAACTCCCATACCAAAATAGCAGGCGGGGATTCCTATGAATAAAGCGAAAAAAACACTTTTAATAATCCCAACCATAAAGTCTTTAACTACTACTGTGCTGATAACCTTTTGAAAATAATAAATATGATCTAAATTTAAATCAGAAACTCCGACCCACATTCCGCCCAGATTGGCGATGAAATTGGTAATCGCAACTAAAAGTGGAATGCAGATAAGACAACCTAGGACACGTGGAATAATAATTTTTTGATAAGGCGATGCGGACAGGGCTCGCATCGCATCGATTTGTTGGGTCACGACCATAGATCCAATTTCGCTGGCAATGCCTGCGCTGACTCGTGCAGCCAGCATCAGACTGGTAAAGACGGGGCCCATTTCCCGCAATACGCAACTGGCAACTAATTTAGGAACATAAAGTTTGGCACCAAATTTTTCTAAGCCCAATCCGAATTGCAATGCCATAACCATTCCGGTGCTGAGTGCTGTAATCACAACCAAAGGCATCGATAAATATCCAATGCGTTCAATTTGTTCGACGACTTTTTTGACGTCTAATTTTTGCGTGAAAAATTTTTTAAAAACCTGTCCACTAAAAAGGCCTAGTTCCCCAACTTTTTCCATCCATTTCATGGTTTGACCTCGAAATGGCCCAGAAATTCCTGGAAATCATCTTTAGTTTTATCGATTTCACTGCTTGTCCCAGAGTAAGCAATTGTGAATAGGCATGAATTATTTTTAAAATAAATAATTTCTGATTTAATTTTCTGGCCTTCTAAGGTGCTGACTATAATGA
>JBBQHD010000027.1:0-25273 GCA_038323665.1 Bdellovibrionales bacterium
GGAATTCCCCAAATTTATCCGCATTAAACCACAAGGCCGTATATCGTCCCGGCACCACATCTTGTTTCAAACGGAAACTGGGAATGAAAAAACTGTGCACCACATCCGATGAGGTCATAATCAATTTCACATCCGTATTAATCGGGGCAACGATTAAATTCGAAGCTTTGACCCCACTTTTATAAATCGATTCCCACGCCCATTGTTTTCCGACGATATGAATTTCAATTTCGGCATTGGGCATTTTGCGCATATCATGAAATAAAATCCAACCCCAAGCAAAAATAGCTAAAAATAAAACCAAAGGAATAAACGACCACAAAAATTCTAGCGTCGTATTGTGAGAAATATACGCTGTCTTATCGTGATCAGTTTTGCGTTTATATTTAAACGCAAAATAAAACATTCCGCCCAATAAAATCAGCGAACCGATTAAACTTGAAATCAACAAAAAGCTGTAAAGATTATCGACCTTATCGGCGATCGCCGTTGCTGCCTCAGGCATTAACTTTGTAGACATTCCACCCTTCCCTTTAAACCTGTCTCGTCTTGCGCGAACGCCGCCAAACAGGAAAAATCATCGACGCTAAAATTATCACCATTACTATTCCACCAATTTTTACTAAATTAAACGCATACAAAGTGTATTTGCTTTGATGCGGATTATAACGAAAGCAATATAGAACCAGTTGATCTAAAAAAGTCCCCACGGTCCCCTGACCTGCTTCCAAAATTCCCAAACGTAAATCTTGAGTTTGAAAAGTAATGCCAGGTAAATAACGAGTTAAAATTCCTTTTGGAGAAACCAAAATGGCCGACGATGCGTGGGCCCATTCTTTGCGTTCGGCATCCCATTTAAATTTAAAACCGACCGAATTTGTAAATTTATCGATGTTTGCTTGATCTGTAGTTAAAAAATGCCAACCATTTTCTTTGCCAGGGCGATTATACATTTTCATATAGGTTTCTTTTTTAGCTTTGGCCAATTCAGAATTTTCTTTGGCATCAAAACTGATTGCCAAAACTTCGAAATCTTTTCCAGGCTGCAAAGGCAGATCCCGCAAAGATTCCGTCAGACCATTTAAATGAAAATTACACAGGCCCGGGCAAGAAAAATAAACCGGGCTTACGATCAGCGGAACACCACGATTTAAAAATTGCGACAATAAAACAGTTTGTCCATTTTCATCTTTGAACTGCAAAGATCCATCCAGTTGCGTTCCCAACTTTTCATCAATTCCCACACCTTGAATTTGTTCGGGTCTTTCCGCCGCAACCAAAGGTGCTGGTTTTCCCGTATAGCCTTCTTCGACATTCGCGAAGGCGGCAGTGGAAAAAACCAAAGAAAAAATAAAAGGCTTAACAACATTCATCAATTTTACTTCGCAGTCTTTGCGAAATCGGCAATTTCTTTTGGATTGTCGTTGCCTTTGTTTTGTGTGATCGACTGAATAAAATGAATCAGCGTCCAACGCTCAGCAGAAGATAATTGCGAAAAAGATGCCATCGAAGATCCAGCAATCCCTGTTTGCAAAACTTTAAAATGCGCAATCGAACCTGCGCCCATTTTCCAAACTCCCTCTATTAAGTTACGAGGTTTTGGGTTCAATCCCATTCCTGCGGGGCCATCGCCTTTGCCTTCGTTCCCGTGGCACATCGTGCAGTTTGCTTTGAAAAGTTTTTTTCCGTGCGCAACCAATTCGTCGGATGCAACCCAAGGTTCCGCAATCGAAGCCAGATTAATTTCTTTCACTGCTGCAACTGCAGGTTGATTTCTGGGATCGACAATTTTTTGATCCAGCACAACGCCTTGATGAAAAAATGCGATGTAAATCATAAACAGAGTGACGCCACCCATGGAAATAATAAAAGCGATCATTCCGCCCTGATTGTGTTGGTCCTTGTCTGAACTCATAAAACTTCCCGTTCCCCTTGGTTATTACTTAAAAACGATTTCCTATAAGTTAAATCAAATATTTCTAGTGTGCAAATTGCATGCGGTCGCTTATGCCAAGTGGACTACTTTTTCTTGTTCTTGGAATTGTCGAAGAGCAAAGCCTCTTTCAGGTTTTCCAGTTCTTTTTCCGAATTTTTTCCCAGCCAAATTGCAAAGATTTTAGACAAAAAACCTTTGCTGCCTGAAAAACTGACCAAACCAGTTTTGGGAAGTTCAACATCAAGGATTTCTTTGTATTCGCCTTTTTGTTCACGCTTGTAGCCAACCAATGTGATCTTTTGGCCTTCTTTCAAATTTCCGTTCTTTTCAACTTCCAGCAAAAAATCGCTGAAGGGTTTTTCGCTGGGATCCGTTCCGTTCAACCTTAAGGCCTCTTCATAGCTTTTTTTGACTTTTTCCCAACTTAGATTCATTAAAAAAGTAAAATTAAAAGAAACCGCTTTCATATTGTCCAACGACGAAAGCCCTGCCTCTTTTGTTCGCACATATGCGGCGGGATTGGAAACCAGCAGCTCGACGGCATAGACTTTTTTGTCTGGAATAATCGGCAAAGCCTTGATGCGTAGTCCTGCACCAACTCGACTAAGGGCTATGACTTCGTTGGAGGTTTTCACGGAAGCTTTTTCCAAGATGGGCACGCTTTCAATCTTGCTATCGCTGAAGGATTTATCCGTATAGCTTTCCGCCAAGACCTTGGTGGGGAAAAACGAAAATACCAAAGCGCCCAGAACGATTTTAACAAAATCCATATGCCTCCCGATCAAGTTGTGGTGTCTCAATATGAGAACGTCATACAAATTAACGGGAAATTCAAAGGAAATTAAGAGAGAATAAAAAAGGGTATGGGGAAGAAAAAACTAGGTTTATTCATTTTACTGCTATTCGTGTTGGGCTGCCAAAGCTCGCTCCTTAAAGATTTCTCGTCTTTACAATTAGGAATTGAAAAAAACGATGTCTTGGAAACTATGGGTTCGCCGCGCGCGACCACCCGTTATCACGGCAAAGATCGCTGGATGTATCGGTTTTACGACGATGGAATTCGTTTTGAAAAAGAAGTGCACTTTTTGGATGGCATCGCCATTTACGTCGGTGATTCGATCGAACCCGAACTAACTAAGATTGCAGTTGATAAAGATGCTTTGAATTTGAAACTAGACCTACAATTGGCCGAAGCTGCCGAAAAAAACCGCGCCCAAGCCAAGGCGAATGCTTTAGAAGACGCCAAGCATAAACAAACCGAAATCCATTATTTACCCGAGTTCGAGGCGGTTCATTAAGGATTGCGCATAAATGGGTTTAAAGTTAAACAAAATCTTATGGATAAAAAACCGACCAATTTAGAAATGGCAGATGCAATGTTTCGCGATGCACTTGCTGTTATTCGTTTTCGGTTATCCGAAAAATTCCCACTGCTTTCTTCTGACGAAATTGAAAAAAAAGTCGGTGAATGCCTGAACGAACTTCGCGAAAGAGAAAAATGAGTGAGATTTTTTGGACTGCAAGATCAGTGGCGAAAAATTTAATTACTTCTGCAAAACCGTGGGTTTGGTCAAATCGCGTTCGGGCTTCTTTTTTTCTTTGGCTTCGATCTTTTTTTCGTCGGGATATTTTTCTGGATGATATTTGCGTTTAACCCGGTCGGCAGCTTGATCCGTTAATTGCGAGCGGGTTAAGTCTTCCTGAAATTCGTCGAAATTTCTAAGTTCTTTTTTCGGAAATTCTTTGCGAGTAACTGCGGCACGTTCGGGGAATCGATAAGCCACTTGGCTGGACATCTCGTCGTATTCTTTGACCAGTTGTGACCATTCTTTGTGTTCAAGCTTCATTTGTTCGATGATTTTCAATGCTTCGGTTTTGGTTTTGGCTTCGTCTTTTTCGTGAATTAATTTTTTATAGGATTCTTCTTTTAATTCCATTTTTGTTTTTAAACTTTGCAACCGACTGGTGGCTTCGCCCAAGGTAGGTTCGCCGTCACTGGCCGCCCAAAGTATATTTCCGCAAAAAAGAAATGCCAGCAGAAAAAATTTCATCAACCTTTGCCCTCCACTTGAAACAAATGCTGCTGCCAAGAAATTTTAAACGGAGCAGATTTAAGTCTTTGCAAAATTACAGCTGCTTTGACGGAAGATAAATTGGAAATTTGCAAAACTCCGTTGCGGATCTTTTTTTGCAAGTCATTCCAATCCAAGCCTAATTTTGCGTCCAAGAATGCCTCGCTTAAAATCTTTTCCTGCGAAATTAAATCAATTTCTGCGATCTCGATCGAATAAGTTAGGGCTGGATTGTCGGAATTTCCAAAGTCCACGACGTCTTGGAAATTTTCTTTGTCACTGATTGTTTCACTTGGCTCTACGTATTCGGGAACGGGTTCTGGAGTCTGTTCTTGCGGAACATTTTCAAGCGCAGAAACGGAAACTTCCGGTTCGCCTTCCCAACTGATAAAAAAAACTTTGTTGCAGTTAGCACAAGTATACAATGTGCCGTATTGGGCTGGATCGATTTCAAGTTGGACTTGGCACTGCGGACAGTTAGACAAATTTAGCCTCGTTTGCGATCTTTTAAACGTCGACGATCAGCGCGATTCATTTTTTGATCGTCTCCGCCACCACGTGGACTATCTTCCATCACTCGGCGCGGCGCTAAGGACGAAGGCACTCCGATGGGTTCATCTTCGCCACCCGAATATTGCACATCATCCAGTGAGGATTCTTCGCGGCGCAATTTTTCCAACGCCTGCTGCCCGCCTTCTGGCATAAATTGAACCTTCATGACTTTTTCCAAAGCATCGATGGCGATAATTTGATTTAAAGTTTCAAACGCACCAAAGGCTTCTTTTTTGTATTCGATCAAAGGATCTTTTTGAGCATAACCGCGCAGCCCAATGCCCTCTTTCAATTTATCGATCACCAGCAAATGTTCTTTCCAACGCAGATCGATGGATTGCAGCAAGATCATTTTTAAAATCTGTTCGAAAACTTCGCCCATCATTTTTTTCTGTCGTTCGAAAACCGGCTTAATAGCTGCTTGAACTTTTTCAATAATGGCTTCGGGTCTGGCATTTTGCAGATCCGCTTGTTCATCCGCGAATGAAACATGCAGCCCAAATTGTTGCGACAGCGATGTTTCTAATCCCGTTAAGTTCCAATCCTCTTTTTTTGTATCGTGGGGCAAATAACGATCTAAAATGGCCGTCGTCACATCCGCCAGCATATCTAAAACCGTGCGCTCGATTTGTTTTCCCTCTAAAACTTTGCGGCGCATATTATAAATCGCTGTGCGCTGTTGGTTCATCACATCGTCGTATTCAATTAAATTTTTCCGAGCATCAAAGTGATAACCTTCGACTTTTTTCTGCGCATTTTCGATCGAGTTCGTCACCATTTTTGCAGTGATTGGTTCGTCTTCGGGAATGTTCAGCATATTCATGATTTTCTGAATGCGTTCACCGTTAAAAATGCGCATTAAATTATCTTCTAAGGATAAATAAAATCTGGATTCGCCAGGATCCCCCTGTCGACCCGATCGACCTCGCAACTGATTGTCGATGCGTCGGGATTCATGTCGTTCCGTCCCGATAATATACAAACCACCGGCGGCAACGACTTCCACTTTTTCGGCATCACATTCTGCATTGAATTTTTTTAAATTTGCTTCGTATTCCGGCGTGCCTTCTTCGGAAATTCGCAGCGACATATTTTCTGGATTTCCACCCAGCTTAATATCGGTTCCTCGACCCGCCATATTGGTGGCAATCGTAATGCGGCCCTTGCGACCCGCCTGGGCCACAATTTCGGCTTCGCGTTCGTGGTGTTTCGCGTTTAAAACTTCGTGGGTAATGCCTTCTTTGCGCAAAAGTCTGCTTAGGGTTTCTGATTTTTCGATGCTGACGGTTCCAACTAAAACCGGCTGACCTTTTTCGGCTCGCGGTTTGATATCGGTAACGATTGCATTGAATTTTGCATTTTCAGTTTTATAAACCACATCATTATGGTCATCCCGTCGAATGGGTTTATTGGTGGGAATCACGGTGACTTCTAAATTATAAATCTTTTTAAATTCTGCGGCTTCGGTATCCGCAGTTCCGGTCATGCCCGAAAGCTTTTCATACATGCGGAAAAAATTCTGAAAAGTAATCGTCGCCAAGGTTTGGTTTTCAGATTTTACTTCGACGTTTTCTTTGGCTTCGATCGCTTGATGAAGTCCGTCGCTCCAACGTCTGCCCGGCATTAGTCTGCCCGTGAATTCATCCACGATCACGATTTCGCCATTGCTGATCATATAGTCGACATCTAATTTATACAGATGAAAGGCTTTTAGGCCCTGATAAATCATATGCAAAAAATCGATGTGCTCGGGATCATACAAATTAGTAACACCCAATAGTTTTTCAGCCTTATGGTTGCCATCTTCGGTCAGTGATGCCGTTTTGGATTTTTCTTCCATAATAAAATCCACATCACGCACCAAATGTGGAACAACCTTATTGACCACAGCATATTTATCCGTCGAAGTTTCTGCAGGTCCTGAAATAATCAGTGGAGTTCGGGCTTCGTCGATTAAAATCGAATCGCACTCGTCGACAATGGCAAAATGAAATGGTCTTTGCACATAATCTTCCAATTCGAATTTCATATTGTCGCGCAGATAATCAAAACCAATTTCGTTGTTCGTCGCATAGGTGATGTCGCAGCCATAAGCTGCCTTGCGTTCGGCATCATCCAAACCGTGAACCACAATCCCAATGGTTAAACCCAGCCAAGTATAAAGTTTCCCCATCCATTCAGCGTCTCGTTTGACCAAATAATCATTTACAGTCACAACGTGGGCGCCTTTGCCAGTCAGAGCATTTAAATAAATCGCCAAAGTTGCCACGAAGGTTTTTCCTTCGCCGGTGCGCATTTCTGCAATTCCGCATTTGTGCAAAACGTATCCGCCGATCAGCTGCACATCGTAATGGCGCATGCCCAAGACTCGGCCCGAGGCTTCGCGACAAACGGCGAAAGCTTCCGGTAAAATTTGATCCGTGGTTTCGCCCTTGGCCAGACGCTCGCGGAATTCCACAGTTTTGTGTTTCAGCTGTTCGTCGGTCAAGCCACGTATCGGTTCTGTGTAAGAATTAATTTGATCCACAAGCGGTTGGATTTTTTTCATCTCGCGCTCGTGTTTGGTTCCGAATGCTTTGGTTAATACTTTCATCAACATAGTGGGCCTAGAATATAGGCTATGACTTGCAAAAGCAAAGCCCAAGAAATGCTTATCCTAGTTGTCGGATTCCCTCGTAAAGAGCAATTGATACGCTGGTGGCCAGATTTAAACTTCGGGCTGGGCCAAGGATTGGGATTTTGCATTGAGTTTCAGGATTTGCTTTTAAGATTTCGGGATCGATCCCCTTTGTCTCTTTTCCGAACACGAAGCAATCATTTTTTTGGAATTTAAAATCGGTATAATGTTTTTTTGCCTTGGTCGTGAAATAAAATATTCTCTCGGGTTGATGGACAGTTTTTAAAAAATCTTTCCAGTTTGCATAGGTATGCCATTCCAAATACTGCCAATAATCTAGGCCAGCGCGTTTCAAAGTTTTGTCAGAGATCTCGAATCCAAAAGGCTCGATGAGATGCAGTACGCTGTTCGTTGCAACGCAGGTGCGGCCGATGTTTCCGGTGTTTTGGGGAATTTCTGGTTCTAGCAGAACGACATTAAAAAAAGCATCCTTTTGAATCACCAAGCCTTGCCTATTAGCCAGAAATTTTGGGTAAATTCAACTGCTACCTGACGCTTGTCATCTTGAATCGCTTTTTTCAAGATGTCTTTGCGTTTAAGTTGTTGCAGAATTGTTTTCAGTTAAAAACTTGTTAGGAGTTCGCAATGGCAGAAGTTCGACCTTTTATGGGAAATCTTTGGTATCAAGATGTTGGCGGTATCGTCACAATCGGAATCAGCGAAGAAGGCTTGGAAGATTTTTCTGAAATCACTTCGGTGGAATTAGGAACCGAAGGCGAAGCTGTCGAAGCCGAAGCCGTTGTCGGAACCATCGAAACCGATGATGGCCCCTTGGATATTTACACTCCGGTCAAAGGTACCATTTTAGAAGTCAACAACCAGGCCGTCGAAGATCCCCAAATTATTATGGAAGATCCCACCGAAGAAGGTTGGCTGGTGCGCATCGAAGCCGCCGACTCCATCGACGACGAGGATGAAGACGAAGATGACGACAAGGACAAGGAAGAAGACGAAGAAGATTCCGACGAGGATTAATTTTTAACCTACGGCTAAAGTGTATTCCTTAAATATTCTGTGCGCCGGTTCATAAGAACAACCGATTGTTTTCGCAATTTCATAGGGAGTCTTCATCCCCATTTCAATAGCAGTGATAATGTCAGCTCGCCAGGAAGAGCCGAAAAGCAATCGATTTCGATATTGAGCATTTTTTTTTAAAAGACGCTGAGTAGTCTGTGCATCCATTGCGCGCAATCGGATTGAGCCCTTAGGTATTAAAAATCGGTTTCGTCTGAAATTGGGTTCTTCCCCTTTTATAGATATAGAACTAAGCGCAAGCTCTCGATCCACAAGCGCAATGTCTTTATTTTGTTTTTCAATAAGCCTTTTCCATTGATGAAAACCTAAATTAAAAGCACAGATTGCAATTCCAACCAACCACGGAGAATTTTTTTTCTTTTGCAGCTTCATTAGTTTCTCAATAATAACATAGTCCCCATGAACAGAAACCCAGCTGCACAACAAAGAAAAAAGTCTCGAGTCCTGCGTTACCTCTAGCGAAGCTTCGTGCAAAGTATTTTCTATATCAACCCATATTTTATGCGCACGAGTTTTAGGAAGGGCGATTTGAATTCCGATATACTCAAGTTTTTGATCCAACGAAATATTATTCATAACCCAAAGCCTTTCGCAAGACATCGAACGCTTTTTCAACATGCTTTGGCCAATCCTTATGGGCATCTCGTTGCTGAACCCATTCGATAGCAACATCCAACTCGAGGACCGTTGGTTTTAATTTTTTTAAATCTTCAAAATCAGGAGTTGTTCTATCACAGTAAGCAAAAAGTTTAGATTTAAGAAAATCTTCGCGACCTAAAACTTCTAAATGAAGTGCTTTGCCCTTATATAAGGAATCTGTTCTTGCTTTCCATCCTTTAGGCAGATCTGTTTTCAATGTAACGGGCCCATTGTTAAGCCAGTTCACATCAAGTGCTAAATCTATTCTTTTTTTTGCAAATTCCTCTGACGCATTCTTAATTTCAATAGGGATATCGGGATCAAGACAATCTACATCTTTTGTCTTTCTAGAACTTATATCTAAAATATTAAGCGCTGCTCCCCCGACAATCACAGCACTAAAATCGAGGCCCTGGCTAAATAAAAATTTATCAAATTCAGCTATAACTGTTTTCATAAGTATATTGTATCATACAATATACTTATTGGAAAGCAGCTAAATTTTCCATAAATTAGGGGAATAGGTCCTGGCAAGCCAAGGGGAATTCTATTTGGGCCAGACTTAAATCACTGGTCAACTGCTGCAATCGATCAAAAGGAAAAAAATTTGGAAATATTCTTTTCCCTGCTTTGAAAACTTCTTGATGGCGATGCCACCAAAAATAAGATGGATACTCGATCCAATTTCCTAGATCCGCTACGGTATCTGCCGCAGTGTAAATTGCAAAATTATTTTCTAAAGCTTCGCGAACTGAACAGGTCACACAGGCGCTGCCGTTGACTCCGGCCACGATTAATTTTTTTATTTTCCAACTTCTTAACTGATTCGATGGTCGATCTGTTTTGATTGAATGCGGTGATGCATCGAGCTCTTTCCTAAGGATTTCAAAATTCCGATAAGTGTGGCGGCGAGTGCCCATTCGATCTTTTTCCAAGGCGCCCGTATTAAATCCTGGATCAGCGGCTTTTAAAAAGGTCTGTCGGCGACCAAACTTGGCAATTTCTTTTTGCAGTTCTAATTCCGTTGGCCCATAACCCACGGATTCGAACACCAAAATTGCGTGGTTGTTTTCTTGGGCCCATTTTAATAACTGCATTTGTTTTGCAATCAAATCGTGTCTGATCTGCTGATCTGTTTCATCAAGAAATCCCGACTGCATATCGATAAGAACCACAGCGATATCAGAATCAGCATGGCTGAAACCAAATGACAAAAATATCAATAGATAAAGTAAAATCCCCCTCGGATTCACGCTTCCCCTCATGATTAGATTTATCCGAAGTAATGTGTTTATTCGTTTCGCGCAAAATATTTATTTAAAATGACGCTTAGAAAAAACTTTTCACTTTTGCACCTTATTGCGAAGTTGCTTTTCAATTTCTTCCACGATTTCTTCGAAATCCTGATCGTTCAATTGATTGGATGAAACCAATTGCCGAACAAGGGCAGCGGGTGTTCCATCAAAAACTTTTTGAATAATATGATTCAGTGTTTTTGCTTCGTAATCTGATTTTAGAATATTCGGTCGATAAATATGCCCGCGTCCTGCCTTGCGAGTGCCTAGAATATTTTTTTGTTCTAAAATTCTTAAAATGGTTGATACCGAGGTATAGGCAAGATTCCTGCCCGCTGGTAATAACTCGATCACCTCGGCCACGGTGCCTTCTTCGATCCGCCAAAGAATGGTCATTAATTCCAGTTCGACTTCGGTCAGTAATTTTTGTTCCGTTGGTTTCGTTTCGTTTTCAAGCATTGAAAGCCTCCATAAACAAAATCCTAACTAAGATATTAGTTAGGTCTACGAAGGCTTTAGTTTTTAGGTCTTTGGTCTAGGGAAAGTTTAGCAACCAGGAGTTACGCCCGCCAATGCGGGGCCAGGGAAACCAAAATTGGTGCAAGCGCCGCTGGGCATAACCCAAGTTCCTGGCAGGGACCAACCGGCACCTGTGAAAGTTGCAGGTAAAGCAATTGTTGCATGGTTGACTCCAGTTGCCGTTGCGTCGCCCGACGCAGCTTGAGTTGTTCCAGATCCAGAATTGTCGAAAAAAGAATTCTTCGCGTTAACTGAGGAAGATCCAAACAGAGCATTGTTACCACCGGGTGCCGCGGTGATTGCACCACCAGCATAAACTTTATCGACAGAATTTCCAAACATAAGTCCGGCAATGCCGCCCGAGTTTCCAGCGCCAGTTCCATTGATCGTTGCTAGCGAATAACAGTCTGAGATCACCGAGCTAGTTACATATCCGATAAGTCCGCCAGCGCTTGGTGAGGCCCCTGTGGTCGAATTAACAATCCCATTTGAAAAGCTAGTTTGAATGGTAATTCTGTTCGCGTTACCAACAAGCCCACCAACACCATTTGCGCTATCCGCCCCTGCTGAAACAGTCCCAGTTATGTAATATGAATTGCTAATTATAAAACGGTTTGCAAACGCGGCAGTTGTTGCAAGGCCAATCAAACCTCCGGCAAAATTTGTTGTTGCCGTAACGTTGCCCGTTGCATTTGAATTTGAAAGTGTTCCAATACCCGCTATCCCGAAGGTCAAACTTCCAATCAATCCGCCTACATTTTGATCTCCGTTAACAGTTGCAGTAGACGCTAAACTACTCATAGTAAGAGTTCCCGAATTTCCAGAAATTCGCCCAATCACACCGCCCGCAAAATCCGAAATGCCTGGTGAGGTCACAGTTCCACCAGTCACTGTAACACTAGAAATCTGCACAGTTCGACCGCTCGCGATTGCTGCAATATTGCCAATAACAGATCCCGTATTTCCGGAATTTGCTTGAACAGTTGTATTGCTGACAGTGATATTCGAAATCGCAACTGTTCCTGTACCACTGATTGATGTTTGCCCGATCAACCCACCAACAGATTGGGTCGTGCCTAAAATACTGCTATTACTAATATTGATATTACTAATAGTTACGTCAGCAGCACTGCCAGGCATAATAAGTTGAGCAAGCAAAATTCCAGACAATCCCGATCCAGATAATGTAATACTACTTAAGTTTAAATTTGTAATCGATACTGCTAAACCAGTTCCGGCAACCAAAGCTCCGGTAAATATCCCCGTTGAAACAACACCCGCCAAGTTCCAATTTGAAATAGTAAAATTTTTCCCATCAAAAGTAAAACCTTCGTCTACTGGGATCGGTGAAAAAACAGCGATGCTGCTGAAATCCAAATCTTGTCCTAGGATATGCGCAGAGGTTGGATTATTAATCATCTCTAGAAACTAGGTTGTTGTGCAAATCACATAAGGATCCAATGCTGTTCCACTGCCACCTGCATACGGGGTATTAGTTAGTCTTGTTGAACAGTAACTAGCAAGCAGAGCAGTTGGTATTTGCGAAGTTCCCGCTATTTCCGTCTTTACCCAACCGCAGGAAGTCAGAATGATCGCGACTGTTAGAGCTGAAATTACGTTCAAGGTTTTCATGTTCAACTTATCGGCATACTCGACCTTGGACTTAAGTGTCTTAATATAAGACACTTAAGTCCGTTCATGGATCCTGATGGCCTGTTAATTTTTTTCAGAAAATTTTTCAAAAAAAAACGTTTCTATGGAAAACAAACAATAGTTTAACTATTATCCGAAATAACAAATATTCGGAGGAAACTTGAAAGCAATTATTATATTCACCAGTTTATTTTCCGCCATCGGCTTCGGCTTTGCTGCAGAAAAGCCCTCTGAAATAGTCGCGCTGAAAATTGAAAGCATAACGACCAATGGGCTTGTTGCAAAAATTGAATTTTCTCTTCGTGCCGATCGTTCCAAAATATCTGCAGCATCACGGCTTAGAAACAGAATTGTGACTGAAATACCTGCGAATGATCCTGTTTTGCGACGATTCGCTGCAAACTTACAAGGCCAACAAACAGACTACGCCAACGGTGGCGTCGATCGGTTTTTTGCCAAATATGCTCGCATCTATGGCAAGCCAATGGAACAAATTTTTGACGTGGAAACCGAACCCGAAGACCCACGGGCATTACAACCCCATCATCCTGCTGCCAAAATTTCATTGATGTATCCGATTTCATTTTCTTCACTGAGGGAAGTGCCGGGAACTAAATACGATATAAATACACCACGCTAATTTAGGAACGATGTCTACAAGCTAAACTTTTTTCTGATTTTTTCTAAATTCTCTTTGGTGGCGCGAACAAAAAAAGTCGTTCCATCTGCACTATAGGATTCAGACGTAACTCGCATTTTGGTGCGGATTTCCCCGATGGCGCCGGGCGTGGTGTAGGGAATAAATATTTGGTCGTCGACCATGTCGGTTTCAAAAAATGAAATCATTTTTTCCCGTAGTTTCTTTAAGTCTTCTTTGTCTCGAGTTGAAATAAAAATGGCTTCGGGAAATTCTTTTTGCAAAACTGCAATCTCGTCTGCGCTTAAACGATCTTTTTTATTTAAAATCAGCACATTGGGAATTTCGCTTGCCCCTACTTCGCCCAAAACTTTTTGCGTTACTTCTAATTGCGAACGAAAAGCCGGATCCGAAGCATCCACCACAAATAAAATCAACGATGCATTCAATGCTTCGTCCAAAGTAGATTTGAACGAGGCCACCAAATCATGAGGAAGTTTTTTAATAAATCCCACCGTATCGGAAAGTAAAATCTTGGGGCGAGTTTCTGGATAAACCGGTCGGATGGTTGTGTCTAAAGTTGCAAATAATTTATCGGCAACTAAAACTTCGCTGCCGGTCATGGCGCGCATCAACGAAGATTTGCCGGCATTGGTGTAACCAACAAGTGCTACGGAAATTTCCTGCGATCGCTTCGCGCGACGAATTAAATGTTCGTCTTCGATGGCCGCAAGTTCTTCGCGCAGTTCTTTGATGCGATCGCGGATTTGTCTGCGGTCCAATTCTAAACTGGTTTCCCCGGCACCTTTTCCGCCGCCACCGGATTGCTTGTCTGCTCCACCCGTTTCGCGCAGTCTTGGCGCCACATAAGTCAGTCTGGCGATTTCAATCTGCAGTCTTGCGGCTTTGGTGCGCGCATGTTTGCTGAAAATTTCAATGATCACACCGGTGCGATCTAAAACTGTGACGCCCGATGCACTTTCTAAATTGCGCAATTGGGACGGAGACAAATCGCAATCCACAATCACAATTTCGGCTTGATCTTTTATTTCTGAATTTTCGGATTCATCTTCGGGCGAAGTTATTTCGGATTGGTCGGATTCTTCCTGATCATCTTCTTCTTCGGGTTGGTTCTTGGCAAATTTCATAGCTGCTTTAGATTTCTTTTTATCCACCATCGACGCGACAACGCCGGTGCCCCCAGTCCACTCGGCCAAAGTTTTCAGGCGGCCTTCGCCCAAAACCGTTGCTAATTTTTCTGTGGATCTTTTTTGCGAAAGTCTGCCGACGACTTCGTGACCCAAGGTCGTGACCAGGCGCTGCAGTTCGTCCATCGACGCTTCATGATCGGCATTGGTGACCCTGGGCAATTGAATTCCAACAAGCAGTGCTTTCATAAAACGACCTTCATTAAGTGATAAGTTGATAGACCACGATAAAATGCAATCCCGCAGCGATGATAGTGAAAATATGAAACAATTCGTGATAACCAAAAACGGTGGGCGCTATTTTGGGTTTTTTTAATCCGTAAAAAATCGCACCCACGGTGTAGACAACTCCACCAGCTGCCAACAAAGATAAATTCGCCCAACCCAAAGATTGTTTTAAATCCGACAAATAGGGAACCACCATCCAACCCGAAGCCAAATAGAAAAATACACTTAACCATCTGGGCGCCTTTGCCCAAAAAATAGATTGGCAAATTCCCGCAAGGGCCGAACACCAAATGATCACCAACAATATTCGCCCTTGTTCTTGGGGCAGGGAAAATAAACAAAACGGAGTAAAAGTCCCTGCGATCAAAGTAAAAATCGCCGAATGATCCAGACGTTTCATCACTGCCCGAGGTTTTGGCCCCCAATAAGGACGGTGATAAAGTGCGCTGATTCCTAAAAGTAATAACAAACCTGCAGAATAAACAATGCTTGCAAACAAAGATCTGTGATTGGAACTTTTCGCAATCAGTAAAGCACAAGCACCTAGTGCGGTAAAAAAAGCTTCTTGATGAAAATAGCCTCGCAGCAATGGTTTTTTATTTTTTGGGATTTCCGACATCCAGATATCCTACAATAATCTTGATCAAACTCAAGACTAAGAACTGCAAGACAGCGCGGAACAGCCTGGCTGTTGCCTGGCCCAAGCTGGCATTTTTTTATAGAATTCTTCCGATGGCTTTTCATAGGGACGTCTGAGAGCTGACATAAGTTCATTGAATTTTACAAAATTATTTTTTTCTAAATCCTGAGTTGCTTCGAAAGCTAAATAATTACGAACTAAAAAAGCTGGATTGACCTGATTCATTTTTGCGGAAATCTGCTGGGCAGTTTCAGCGGGAAGTTTTTTCCGCCATACACTTAACCAATTTTCTATTCGTAGCTGATGTTCTTTGCTTTGCTGCTGATAAAAACAATCTTTCAACTGATTGGTGGTAATGCTGCCGGCAAGTTCGCGGTAAAATAAAGTATAATCCGTTTCCTGCAGCTGTAAAATCTGATCTAGTTCTTCCGACAGCGATAAATCGAATTCAGATAATCCCAATTTATCCGCTGACATTTTTTGAAAAGATAAATTAAATTCCGTTTTGTAAATTTCTAAGCCTGCACTGACGTCTTCCCCCAAAGCAGAAAAGGCATCCGCCAATCTTTGCAAATTCCATAGGGCAATTGCTGGCTGCGCAGAAAATCGGTAACGCTTATAATCCCGATCCGTCGTGTTCGGTGTAAAATTGGGATCGTAAATATCCAGCCAGCCATAAGGACCATAGTCGATCGTTAAACCTAAGATCGACATATTATCGGTGTTCATAACTGCGTGGATAAATCCAACGCGCAACCATTCCGACATGAGTTGCGCCGTTCGCCGACAAAGTTCAGCAAAAAATATTTCCACACGATCAGTTTGATACATTGCCAAGACATAATCTAAAAGTTTCCGAAAAGTTTTCTGATCCCCATCAGACGCCAGCATTTCGAAATGGCCAAAACGCAGAAAAGATTTTGCCACCCGCACACAAATGGCACCGGGTTCGGCGGCAGGATGTCCATCATAAAACATATCGCGTGTGACGGATTCTCCGGTGGTCAGAAGTGCCAGTGCCCGAGTGGTGGGAATTCCCAAATGAAACATGGCTTCACTGCACAGAAATTCGCGCAAAGACGATCGCAAAACCGCACGGCCATCCGCGCGCCTGGAATAAGGCGTTGGCCCAGCACCCTTCAGCTGAATTTCCTGACTGTCGATTTCACCCAAAATAATTGCGCGACCGTCGCCCAACTGACCTGCCCAGTGGCCAAACTGATGTCCTGCATAACGTGTGGCAATGGGCTGCATTCCCGGCAATATTTTATTTCCCGCCAAAGCTTCCAACCAAACTGAATCTTGTTTAATTTTAAGCAGGGCCGCGACTTCTTCGCTCCAGCCGATGATGCGCGGATTGGGCACCGGCGTGGGTGACACTATAGAATAAAAGGGCTGCTGAAAATGATCCGCAATCGAGTTCGTAAAATTCATCAGTTATATAAAAAGTTGTTTTCCTTATAAAAACAACTTTAATGTGTCGTTACAAATAAGTTTTCACAAACAAAAGTGCTACCGTCTTCCGCCAGCCTCTGCACTGCTTTTTGCTCGAAGGTCTGCATTCCAGTAAAAGAATTTATTTTATCGCGGATTTTTTTAGAAGACAGCGTCGCTGCCATAATAAATGCAGACCACAGCTGCCAACTTTCGAATAACGAGTAGAAACCTTTTGCTGGATTCACAATAACGGAATCTATAAGTCCACTAAACATCGGGCCATATAATAATACCGGAATCATTCCCCCAAAGGTTACCCATGCGTAAGGCACTGAATACAAAATTTTTGTCAGTGGATTCTTCATGGTCGGAATGCCGATCATTCGCATCCAACGCACAAGAACCTGCTGAGGTGCAGAAATAGTTGCGCCACCAAGCAAAGCGAACATCGTATACATTCCGTAATCGATGTGAATATTCCAAAAATAATAAGTCCAAGCATAACCTACTGTTAGTGCCAACGGCATAGCCTTTAAACTTCGCTGTGTTGCAGTCCAAACGTCAGTACAAAACGGTAATGGAAAAAATAAATTTCTGGACATCCATGCTTTAAATCCAGGGTTGAGTGATGCTTGATCGTCATAAAGCGCATCCACCGCGCGGAAACCAATTCCTGCAACATTGCCCAGCCAACGATGTTCTTTAAACAAAGGCAGTTGTCTTAAATACTGAGTTTTCCCTGGCTGATAGGGGGATAATGAACGCATCTGTCCGAGTTCAGTAGTCGCCTGGCTAAACGCACGCAAAAAATTTCCGCTGTAAATCCAAGCTTTAAAATCTAAAGCTTCCTTCGCACTAGCTCGTTTTAAATAACTGACATTGCTGGGGTTACCCTTTAGTGCCAAATCCGTATTGATTTGCGCAAGTTCTTTCGCAAATTTCAAAACTTTTGCATATTCTAATTCATCACGGCCAGGGGTTCCCTTGAAAGTCGTTTGCAATCCCACCTGTTTTGCCAAATTATCCGTATACAACTGCACCCAGGCTTGTTGGTAAGTTTCTGAATTTGGATCACGCATGTCTGACCTAAAAAATTGCGTCACTTCCATTTCTCGTTGTGCATACTCGGCCGCTTGATTTGCCTGGCGCTGTTCAAACCATCCTAAGTCGGGTTTAAATTTTGCTGCCGCTTCTGCATCGGATTTTTCTTCCATTAATTTGACGACAGCACTTCTGCGAGCTGCCTCGAAATCATTTTTAAAACTTTTGCGGATGACATTTTCTCGTTCTTCGATCGGAAAATATTCCAGCATATCTTTGTATTCCAAAGATAAATATTCGATGGCGCGCTGTTCGGCTTGTGCGAAATAGGGCTGCATCTGTTCCCGCGTTGGCCCGTAAACATCTAGACCTCTGCCACTGATAAAACTATGCAACGACAACCGAAAGGCCATCACTGCGGCGCGTGCACCGTCACCAGAAAATTCGCTCGTCCAAACCTCGGGGACATATTTAACCAAAAGTTCGGTCGGCCCATCGTAGCTAAGCAAAGTCAGCAATTGACGAACTTTACGAGCTTCCTTAAATCCAGCTATTCCATTTTTGGCAGAGTTTAACAAAAACCCCATTTTACCCTTGGTGGATTTTAAAATTTTCAAGGCCTCTTCGGACACTAGGCCTAAACCGTCGGTCTGTTGCAGTTCTAAAATTTTAATTGCTCGATCCAATACATGCTTAGTTAGATTAAATCTTTCTTCTAAAAAAAAACTTGATTTTTCTTTCAGTGCTTCCGGGACTGAATATCCCATAGCCTGACCAATTTTTTGGAAAATAAAATTACTGTCGTAAAGAAATTGGTCTTTGTCAGGCAAGCCTTGTTGCTTCATCTTGGTGTTAACACGTTCATCGATAAGTTTTTTTCTTTCCCCTGCGATATCATGAGAAAGTGGATTGATTCCCTTAGCCAAATATTCTGCATCGACCACCTTCATCATTTCCTCGGTAAACTGAGTTTTTAGGCCGCTTGCAAAACCACTGGCCCCGCCAATTAAATGTGCCACTGCGTTTCTGGCAACATCCGCAGAAATTTGTTTCATTGTGCTTTCATTCGCGCTTGAAAATGTTTTTTGAATGAGTGATTTGGTTCCGTCATCGACGAAACCTTCTGCCGAACGCATCAGCCAAGGAATCGTCCAAATATATTGAACATAAACAAACCCGGTATCGATCGCTCCGTGAATAATCGCCCCGTTGATAAACGTATTGAGACTAATCGCATTATTAGAAACTCGATTTTTTGAAAACAGCCAGCTTTTATTCATAACCTTTCGAACAATTGTGTTTTCCGCGGCAGATTCTTGGGGAACAGCCCGATCCAAATACAAATTGACTAAATTTCCAGTAGTGATTCCCACAAATTGCACTAAAGATCCTATGGCGTGTGTGTTGGAATGCCCAAGCGCCCAAAGTGCATTTTTATTTTCGCGCAGAAATTTCCCGAAACGAGTTGTTGGCGGCTGCAATTTTTTTTGCTCGTCTAATTTTTGGCGCATAATCTCTAATTTTTTTTTGATGCTTGGAACCTGCATCATTATAAAAGCGTAAACTCCAAGACCTGCAAAAATATTACTAATGTAAACAAGTTTATTTAAAATCGCTGGCAAGACCAAAGAATGATCTATCGCTGCGTGCGCCTGCTTGGGCAGAAATGGCATTAACCAGGTTTTAATTTTAAATAAATTTTCTTTGGAAAATCCTTCTGACACAGCCGCTGGATTTTTCCAAAAAGATCTTTCAGGATTCTTCAAATCCAAGCCTGTAAAAAGCATTCCAAATCCAGCAGTAACCCCAGGTTGAGGTGTCGTGACTTGATCCGACTGATCTCCGTCCAATTGATTGGCGCGCAATGCCATCATGCAGGCCATAAAATAATTCATGCGCTGAATTTTCATCAAATAATTAATGTTTTCATTGCGCAGAAAAACACTTTGACCAATTTCATTGGTTACAGAAATTTGATCAGAACCATACAGTTCGACTCCTTTGATATTTCCATCCCAGCCGGTATCAACGTCCACCAAGGGTAAAAAATAAATCGGCACAGGCTGATGAGTTTGATAAGCATCAAACATTTCTTTTCGAGCAATAAAGAAAATTCCACCACTGGCGACTTGATTATGCTCAAGCAAACCGGAAGCTTTTAAAAACATGGATTCATCATCGGCTGATAAAAATATTTTCTCGTTGGTCAGTAAAAACGGAGTCAGGCCAATATTTAACTGTAGCGATTTGTTTGATCCTGGCAAATTCAACAGTAACTTTTTTGCTTCGGGTTTGGACCAGGCGATTTCACTGCCAGCTTTCGAAACTACTGCTGATGATTCGACCCAAGATTGCTGGCTGGGGTGAACAAAAAATGGGTATTGATCCAACGCTGGATCAGTCGGACTAAATTCCATCGACGCATCTTTTAATTCTGGCGACTTAAACAAATCCTCGAAATAGGGATCGGCCTCCAGCAGTTCTTTGATCTGCGGAATCTGCGCCAGACCCTCATCGGTATTCAGATCAATTTTTTTTGCTGGCTGGGCAACCCGAGCTGGCGCTGCCGCTGAATTCGAAGTTTCGGCATGAACGGGAAGTAAGGCCAACTGAAATGACAATGTGAATACGATAGCTCTACGCAATGATGCCATACGGTCCCCTCCGGAACTTAGATTTATTTTTTAGGAGGTTCTTCTTCGTTGAATTGAGTGCGCTTGTCAAATAAGTAAATTATTTTTTTTACGCAGGATTAGAAAAGCTAATGCCATCGATAAGTAATTTTTAAAATTTTATTTTTTATCGAGGGAAAATCAAGAAATTTGCGCAGCAAAAGTGCAGCTGTCTAGAATTTCCAGCCGAACCCGATCAGAGTTAATAGCACGGTATTTCTTTGCGATACGTTCGTAATTGTTGAAACGTTTTGTGCACCGATTTCATACATCACGACTGTGGATAAATGCGAAATAGGGCCAAGGGGCAAATGCAATTCTGCGTCTAGAACAACGCCGTAGTCATTGTAGGTGTAGTGATTATCAGAAAAAGATCCAAAAGTTGTATAGGGACTTCCACCATCTTGAACAACATTCTGACTTACGGTGGCAGTTCCGTTTGCGAAATACCCGCCGATTCCCAACACAACCATGGATTCAAAAAAAGAAGTTGTCAGAATAAGTGGGACTTGCACATAAGGAACTTTTTCATCGACAGCATAAAAACTGCCGCCCTGATTATAGGTTTGGTGCGAACCAGCTTCGGCATACATTAATCCACCTTTTATAGCCCAGGTGTCTGCAGTGGGAATGCTGATAAAAAAACCAATGGCTGAATAAGTTTTCGGAGCCGTCACCATATTTTGTTTTTGATTGGTCGAAATTGTTTGATTCGCAGATGTGAAACCACCGATTAAAGAAAGCTCAACGGCGTTGGCGGATACTGCACCTAACAGAATCGAAAAAATAATAAACCTATAAAAAACCTTTTCCATCGCACAACTAATCGGAACATTTCGATAATAAGATAAACAACTTAATCCGAATTCCACAATTTTCGATTTTAGTCCAGAAGCAAAACAGACTTCAGCCCAGGGCGTGTTTCAGCCACTCATATTTAAAATCAAAATCGTTAGTGCTGTTTAGGGTTTTAAATTACAAGTCAGAATTAAGTTAACTTTAAATTTACAAGTGCAGTGCCCAAAACAGATAGGGCGTTTTCCGCAAATACCTCAACGAAGCCGGAGGCGGCCGCCCTACTGGGGGGTCGGTGGAGGGCCGGAGCCCGCGTTTTGCGGAAAGCGCCCTATCTGTTTTGGGCACTGCACTTGTAAATTTAAAGTTAACTTAATTCTGACTTGTAATTTAAAACCCTAAACAGAACTAGCGATTCTCGACAGTAAAAGTGCGCAAATCTGAATCCGTATCTGCGGTAACGGTAAAATCAATGCGACCAATTTCTTGGCCGTATTTTGTTTCCACCTGCACTCGCCAAAGGCCTGGCTGATAGTTTTCTTTTTTCGTTATCAATCGAAAGCCTTCTTCGCGGCCGCCAGAACTGGCTATCGGAATTGCATCGGCAGATTGCCAACCTAATTTTTCATCTTTCTGCAACCAACGGATTTGCAAATTTTCTTTAAATCGTGATGGAGAATAGATTTGGATAAAACAATAAATTTTATCACCGGATCGACTTAAAAAACTTTGATCACCGTGCTGCCAGAATTTCCAACGGGGTCGTGTCGTGCTTAATCGATATTCGCCATTCGATTTTTCAGCCAAATGATAAATTCCCATATAGGTTACCGATAAGGGCACAGGTGGAATCACTTGTCCGACATACAATGTTGCAAAAAATATCTGCATGGCCGCAAATGGATAAATCAAATTCAGTTTAATAACTTCGACCGAAAGTTGAAATCGTTTTTTCATTAGAAAATAGAATCCTGCAAAAATGCCTAGCGATGCCAAAAAAGCTAGTGCAAAAGCCAAATGTCCAATAAACCCAACTAAAATTGGAACCAATGATGCCAAATAGGAAATCAAACAAAGACTTAACAGCGCCACATGAACTTGCGTTTGGGATTTTCCAAATTTTTTGAATTCATTTAAAATTAAAATCACCACCAGAACCAAAATAAAAATGAATGAAGTCAGCGCCGAAGTGCTTTTGAAATAAAAAATCGTATAGCTGTTCAGCAATGTTCCCAATAGAAAATGCAAAATGGCTTCGCGATACTTCCACACCTTAGCAAACACATAGGGTGGTTCGATTTCACGACTAAGCTCAACAAGTTCAATACTAATTAAGGATGCCGACAATAAAATATAAATGGCTTGTTGAATGATGACCGAAGTTTCGTCGATTCGATGCAGAACCGCTGCGTCGAAGGCAAAACCAAGAATAAAAAACGCTATCGGAGTCCATGCTTTGTATTTGCCATAAAGTTCGCGAGTTTTTTGAATCAAAATTTCCCCTGTTTAAAATCCGATATTAATAATTGGACTGGCAATCAAGGGCCCTGCTTCGTTGAAATTCATCAGACCAATTTGAAGACCGTGCAATGATTTAGTTTTGTTAATAATTCCAATTTGAAAACCATAGACAGCTTGGGCTTCGTTATACAAACCCAACTGCAAACCATAAATATCGCTCAGCGAATTTTTGTTCACTAGAATTCCCAAGGAAACTCCGACAATGCTTCCGCCGCCGCTGTTCCAATTGACCGGAGCAATTTGAAAACCATAAACATTGGTTTTCCCGCTGTTGATATTGGCAAGGCCAGCCAGTTGTAAAAGAATAATATTGGTGGAACCACGAGTATTATTAAATCCACCGGCAATCGCCATACCAATAAAATTACTTTCGGTGATATTGCCAATGCCGCCTATGTCCAGACCATAAACATTTTTATGTTTACCCACTAGCAAGCCAATGCGAATACCGGCAACGGTAAAATCATCTGGTGGATACTGAACCGGGTTTGCAAGCGACAGTGCCAAACCGGTAATCGGAGCAATGCCATGTGCATTGATATTGTGTTCACTGGTTCTTTTGGTTTCTTCGCCAGGTCTTGCGGCATAAGCGCAGGTCGCAACGGAGAATAATAAAATCAAGTTTAATTGGGTAAATTTGAACATACTTCTATTAGACCTATAGGTTTTCGCACCAGTCCATAAAAAACTATTTTAGACAAAGCCTAGTGCAATTTAAGACTGCGGCCTGCAAAACAAGTTATTGGTGGTGGCTGGTCGAAGGTGGTCGACTTTCCAAAATCTACGAGTATAAATTCGACTATGACTACTGCTCGTGCAAAAGTTGAAAGCTGGCTATCCGAAAGCAAGATCACCAAAAAGATCCAAGATTTGCCCAGCATTCTGGAAATCTTGATAAAACCATCCGACTATAAATCAATCTTGTTTAAGCCTGTGTCTCCTTTTCGTCCGCATCTGACGCCGCTTAAGGATCACCCCACCGTCCACTTTGGACTTGGGAAACTTGAGGGGCATGCGCGGCTGCTTTCTGATCTGGCCAACATTGAACTTCAAGCAATCGAAATCGGAATCATCACTTTGTTGCAATTCCCGGATGCAGAACAAAGTTATCGGTTTCAACTTACCGAGGTTTGCCTAGAAGAATCCATTCATCTTAATCTTTGTTTAAATGCCATGCAGGATCTTAGATATAATTTTGGCGATTTTTCTTTGAATTTAAATCTATGGAATACGGCTGTTCAGGATGTGGAACTTTTACCACGCATCATCACGTCTTATCTTTATCTTGAAGCAAGTGGCCTTGATGCTGGTGAAAATATTCAGCGCAAATTAACCGGCTGCCCGATTAAGGAGTCTCCGATATTTTCCGTCACTCAGCGAATTGCGAAAGATGAAATCAAGCATGTCCGTTTTGGTCGTAATTGGTATCTTTCTGAGGCCTTGCGCTTAAAGGCAGATGCCAGCACCATCTGGAAAAATAAAATTCAAGAACTGAAAATCTTGGCCCCGAAAAATTTCCCAATATCAACGGAACGTCGACGCCTAACTGGCATGACCGATGAAGAAATTGATTTTTATAAACTTTAAGTTTTGTAAATTAAATTTCCGTGATTCTCAAATCGAGATCCTGTTTTTATTTCTTAAAGTTTAGGTCTAGTTTAACCTTGCCGCTACTGCGACCCACCTGATGGTTCCAGAATCCAACCCCGGCGAAGTGATCAATAGAATTTTTGTTTTCAAAAGAACTGTCTACGGCGCTACGAGCTTTTGGCAAACGGCTCCGACCACCGTTATTTCAGTTCCGCGACAAATCGGCAGCATTGCTGTGCGCGGTGATTTGTTGGCGGTCGGATTGCCGAAGGAAAATCGGTACGGAATTTCAGGATTAGGATCCGTCTACCTTTATCGAAAAAATCAAGAAAACTGGGTTTTAGAAAAGGAATTGCGAACAGATAATACCAGTCGTCCCTATCTTTTCGGGACCTCCGTAGCACTCGGAGATAATGTTATCGCGATCGGAGAACCCGGCAACGGCTCGGTTGCCTACGGAGTTAACTACTCTCCTGTCGCCGCAAACTCGGCGAACTTTTATAGCAGCAATACTTCCGATACGGGTGCGGTCTACATTTATCGCAAAGGAAGTACGACTTGGTATTTAGAAAATTTTCTTAAGCCGCCTCAACACTCAACGATTATCCCCAATTTTCAATTCGGTACTTCTTTGCAATTTGCCAGCAACAGAAATTTATTGATTGGAATTCCGGGGGAAAGTGGAGCCGGACGTGTGAATCTTGAAAATGGCCAGTTCAACAGCACTCAATCGGATCCAGGTTCGGGAGCTGTTTACCACTATATTTTACCACAACCCTCTACTTACATCAGCCCCAGTGATCCTACTCCCGTAATATCCCAGCCGGTAGAATCAGATCCTGGTATAACTCCGGAACCGCCGCAGCCCGAATCACAAGATTAAAGAAGTAAGTACAAAAACGCTCGCTTGGATTGCAAGCAACTGGCAGGTAAACTTGTTGAAAATAAACTAATTTTGTTTAATTTTGTTCGGCGCCGGTAGTGATCGCGTTCAGAGCCGTCCGGTTTAAATCCTAGAAAAAACAAGTAGTTGCCAGCTTCACTTGCGGTTGTTTTGATAATTTTGCAAAACAAACAAAAAAACCAACAAGGATGCTGGCAACATGAAGAATATAGGCAAAATTAA
>JBBQHD010000028.1:0-24564 GCA_038323665.1 Bdellovibrionales bacterium
ATTGTACTTACCAAGCACCCCTTTATATAGAGCCTTAGTGCTTCTTTTTTATTACCTTTACGATTTAACAAGCCAGCAAGAAAGCCGCTCGCCAAATCGAATAAAACGCGAGCACTACCTGCGCCGAATAAAATTAAACAAAATAAGTTTATTTTTTGAGGCTGATCTGGTTAAACGGAAATTCAGCAGAGCTATCCGGTGTAAACATAACGAGTATTATCGGATTGGGGGTGGTCTTCTAGTCCCTATTGACTAATTTATAATGTCGGTATATAATAGTCAAATATGTGGTTTAATAGAGATTTTTCAAACTATATTGGTCAAATGCATGCTCTGCCCATAAAGGTTCTTAAGGGGCCGCGGCAGGTTGGCAAGACCTCGTTATTGGAAAAACTGGGTCGCTATAAGACCATTTATTTTGATGATCTGGCGACACGTCGATTCGCGCAGGAAAATCCAAGGCTTTTTTTTGAACAGCTTAATGGCGCTTACATTTTGGATGAGGCAACGCTGGCTCCAGAAATTTTTCCGGAACTGAAACGCAGGGTCGATGAAACAAGAAGAGATTCTTCGAAACCGCATTTGGATATTTGGATCACTGGTTCAAATCAAACTCTGTTGCAGAAAGCAGTCAGCGAATCGTTGGCGGGACGGGCAAGCTATTTTGATCTAAATACTTTGTCCCTGCATGAACTGCAAAATTTTGATTTACCAAATTTTTTCCTACGCGGAGGATGGCCGGGCCTATGCACCGATTTAAAATTAAGCCCTGTACGTTATCTGAACGACCTTATCAGCACCTTCATTGAAAAAGATATTGTGGCTGCCGCGGGCATCGAAAAAAAAGAAGCATTTGGCAAAACTTTGAATCTGATTTCTGGCCGAGTTTGTGAACTGATGATTTTTTCTGACATCGCGAAAAATGTGGGTGCAGAAGTGCAAACCGTTCAGTCTTGGGTTGAGCTTTTGGCTCAGAATGGTCTGATCACGCGAATTCCTTGTTTTTCTTCAAACCTTAATCAGCGCCTGATTAAGACACCCAAATATATTTTCAATGATGTGGCTTTGGCAGTTCGCCTGCAAGGCTGGTCACAGTATGAGCCTTTAATGACAAGCCCAAGTTTTGGAAAACTTATGGAAAATGTGGCGATCAGTGAAGTTGTTAAATTTTTTCTTAACCGTGGCGAGCCCCATAAACTTTATTACGTTCGCTCAAAAGAGAAAGTAGAATTTGATCTTTTAATTGAACTGCCAAACCAAAAATTTATTGCAGCAGAAATCAAATCCACACCAAAGGATTGGACGCCAGAGCAATTGAAACTTTTGGATTCGCTGAAGTTAAAAGTGATCGACAAATGGGTGATCTCGCCAACACCCTCATTGAACTTTAAAAATTCTCGCGTTGTTGAATTTAAAAATATCTGGGATGAATTAGAAAAAATCTGCTGAAACATCAAACTACCCAAAAACGGGCAGGAACGGACGCCGGGTTGCCTATTAAATTTACCTTGTTATTTACCGAACGTTCGGTTATTAACTGCCCATCACTTATCAAAGGAGATAAAAAATGAATCAGAATGCCGTCGCACAAATCGCTGTAACGATCACTTTAAAAGCATTGCCTGGCAAAGAAACAGCCTTGGCCCAATTGCTGACGGGTGCCGCTGAAATTGTTCAGCAGACGGAACCAAAAACGCTTTATTGGTTTGCAACCAAGGTGAATCAAAATACTTTTACGATCAATGATGGTTTTGCGGATGAATCCGGTATGCAAGAGCACTTTCAAGGCAAGGTTGCTGCAGTTTTAAAAAATGAAGCAGAACAATTGCTGGTCGGCGGTTGGGAAAAAGGAGTGGTCGCAAATATTCAACGCAGCAGTATTCTTTCCACTATTCAGAAAAAATGAGAAAAGCACTTAAAAGCAAAGATCAAATCATTCAGGATCTAAGCCAAATTTTCAGAACTTATGGTTTTGACGGAGCAACCTTAAGTTTACTGACTGCAGGGACAGGGCTCGAACGAGCAAGTCTGTATCATTATTTTCCCAAGGGTAAAGCAGATATGGCAGAAGCCGTTCTGCTTAAGGCCCTAGTGGATTTGCAAGTGAAGGTGTTGGATCCTCTTAAAAGTGATTTGCCGGCGCAGCAAAAGATTTTCGCAATGTTTAAGTCCGTTGAAAAATTTTATTGTGGTGGCAGTGAAGTGTGTTTCATCACGATTTTTTCCCAAGGAAATCTTGGAAAAAAAGTTTCTGAATCTATGAAAAAAGCGATTCAGCAATGGTCAAAGCTTTTGGAAAATGTGTTGATCGAATTGAAAGTTGCGAAGCCCAAGGAATCAGCGGAACAAGCCCTATCCCTGATTCAGGGAAGTTTGATTTTATCCAGAGCGATGGCAGATCCGAAGATTTTCAGAAATCAGCTGCGATTATTAAAAGAGCAATGGCACTGATCTATTTGCTTAATGAAAACAACACCCATAGCATAATCATAATCCTACGGAAGGGGAACTTATGCCGAAATTACTTTTCTTAATATTCATTCCGATTTTATCTTCCGCAGCGCCTGCTGCAAAAACTTCTGCCCGTTTGCCGTCGCAGCAGGCGCCGATTAAGGATGGTGAGGTTTGTTTTTCTCCGAAGGGACAGTGTGAAAAAAAGATTTTTGCGCTGTTGGATTCGGCAACGAAGTCTATTGATCTGGCAATTTATGATTTGAATATCAAAGGTGTGATCAAACGCCTGATCGCGAAATCCAAAAATAATGTGCAGGTGCGGGTGATTGTGGATCATCGTCAGGCGCATACCCCGCGATCGAAAGTCATTTGGCTTTTGAATAAAAAAATTCTGGTGCGCTATGGGCAGCAATCTGGAATTATGCACGATAAATTTTTAATTATCGATGGACAGTATTTGGCAACGGGAAGTTTTAATTTTACTTACGGTGCGGCCAGAAAAAATCACGAAAACCAGCTTTATTTTAACAATCCAGAATTAATTGCAGCTTACCAAGCAGAGTTCGAGGATATTTGGCAGTTTAAAAAAGCTGCAAATTTATTTAATCCCGGAGAAATCGCGGATATTCGCAGTTCACTGGCCCAGATCGCAGCAAAACCCAAGCGCAGTAGCAAATCAAATGAGGAAGTCAAAGTAGATAATGCTGATCCAGTCTGCGTTGACGGCGATGAAGTTGAGCTTGATAAAGTTGATCCCTAAAATCCCAAAAACAAATAACTCATCAGTAAAATCACAACAGCTGTAAGCAAAGGTTTTAAGATTTTTTCGATATTTCGCAAAGCCAAGTTCGCCCCACAAAATGCGCCCAAACAAATGCCCACAGCCAGCGGCAATACCAAACGAAAATCCACTAAACCCTGATACCAGTAACCGGAAAGGGCCGCGGCCGCAGAAATCAAATTGACGGCTTTTGAAATCACCAAAGCCTGCATCACCGGAACTTTCATCAGTCCCACCAAAACTAAAAACATTGCTGTGCCCCCGCCAGGGCCAAAGGATCCATCGTAAAATCCCACCAGTAATCCGCACACAACAATCAACGGTTGATTGATTTTAACACTTAAATCGTGGGTCAAATGATAGATCCATTTTTCTTTGTTCCAAATAAAATATAAAATTGCAGGGCAAGCGATTAGGATTAAAATTTTAAAATAATCCCGAATAAAATAATTTGCAGTTAAACTTCCCAATAAGGATCCGCACAAAACAGCTGCGGTGAACAGCAAACAAAATTTAAAATTAAAAGAAATTTTTCTAAAATAAACTAAAAATGCAACTAGGGCGGCAGTTACACCAGCAACTTTATTTGACGCTACGGAAGTCAAAGTCTCATTGCCCAATAAAAATAGACTGGGCAGGGTCAGCAGTCCGCCCCCACCAATAACTGAATCCACCAGGCCCGCCATAAGCCCAACAAAAAATAAAATTCCATCACTGAAATGCATGATAGGCCAATATGATAGAAAGCAATCTTTAAGACAATGGTTTGTTCGGGGATAAACTTATGCTAGTTTGATCTGGAATGAAATCGAACCTAACTTTAGCTAAGCCTATTTTTTTTTCAATTTGTTTGCATTTTTTATTTGCAGCTGCTGTGTTTTTTAAGCTTGGGCAAAAACGCGAAAGCTTAACGCCCACAAATTCTATTTCAATCCAGATTGTTGCGGGATCCACGCTTATTCCGATGGCAAAGAAAGTTGTTACAAAAACAGCCCTGCCGAAAAAAAAATCTGAAATAATTTTATCAGCGGGTTCGGATTCAGTCTCAGTTCAAAGTAATAGTGTGCAGAAAGATAAAATCACCAATTGGCCAAAAGTAATTGTAGAAAAAAAAGCCATTTACCCGCAAGAAGCCCGCATAAAAAAACAAGAAGCCGATGTTGAAGTCGAAATGTTGGTCAGCGAAACCGGCCTTCCGTCTGATTTAAAAATCATCAAAAGTCCTTCCAGTGTTTTTGAACAAGCGGCAATGACGGCACTTAAGCAGTTTAAGTTTACACCGGCTTTTGCAGATGGGCAGGCGCAGCCCGTAAAAATTCGTTATACTTATAAATTTCGTTTGCAGTCTTCACAACTATAGGAGATTTCGATGTTACAACTTAGAAAATCACAAGACCGCGGTCGTGCGGATCATGGTTGGCTGAAAGCTAAACATACTTTTTCTTTTGCAGATTATCATGATCCTGAACACATGGGTTTTAGTGTTTTACGAGTCATGAACGAAGACCGCATTCAAGCGGGCAAAGGATTTGGAACTCATGGACACCAAAATATGGAAATCATCACAGTCGTGATCGAAGGCGCATTGGAACATAAGGATTCCATGGGCAATTCTACTATTATTAAACCTGGCGAAGTGCAAAAAATGAGTGCTGGAACCGGGGTCAGACATTCCGAATACAATCACTTACAAAATGAAACTACGCATCTGTATCAGATTTGGATTTTACCCGATCGTGCAGGTTATGAACCCAGTTATGGGCAGAAAAATTTTTCTACTGAAACAGAAAAAGATAATCTGACTTTGGCGGTGTCAGCAATCGGGCAAGGTGGGCCGATTGAAATTCATCAAGATATAAAATTATTTTTAGGAAATTTTTCTCAAGATACAAAAATAGAATATCCAATCAGTCCAAATCGAAATTTATGGCTGCAAGTAATTTCAGGGGAAATCATTGTAAATAATACTGTCTGCCAACAGGGCGATGGACTAGCCGTTTCTGCTGAAACAAAGCTATTTTTAGAAGACAAACGGCAAACATCACAATTTTTACTATTCGATCTGCCTTAAACAAGAAGTCGGGCGAACTACAAACGCCAATCAAGACTGACGCGGATAATGCGGCCATCGCCATAAAATCCGCTGCTTTCTTCATAACGATCATCTAATAAGTTATGAATTCCGAATCGTGCAAACCAAGATTTTTTTATTTCTGTTTGCAAACTTAAATTCCATAATAAATATTCTCGTAAATGCAGACGCGAATCGGATGCACTGGGATTGATGTCGTCCCTGCGCCCATTGCCGTTGATATCTAAGGTGACTGATGTTGCTGTGCCAATTTGTTCAGTAAAATAACCGCCTAAAATTAAATCTGGTCTGCGCAATAACTTATCTTGTGCAGATAAATCGCGAGCATCCTGATACGTTAATCGCAAACCGGTCATTGATGTTGTCCATTTTTGGCTCCAAGCCAGATCGACACCTTTGACTTCTGCACGCGCCACATTGGTGTAAGTGTATTTTGTCGGCGTAACTTTTGTAACCTGAATCAAATCGAAAAAATTGGTGTAAAAAGGCGAAAATGAAAATTCTTGATCTGCATCTTGCAGTAAAATAACTTCGGCACTTAAACTTTGGCCGCGCTCTGGTTTTAAATTTAAATTTCCGTAATCAGCGCTGAACAATTGAAAAAGACTGGGGGCTTTTTGTCCTTCGGCCCATTCCATTTTTACGCGATTGTTCCACTGATAGCCGGCCTGATAAGAACTGCTTTCGGTGGTTGTCGCGAATTTTTCATAACGATAACCACCAGTGATTTCCGAATTATTGATGGGGACTGCGAACAAAGTATAAACGGCCATAATTTCTTGATCGACGGCATGAAAAGTATTGTTGGACGCAGGATTGTAAGACGCGATGGTATTGAAATCGCCTTTTTCTTTGGTATAGCTCCAACCCAAAGTCATTTTGAAAATATCCAGACCTGACATCACTTGTTCTAAGCGCGCGATTAAAAGTTTGGCTGGATATTCTTCTTTGATGATCGGGGTGCCCGAATCCGCAATCTGGTGATCGTATTCGCGCGACGAATCCGAATAAGCAAAAGTAAATTTGGGCAGTATGAATTCATAATCGGGACGAAAAAGTATTCCCACCAGGCGTGAACGGTTCGTGCTTTGAAAATTGTTCGAATCCGCATCAAATCCCGGAATCGTGCGCTTGCTTTCAAAATTGCGTGCGCGCAGCAGCCAAGTTCCCGGAACAGGATTTGGCCGCCAACTGATGGCCCCATCAATTCCTGTTTCCGCGGCACCATAAGTTTGAGTCGAGTTGGTAATCGGGGACAATAGTTTTTCATTGCGCACAAAAAAACCAAGATCGGGTTTAAAAGTTTTTGCTGGCGGTGTAACTTTTCCAGAAAGT
The DNA here is from genome assembly GCA_038323665.1 of Bdellovibrionales bacterium. GTDB lineage: Bacteria > Bdellovibrionota > Bdellovibrionia > Bdellovibrionales > Bdellovibrionaceae > JBBQHD01. The sequence continues at coordinate 6,663 of JBBQHD010000028.1, forward strand.
TCAGAGCCATTAGTAGTTCCAGCGTAAACTTCCGGCCTGATTTGAGTGTGAAGTTCAGAACTGGCTTGCACAGTTTGAATCGAAATCACTCCGGTTAAGGCTTGGCCGCCGTAACGAACAGCCTGACTGCCTTTTAAAACATCGATTTGTTGGACTAAACTTAAGGGAATAGAATTTAAATTAAAAGTGCGTTCAGTCGAAGTCGCATCGTAAACCGGAATTCCATCCAGCAAAACCAAGACATGGCCGGAATTTCCCCCGCGCAGAAAAATAGAATTTGGTAGAAAAGTTCCGTTGATAATGGAAAGTCCTGCCGATTGGGCTAAAACTTGGCTGACTGTCGTATTGGAGGATTTTTGAATTTCCTCGCGGGTGATCGTGACTCGCGTGGCAGACTGCAGGGATTTTTCGGTGATTGTGCTTTCATATTTTTGCGCATGCAAAAAGGGCGAGAAAAAAATAAGCCAAACAGAAATCATTTTAATCCTTGAAAATTCCAACACTTCCACAAAGTAAATTCCCGTGATTTTTCTTGGCCACGAGAAAATGGAAAAATTTCCGAAGTGCAGCGATCAAATACTGCACGATCCATTGGATTGTCAGCATATTTTTCGCTGGTCAGGATCACTGCGTTTTGTCCTTTCAGAGAGTCCAAAGATTTTCGGTAATTTTGCATCACTGTATAATGTGTCACCTGATGGGAAAGATGAAACACTGGCTCGCCGGTTCCCCACCAAGTTTGCGCGGTGGTTTCATAGCGTAAAGCCCCAACGAAAACATTTTGATTGGTTTCAACTTTCATAAATCTTTTTTGTCGCAAAACATCTAAACCAATTTCTTTCCAACCATAAAATTCATTGCTTAAGTCGTAAGTGGTTTTCCATTCAATACTCGGTTTGATTTTGCGAGCAAGCTGCGGCAACCAAGGGGACCAAAAAAAAGAATAAATCAAAGTATTCAGCGCAATTAAAAATCCAAAGGTCCACCAGTAAAGTTTTTTCGACGGCATCAGTGACGAAGCCCCCAGCAGCAAAAATAAATAAGCAGGCCCCGGCCAGTGAGGTTTAAATTCAGCAAAAAAAGGCTGCAGGGTAAAAATAAAAATCGAAGGAATGGCCAGGCAGAAAATAAATCTCCAGCGCGGGTCGGTGAATTTTTTAAATCCTAAATACAAAGAATAAATCGCCAGCACATAGGGAACCGGGGTCAGGAAAACCCATTGCACCGTCCACCATTGCAGCCAGCGTGTAAGGCTGAAATGTTCGCCCTGGTGGCGATCATGAAATTGGTAGATAAATCCAGGCCAACCCATTTTCTGATTCCAATAAAAAATCGGAAAACATAAAATCGTCGCGATCAAAAATCCCACCCAAGGCCAGACCGTTAAAAGTTGCCGACGCGAACGCGGTGATGCCAATAAGTAAATTCCAAAACCCGGCGCCAGCATGGCCATAATAAATTTCGAATTTAAACCCAGGCCCATTAAAATTCCCAGGCACAGCCAAGTTTTTTTGGTCGACCAGCGTTTGTCGTCTTCGCGAACTCCTTGCCAAAAAACCCATGCGGCCCAAACCCAGCAACAAACAAAAGGTGGTTCGGGCGAGGCCACATATCCCCCGATTCCATAAAGTGGAACCAGCAGCACAATCAATACCAACCAGCGCGCAGCCACTTCGCCAAAAAAATCACAGCTGAGTTTCCACAAACCAACTAAAACTGCGGTAAAAGATAAAATGGTGGGCAAGCGCACGCCCAAAAATGTCGAGCCGAATAATGTGGTCGAAATTTTTTCCAGCCAAGCAATCATTCCTGGGTGATCGAAATAAGACCATTGTAAATCCTGGCTCCAGGTCCAGTGATAGGCTTCGTCGTCGATCAGTCCGATGGTCATGGAAAAAACCAGACGATAGGTAAGGATGGCCAAAACAAAAAAGATAAATTTTTGATGGGACAAGGTTTTCCGCCAGTATTGCGCAATCATCGGTTCGTGCTTTTCGCTGTGGTCATCGTTTATTTTTTCCAGAAATAGGCAAATTATGGTATCTTTTTCCTGTGGGACGAATTCAATTTTTACTTATTGTGATGCTTTTAACCGCAATTTTCGGTTGTTCTTCCAACGAAGCGCGGCGTCCAAGCCCTGAGCATCAGGCGACCTACATCAATGATATCTTTCAGGTCGACAAGGGTTCGCGCACCAAAGACGTGGATCACAAAGAATTTTATTTCAAAAAGTGCGAAGTCGAAACAAGGCAATTTGCGCCGTCCAAAACTGAATATTCCTGCACCAACGCGCCTTTGTAATATGGAAGAAGTCGAAAAGTTTTTTAAATGCCCATACTGCTCAGAAAAAATTTCGATGTTACTGGACACCAGCATCAAAGATTTCCAAAAATACATCGAAGACTGCGAAGTCTGCTGCCGCCCCATCGAAATCAGCTTTATCGCCGAGGGTGAAAAAATTAAACAATTCCGCGCCGGCAGGACTTAATTCACACGTCTTCTTGATCGATCAACATTTCGGGCTGCAGCGGAAGTATCGGGACATCAGTTGTCTGCACATCGCGCAGTTGTCTGCCGATGGTGGTGGTTTTCGAACGCACGGAAAAAATCTTATTTTTGGCTTCATCTAATTTTTTTTCTGCAGCAACTAGAAGTTCTGCGAATTTCATAAATTCTTGTTTAATCGTGCCCAGAACTTGCCAGACTTCGCTGGATCTTTTTTGGATCGCCAAGGTTTGGAAACCCATGGCTAAGCTGTTTAACAAAGCCGCCAGTGTTGTTGGACCTGAAACGGTGACTCGGTATTCGCGCTGTAAAAAATCAACCAAGCCGGGTTGTTGATTGATTTCTGCAAATAAACTTTCTGTCGGCACAAACAAAATCGCAAAATCGGTGGTCCAAGGCGGGTGGATGTAAAGATTACGAATATCCTTGGCAAAAGTTTTGATGGCTTTGACCAATTCATCGCGGCCTGATTTCAGCAGATCAGGATCGCCCAGTTCTTGGGCTTGTAGGATTTTTTCGTAGGATTCTACGGGAAATTTAGAATCGATGGGCAGCCACAGGGGCACGCCTTCTTCTTTGCCAGGCATTTTAATGGCAAATTCTACGAAAGAATTTACATCGGGTCGCACTTTGACATTCATATCAAACTGACTGGGGTTTAAAATTTGTTCTAAAATTCCGCGCAGTTGAATTTCGCCCCAAATGCCTCGCGTTTTTACATTCGACAAAACTCGTTTCAGATCGCCCACGCCGTGCGCTAGACTTTGCATTTCGCCAAGTCCCTTGTGCACCATTTCAAGTCGTTCGCTGACCATTTTGAAAGAATCGCCCAGGCGTTTTTCCAATGTGCTTTGCAATTTTTCATCCACCGTCGCGCGGATTAATTCCAATTGTTTTAAATTAAAGTCCTGCAGATTTTGAAATTTTCCCTCGAGCGTCTGGGTCATATGATTCATGCGATCCGTAAGATTACGATTAATGCTTTCCATCTGTTGCAGGGTCATTTGGTTCTGCTGAGTTTGAAAATCCTTCACCACATGAAACAGCGGATCCACCGATGGGCGGGCATTTTTTTTAGTCCACCAGACAAAAACAGCAACTTGGACGAGGATCAAAGACAAAATTATGAATTCGAGTGTAGTTCCCATGTCTTTTTTGTTAACTTTTTAAGACTTTTTCCGCAAGTCTGCTCACTATGTAAATTTGATATCTTGTGTCATTGCAAGTTCATTTGGTATAACAATTTCGAACACGTTGAACACCTTTAGGAGGACACACAATGTCTGGACGACCTGGCCAATTTGAAATGGAAAATGAAAATGAAGTTGAAATCGAAATTGACGTTGAAAATGAGAATGACGTTGAAAGCGAAAACGAGGTTGAACTCGAAGCGAAAAGCACCGGTCTTGAATCCTTAGAAATGCTGGAACAGCAGAATCCTTCGTTGTTTAATTCTTTCCAAGTGGAAGAAGAAGAAGACGTTAATCTGGATGAAATCGATAATATTTTGGATTTAGCCGACGACCAATTTCCCAAATTTACTTTGGCAAAAAACAAAGCGCGTTTTTTGCGAATGGTCAGCTGGTATCGCGGCAAAGAAGAATGGATCGAAGTTGCACCCTTGTCTGGAGTAACAAAATTATTCAAACAACAGACCAAAGAACTTGAAGGCATCCGCGCAGCCAAGCTGGATTATGAAATGGAATTAGAAACAGGGACTTTGACTCCGTCACAGCGTTCTTACCGCCGTGATGAATTGAAAATGTGCCGGGTCCAGGAAAAAATGGCCGTGCATTTGATCTCGAAATTACAGGTCAAGATTAAATCTGGACGTAGATAGGGCATAATATCCCTTAATTCTCATCTTGAATCGCCGATAGGTAGGCATCGGCTTGTGATCCATGAGGAGGAAATGAATGTCGCGTCCAAATTTGTTCTTAGTAACTGATCAATCATTTGTTGCAGAAGAATTTAAAAAATATTGCGAAGAAAAAAACGCAAACTGCCAAGTTTTTTCACCGACTCAGTGGGTGGAAGGCTTAGAGCATCCTAATTTCCGTCAACTATTGGTGAATGGCTTACCTGCCCTTGCCGGTGGTTTCGGTGTACCAAGCCCCAGCCCTTTAAACTTAGTTCAATTTCCTGGCAGCTATGCTGATCACAAAGTTCACAAGATGGAAGAAGTCGAAGCCAAAGCCATCGAAGATGCAATTTTGCAATACAAAGGCAATTTAACTGAAGCTGCGAAAGCTTTGGGAATCGGTCGCGCCACTTTATACCGCAAAGTAAAACAGTATCAAATTGATACTTCGGTCGCACGACGAAGAAAAATTGCTGCTTAGTTTTTCGATGAAACAGTCTCGTTTGCAGTCTCGTTTTAAGGCACTGTCGATTTATTTATTTCAACTCGTCCAAAGTCTAGACGGTTAAATCAACTCAAGTTGATTTAACCGCATGCCCGTGGTGGCACAAGATTCGCTTAACAAATACGTCTAGTATCCGCTTTAGTTCAAAAGAATTTTTGCTAAACTAATAGAAGTAAAAGTTAAGGGGGCATTGGTGCTATCATTCCCAAAAAATAAATTAAATAAATTCTGGGCCCGCGAATCCCGTCGCAGTCAGCGTTCTGGTCTGGTGCTGTCGGTATTGGGGATTTTTATTGTTTCGCTGTTCTGTCATCAGTTTCTTTGGAATTATCAAGCAAGTCGGGGACAAGATCGCGGCATTGCCAGCACTCAATATGGACAAAAAATAAATCCACAGGAATTAAAACAACCCACCTTCTGGGCGCAAAAACCAAGTCTGCAAGACGAGCTTCGCTATGGATTTTTGTCTGGAAAATATTCCATCACTTGGGAAGATAATGTGATGAAACAGATGCAATTTGTGGGCGAAGAAAAATCTGGGTCTTTGGCGAATTTCAGCAAGACCGATGGTTTTTTTAAACGTTACGGAAGTCTATTGCACCCACAATTTTATTCTGCCGAAGAAGTTGCTGGTCAAAGTCAGGGTCATAAGGTCTTTAGTCTGAAAAACCAAAATGGCGAAACGATTAAACAAATCCAAGTAGAACTCGACCCCGAACAGCGCCTGATCTCGTTGAAATCCCTATAGAATCTTAGTTAATATTCCGATTTGATACACATGCTGTATCCTGATATTTGGATTCCGACCAAAGTGGAATCGCAAAAAATCATTCATTTTTCGGAACGTCTACGTGCGTTCCTGGCAGATTTTTTTCTGCTGTCGCCCATTCTTACCTTAAGTTTGTCTTCGTGGATTCAGGAAATTAAATGGGAAGTTTTGCACAAGAACAGCAAGGCGGATTATTTATTTTTTGCAGCCATCGGTGCTTGTTTATTTCTGGGAATTTTTTCGCATTTGATGTTTTGGTATTTTGCTGGATCAACACCGGGACAAAGATTATTTTGGTTAAAAATCGTGGATGATTCCGGCCATGCCCAGATTAAATTTTCCCAAGCCCTAATCCGGTCCGTGGGCTGGTGGGTGTCCTTATTGGCATTGGGAATTCCTTTTTTAAAAACTTTTACCGATCGCAATCAACGTTTGTGGTTCGAGCACCTTAGTCACACTCATGTCGTTCGGGTGAATCCATGATTTTACCCAGCCTTGAAATTAATTTTAAAAAAGATTCGACCCCCGGCACTTGGATGATGGCAGGATTTTTTATTTTAACTTTTTTTGTTTTCCAAGGGGATCCACAAAAAGATATTGCTTTGCCCAGCGACGCAAAAACTTTGCAGGAATTCGGCAAGACTTATTTAGAAATTTTACCAGCCAGCGAATTATCCAGCTGGAGATCCAAACCCCAGAACGATGAAATCTATGAAATCCTAGGCCGCAAAGCACTGGGCGATGTTCGATTCATTCGCGCACAAAGCCCCAAAGATGCACGCATTGCTTTAATTCAAGCGCAGATGAACGAAGATATTTTATCCCGTTTCGGTGTGCAGGCACTGACCCCAAATGCACTGTCTTGGGTGACTTATCAATTTTGTCATGCCCATTTTGTGCATTTACTGACGAACTTAATTTTCTTTTTACTAATCGCTTTTGGTTTCGAACGAAAATGGGGAACAGCCTCGTTGATCACCGTTTTTTTAAGCGGAGGATTTTTCGGAGCATTCGCCTTTTTATGGATGGATCCTTGGACAGCATTTCCCCTAGTGGGCGCCAGCAGTGGATTGACCGCACTACTGGGATTTCAAGTTCTGGCGGAACAGAAAAAATACTTACGCTGTTTTTATTTTTTCTATCCCTTCGAAGGTGGTTACGGCTGGATTTGGATTCCCTTGGTCTATTTAATTCCCATATTTTTTATCAATGATTTGTCGGGACTGTTATTCGATGTCACGGGCGAGGGCAGCAGTGTTGCCCACGCAGCCCACCTGGGTGGACTGTTCTGGGGACTAGCGTTGGCTGCATTTCACAGATTTAGTTTTTCTCGTCAGGCGCGAAACCTCGGCGCATCATATTCTCGGTAACACAAACTGGTTCCATAAATTGTTTTAGATAATCAGGCCCGCCGGTTTTGGAACCGATGCCCGACATTTTGTATCCACCAAAGGGATGACGTTCCACCATTGCACCCGTGATGCTGCGATTGATGTATAAATTGCCGACTTCGAATTCATTTTTGGCGCGTTCAATATTTCTGGGACTGCGAGAAAAAATTCCTCCGGTCAAAGCATACTCGGTCGAATTGGCAATTTTCAAAGCATCATCAAAATCTTTGGCCTGAATCAAACACAAAACTGGTCCAAACAATTCGGTTTGTGCCAATTGTGACCCCGAATCGACTTTTCCAAAAATCGTCAGCGGCACATAGTAACCATTTTCAGGCTGGGGACTTTGGTAAAGAATCGAGTGAACGGACCGCGCTTGGGCAATCGCGCCCAATAATCTTTGCTGCGAATCCTCATCGACAACGGGGCCTAAATCCGAAGCTGGATTTTCAGCATTGCCGATCACATAACTTTTGGCGGCTTCGACCAAGCGTTCAGAAAATTTTTCGTAAACATCAGTCAAAACAATGCAGCGACTGGCGGCCGAACATTTTTGTCCACTGAAACCAAATGCCGAATATAAAACAGCATCGACGGCTTCGTCCAAATCCGCATCGCTGTCGATGATCAAAGCATTTTTCCCGCCCATTTCAATAATGCAGCGTTTGAGTTCGATTTGTTTGTCTCGACGAACCGAAGCTTCGCGTAAAATTTCTAAACCGACGGCTTTGGATCCGGTAAAGGCAATATTCACAACTTTGGCATCGCGAACAATTGCAGCGCCAACTTCTTCGCCAAATCCTGGTAAGAACTGCACCACATTTTCTGGAACTCCGGCTTCGATTAAGCGCTGATAAAGTCCGTAAGCAATCATCATGCTTTGTTCGGCGGGTTTCATAACCACAGGATTGCCAGTGACTAAACTTGCCACTGTTTGACCGGTTAAAATTGCCAAGGGGAAATTCCAAGGTGAAATAACGGCCGTGACTCCGCGGGATTTATAAGAATAAAAACTGTGTTCGCCTGGAGCATGGCCCACTTTTAATTTGGTATCCAATTTGCGGGCTTCTTTGGCGTAATATCTGCAAAAATCAATGGTTTCAGCGACGTCAGCATCGGCTTCGGCCCAAGGTTTGCCAACTTCCAAAGTTTGTTGGGCGGATAACTGCCAACGATCGCGTTCAAAAAGATCCGCCAGTTTTTCTAAATACACAGCGCGTTCGCTGAAAGTTTTTTTCTTCCATGCTGGATAAGCTTTGGAAGTTTCTGCGACAGCAAATGCGGCATCTTCTAAATTTGCCATTTCAACCACGGCAATTTTTTCTGAAATGTTGGAAGGATTTGCGCGCTCGAAAGTTTTACGATCGGATGTGGCCTTCATACTGGGCTTAATTTTAAAAGGTAAACTTTTGCGAGTTTTATCAAGTGCCGCAAGCATCGCTTTGCGGTTGGCTTCCAAGGTGAAATCGGCCAAAGGGAAATTGTTAAATTCGTAAGTGGGTTGCGGATCAGTCGCGGAAATATTTTGCTTGGGAAGATTTATTTCCGGGTTTTGCAAAAGTTTTTCATTGTTTTTTCCGTCGGCAAATTTTCCGCGCAGCCAAGATTCGTTGGAAGTATTTTCCAGCAACCTTCGCACTAAATAAGCCATTCCAGGCAACATTTCCCCAATCGGGGCGTATTCGCGCACGCGAAATCCTAAATCCACCATGGCTTTTTTAATCGGGTCGGCCATTCCGAACAGCATTTGCACTTCGAAACTATTTTTGGGCAATCCCAGTTTTTCAGAATAAACAATGGCAGCAGCCAGACTACGCACATTGTGCGAAGCCAAGGCGATTCGAAAATATTTGGCATTATCAAATAAAAATCGGGCGCATTTTTCGTAATTGGCATCCGTGGCTGCTTTGTTTTCAAAAACAGGAACGGGCCAATCTTTGGCTTTGGATTCAATCGTTTCTGAATCCCAATAAGCACCTTTGACCAAGCGAACGGTAAAGGGCATTCCACGCTGAATGGAAATTTCCGATAATTTTTTTAAATCCTGCAATGAATCTTTTAAGTAAGCTTGAATCACGCAGCCGAAAAAAGGATAGGCTTTGAATTCCGTTTCGGAAATAATTTCGGAAAAAACTTCCACAGTTAAATTTTTAACTGCAAAATGTTCCATATCGAAATTCAGGAAAATATTTTTTTCCTGTGCGCGACGAAGCAACGGCCGCAAACGTTCTTTTAAGTTATCTTTGGTTTTATCCCAGGCTTTTTCGCTGATTTGTGAAGACAGTGCGGTTAATTTTACCGAAACATTCACTTTTGGAATGGGGCCGCGGTCATCGCGGTCGATCTGCGCAATTTCTTCCCAGGTTTCGGCATCTTTGGCCAGCCAATCGATCAGTTCGAAATAACGGTTTTGATAATCCAAAGCTTCTTTTTCTGACAAGGTGGCTTCGCCCAATAAATCTACGGTAAAAGTAATTTTATTTTTGCGGGCTTTTTTTAAAACCGCCAATGCTTCTTTGGGATCGCTGCCGGTGATAAACATTTTGGCCATTTCAGACACATTTTGTTTAATCGTATTGGCCATAATTCCCGGTGCAATCGCGCCCAAACCCAAGCCGACTTTAAACACGGAGGGCAATTCGCCTTTTTCTTCGAAATATTCGCGCAAGTGTTGGGCGATGTCTCCGCCCGTTTTCAAAGTTGGCAGCACGTCAACAAAACGAAATAAATTGGTTTTGAATTCTTCGTTTTTAAGGCTCCAATCCATGATCGAGCCATACCAAAAGTTTTTGCTGAACAAAGATGTTTTAGAAAATCCTTCCATTTTACGAAGTATTTCCTGGCCTTTTTCCTGTATAATTGGTTCTAAATCTTGCATCAGGGAATCATCACCCAATCGTGCTGACACAGGCAAGTTCCAGTTGCGTCACGCACCCAAGCTTGCAATTGATCATGGGGTTTCAGCTCGCCGACGCCTTCGGGGGTGCCGGTTAAAAACAAATCGCCTTCTTGAACCGGGAAATTTTTAATCAATTCAGCCAGCAGATCTGGCAGGGAAAACAGCATATCGGAAGTCTTGCCCTTTTGCCGTTCCACACCATTTACTTTTAAGCCAAAGCTAAGCTGTGAAAATTCCTGAAAAATTTTAGGACCCAGCCAAGGTGCAACGGGACAAGAATGTGAAAAAGATTTTGCCAAGGTCCATGGCTGGCCTTTGGATTTTAATTCATTCTGGGATTTGCGATCGGTCAAATCCAAGGCCAGTGCGCAATCGATGGGCTGCAGGTTTTTGCCAAGTCTAACGATCATTTCGATTTCAAAGTGGATGCTTTGCGCCGATTTTGCCCAGGGGATTTTAGATCCTTGCACCAGGCAGTTTCCCGATTTCAAAAAGAAAATCGGCTGGTCGCCGGCGCCAGGCACTGCATTGCCAAGTTCCTTGGCATGGGCTGCATAGTTTCGACCAACCGCCCAAATATTTCTGGGATTTTCTGCAAGATTCATAAGATTCCTTTTTAAGAAAAATCTGTTAACTTAAGACTTATGAGTGAATTGAAAACTCGAGTCCACCGTTTTGTCACCAATGATTTTACCGCAAGGGCATCTTTTGTCGATGCAAGCCAAGTGGTTCAACATATGCGGTCGATTCAAAATACTTCGCCGGTTGCAACCGAAGGCATTGGGACATTGATGGTGGCGTCGCTGTTGATGGCCAGTAATTTAAGAAACAATCAAAAAGTCGGAATTTACGCCCGCGGTTCAGGATTGCTGATCGGGCTGTATGCCGAAGCTCAATTCGAAGGCCAAGTGCGGGGGTATACTCCGGTTCCACAAATTATTTTAGGACAAACCTTATCAGAAGCTTTGGGCAAAGGAACCTTATCCGTTACAAGGCATCAGCCATTTCAAAAAGAACCCTTTCATGGAACCATCGAGCGCACGGATCAAGGACTTAAACAAGATATTGTTTATTATTTACATCAGTCGCAACAAATCCGAAGTGTGTTTGAATGCCGAGTGATTTTAGACAGCAGCAACAACGTTCAATTTGCTGGCGGATTTTTGGTGGAAGTCATGCCGGGTGTGGATCAGAGTGTGTTCGACACCATTCAAAAAAATATTCAGGAAGAATTTTTGCAAACCTATCAGCAAGATCGAAATCTTTCCGGAATTATGGCCAAAGTTTTTTCTGGTTTCCCCTTTACGGAACTCGATCACGATTACAATGTCATTTACGATTGCCCCTGCGACGAAACCCGAGTGTTAACGGCAATGGAAATGTTCGGGCCAGAAGGCTTGCAGGAAATGATCGACGAGGGCAAAGCCGCCGAAGTCACCTGCCAAATGTGCGGCAAGCCTTACACCATTGATGTTGAAAGCCTGAAGAAAATGAAGGACCGCATTTTCCGTCAGGGGATGAATTAGATATAACTGTATTTATTTCAAAAAATTTCCTGCGCTTTCAATAATCATCCTTTCGATGCTATTAACATCGAATGAAAATAAAGTTCATTCTTCTTTTACTTGGATTAAGCCCATTATCGCTTTGGGCAGCCAACAATTGTTGGATCAAAGATTATGAACTGCAATTTTATGATCCAAACGAAAGCAAGCCAGAGCTAGCTAATTTTAAATTCAAAGTAACCGAATACTTGCCCGCCATCACCGATAACAAAATTCCGGTCATTGTGTATATTCCTCCGATCAGCGATATCGTGACAGATCGAAAAACGGCGCAAGGGCTTTGTTCGCAAGGTTTTGCGGTTTTTCGCAGTCATGGAACGGTGGAATACATTCCGGAATGGTCACAGACCAAAGACAAAAATAGAAAACAATTCTTAATGCAGGAAATGGCGAAAGATTTGGATTTTCACGAAAGAGCCACGCAAAGAACGATCAGATCTATTCGCGCAATCTTTTTGCAGTTAAAAAAACATCCGCAATTGCAGCAAAATCAGATTGGCTGCATGGGTGTCAGCCTGGGTGGACTTTTCTGCACCATCGCGGCAGCACAAATAGATAAAATTAAAGCCACAGTAGTCGTTACAACCGGCGGAGATGTTCCCGGAATCGCAGCAGTCAGTGGTTTAGAAGTTCTTAAGTCCATTCGAGAAGAACGCATAAAGATTTTTAAATTAAAGAATGAGCGGGAATATTATTACTTGATGAAAGGGCATATTCCCACTGACCCCATCCATAGCGCTGGAAAAATTGATCCAGATAATTTTCTAATGATTCAATCTTGGAATGACGATGCCGTGCCTACAGAGTATCAAGAGTCATTAGCAAAACTTTTAGGATGCAAACCCTATAAGAACTGGCTAAGCCTAGGCCATATAGCCACAATTATTCTATCAGCGACGAGCTATCTGAGCGATATCGGAGATTTTTTTAAATCTCGACTGATTTAGAAAGATATTCGAAGCATCTGTAAAAATCCTTTGTTCTAGCGACAGGAGAATGACTTTTTAAAAGGCAACTTATCGGAACATCTGTTGCCGGTAAGTTGTCGTGTCAGTTTGCTACTTTATTTGGACAAGCCCAAAATCTAACTGTGCTTATCGTGATGACACAGCGGCTTGATGAACTTCAAATTTTAATATATAAAATGAAAACTCTAGGAGAAATCTATGTCTGAAAAGTCAAAACCACACTTAACACCTGCAAATCTAGTTGGTGAAAGATTCAAAAGAAATACATTTTCAGATATTAAAATTGCTTTAATTGGATATTGCCCGCCGCCGGTTCAACTAAAAAAATACAGTCCAATTGCAAGTGACGAACAATTTTTCATACATGTGACTCCTGATAGCGTTAAACAGTGTTCCTATAAGAATTTTAATTTTCTTTCATTATATCATGTCTATGGTGGACCAGTGTCTGCCTCAACCATTGAAGAATTAGCCTACTTTGGAATTGAATACATTCTAGCCTACGGATTGGCGGGCGGGCTTGGCACAAAGGAATTAAAAATGGGCGATTTCTATCTAGTCGAAAATGCATATGCTGCAGACGGCACGACAAAATCTTATACCTCTGAAAAAATTATCGAATCTGACTTTGGACTTAAAGAGGCGATCTTAAAATTATCAAAGAATACCAATTTGGAAAAAATAAAATCTGTTAGAGCCATTACAGGTGACGCCATTTATCAGGAAGACAATATATTTCTTGATTTCTCTCGAAAAAATAAATGTGATATAATAAATTTAGATTCATCCCATCTCTACGCTGTTTCAAAAAATAATAATGAAAATAAAGTGCTTCGCACTATTGAGTGTGGAGTGATATCGGATGTCATAAACTTAGGCGGAGAAGAGTGGGATAGTACACTTTCTGTTATGCTTTCTGGTAAGAAAACAGATCGACTTAATCCGCTTGAGATCACTGGACAAATTGTCGAGTTTTATGTTGAAAAATTAATTCCACAGCTTTTACAGAAATAAGCTGGATTTATCTAGGTGATCAAAACTGTCAGATGCTGGTCTCTGCAAGCGCATTAAAGTTGAAAATCATGACCAAAATAAAATATTGCTAGAATTAGGCCAATGTTAAAGTGAGTTTTATTTAAGATAAAGATGATGAGAAAAACAGTGGCTAAGCTTTGAGCGAAATATAGCCTTCATGGTAAAAAATTACAATTCACGAACTTTTTGCCCTCACTTTTGCGCAAACTTCTCTAAGCGCCTACTCGTATCAACCAAGTTCCGTTTTACACTAAATCGAATAAAACGCGCGCATTGCCGGCGCCGAACTAAATTAAATGGATCAAAAAAATATCGCCTGCGAATTTGATATTCCAGTTAAGTAATATTTTAAATAACCCGGAAAACCCGCCAGGTTTTTTTAAACAAGCCTGGCGAAGTGGTGCCGTGAATTCGCGGAATTATCTCCCGAATAGTTTTTGGCAGATTGGAATGGTCGATCGTCGTAAGGAACGAAGGTATCGCGTGAATATTTTTCCACTGTTTCGCGCTAGTTCGAGGCGCGCACTTGTCCGTGGAAAAGACCACCGACGGTTTTAAAACTTTCCCACAATCCATAGCGCATAAGGGAGCTAATGCTTTGGCTCTCGCCAGGGCTTCAAGAATTTTACGGGCGACTTGCGGAATACTTTTATAAATAATTCCGGTTAACTGGCTCGCCTTCGTCAGCGAGGGTCCATCGTTAAAAAGTTGGCGGATTTTTAGTGGAAGTTATGCCGGGTGTGGACCAAAGCGTGTTCGACACCATTCAAAAAAATATTCAGGAAGAATTTTTGCAAACCTATCAGCAAGATCGAAATCTTTCGGGAATTATGGCCAAAGTTTTTTCTGGTTTCCCCTTTACGGAGCTCGATCACGATTACAATGTCATTTACGATTGCCCCTGCGACGAAACCCGAGTGTTAACGGCAATGGAAATGTTTGGGCCAGAAGGCTTGCAAGAAATGATCGACGAGGGCAAACCCGCTGTCGAACTTCCAGTCGAAATTCGACTTGCATTGAAAAATTTTACCGTCAGTAAAATAACACCAGCATTTAGCTTATTTTTTGTTTATATTAGTGCTCGAGATTGAACCCCTTTCAAGGAGATAAAATGAAAACAGTTTTGCTTTTTTTGTTGGCCACTGTCCTGTCGTCACAATGCTTTGCTATTCAATCCCTGTCGCTTTGTGCGCCTCAACATCTTGCAAGTATTCGAAATTCAAATCAAAAAATTACTGGCTATCTTGAAGATATTAAAAGTACTTTTGATTGGATAGAAAAATCAAAGCATGCACTTTCCATAGAAAATGCACGAGAACTTCAAAACGAAAAACTTGCACTTAAAGACATCGAGCAGAAGTTACGGCAGCATAGCCAAAAATATCCCTTTAACATTGCAGCACCTAAAGACGAGCCGCCTTTACTGGATGGATCAGATTCGATGACCGCAGAACAAAAATTGCAAATTCAGAAAATTGAATTAGACGTTTTTTGTTTGATGGCTGCGATCCGTTTAATTCCGATTCAAGGAGCTGCCTTTGCATTGGCAACGCGAATAAGCCCATGGGCAAAAGAGCGAGCGTCCTCGGTTGGCAAGAAATAAGCTGTCTTAATCTAGGACGTATTTATTCGAGATGCATTTGAAAGAAGTGCGAACAAGCTCTACATTGGAAAAAAGTTCGCCGTCTAAAAAATCAACAGCAAATTATTTTCATTCAGTTTTGGCAAGTTTTGACCGATCACTTAGGTCTAGGGGGAACTACTATGCTGAATTTAATCCTACAAAAACTGAAGAACATTAAAAAATGGATTGTTCTGTCCGCGGGATTTTTAATTGTAATAGTGGTTTTTCAAAACTGTTCGCAGTTGCGCGCAGTAGTGGGGGGGGCAGTTCGAGCTCTTCATCTAGTTCGGGCGGCAGCGAGGGCAGTGTTCAGTCGGCACCACCAGCGCCAATTTCGGGCTCTGTTTCCTGCTCTGCCACTTCGGGAACTTCTAACTGTATGCCCTCGGCAGTTCAAAACCACAGCGCTTCGATTGCACAATCGTCCAGTGTTCCCTTGGCTGCATCCATTATTAATATGTCAGTGCGCGCGCCGATCGGTGCTGATGATGAAGTCGCCATTGTGGGTTTTGTTGTGCGTGGCGGTCCACTGCGCATCAAAATTTTAGGAAAAGGACCTTCGCTGTCTAATTTTTCTTTAACTGCAGTTTCGGATCCATTGCTGCGAGTGTTCAATGCCCAAGGACAAATTATTTTTGAAAATGATAATTACGTCGGGGCAGCCAATGATCCAGATGGATTACTTGCGCAAGAAAGCCGTATCGGCAGCCCCGGTAACGATGCGAATGCTGGACAGCTTTTTCAAGAAGGATCTTACACTGCGCATTTGATTGACCGTTCTGCAACGGGCGCCAGCACTGCCAATCGAGGCAACGCCATCATCGAATTGTATGCGTATCCAGATTCTTCCTCTGGAAAATTGGCTAATATTTCGGCCCGCACATTAAATCTGGGTGAATATTCCGCTGACAACGTTCCCATAGTAGGTTTTGTCATCAGCGGAACTGGCGCACGTCGAATGGTTGTTCGTGGATCCAGCGGGATACTAAGACCCTACGGAATTCCAGAAACAAAACTTTTCAAATCAGTGACGCTGAATTTATTTAAATCATCTTTTTATTCAGTAAATTCGGAAGAACTAAAACCAGATGTATTTTCGCATCAACCCTTAGGAAAAGGCCAAATTCTATTCGGAACTGCACAACTTAGTTCTGAAGCCCCGAGTCTTGTTTTCCCAGTAGTGAATGATTCAGCCAACATAACTTATGGCCACGCCAATCAATCGATAACTTTGGAACAAGGAAACTACACAGCCATATTAAGACCGGTTCCTCGTCTAGTTCCCGATCCCGTGTATCCTCAATTTTTTGGTAACGAAAGAAAAACTGGGCTTACATTATTAGAAGTTTATGATGTTTCTGAATCTTCATCCCTATCACAAGCACCCGTCGTAGCGGCAAGAGAACTGCCCGTACAAATCACTTCGGGCCAAGGAATTCCAAATGGTTTTTCATTTTCAGGAGTACAAATTAGATCACCTTTGTTTACAGATTCTGCGAACCTTAACAATCTGACGCAATTTCAATTCGGAACGGATGGAGTCATCGGCACAATTCTGAATTCCGGTGGTGCTTGCAATGCGATCGAAACGGGTCCTCAAGCTTCCCCCGGGTTGTTGATCGGAGATATCTATAATTACGCAACAACTGAATTAACATCAGGAAGTATTTTAACTGATGAAACGGGACGAACAGGAAATCAAAGCAGATTTGCACCAAGAAACTTATCCATGAACAGCGGTGGTTGCTATGTTTCAGCACCCATTTATGGATCACCAGCAGATATTCTAAATAATGATCCAGATCATTTGTACATTGCCGCAAAAATAGTAACTACAACCGGTGATGCCACCACCAGACCAGTGAATTTCGTATCGAGTTCTTTCCGTGGACAAGAAGCAAAAGTTTACATCAAAAAAACACATTCAGGTCCATGGATATTAACCACAGCAAATTACGCAGATACGCATTTCGCACAAGATAAAATATCTGACATAAAAATAGTTCCTAAATATTTACCGCCAGTGGATCACATACTTCCCGACGGTCGAGCAGTTCGTTACCTAAAATCCTGCGAACCAATAACAGTCTACCGAACCCCAGCCTGCGGCTTCTTCGGAATTTAAAAAAAAACGGGTTAAAGTGTTAAACTTTTGATCACATTGAGTGAAAATAATACCTGCCTTTTCTAAATCACACTGAAATTTGTATATAAACATATTTCTATTTATAATGCAGCTGATTGAGAAGGAGACTTAGGTAAATGGTTTTAAAAATCATAATTGTATCGATGATATTGGCGCCATGCTTACCCGTCTTGGCGGATAGTGTTTCGGAAAATTATTTGCACTATTATCAAAAATACCCAAGGCCGACGACTCAGGCTATTATTGAAAAAGTCTTATCTTCACAGAGCTCGCAGCCGCCTTTTCAGACAAGCTATGAAACAGATGCTCGTCGCCTTCAATTTAAGGAAGCTCTTGCGGCTCCTATCTACGCAAAACCAGCTTCATGGTCATGCACAGTGGATAGTCTAAATAGTCGTAAAGTGGAAATCAGCTTGCAAGGTGAATATCATATTGATCCCATTTTCATGCTCACTCGAGATGCGGAGGCCATTTTAGCATCTCAGAATAAATCAAAATTTCTTTTAGATGTCGATAGCAGGCGATTCTGTCTCCCTAATTGTTAAGCGATTCTGTCTCGTGTGTATATTTAAGCAGCATCGCGGATATAGCGCGAGGGCTGTTGGACTTTTTCTAGATGAAGCTCCCGTCCCGC
>JBBQHD010000029.1:0-24205 GCA_038323665.1 Bdellovibrionales bacterium
GTCAACTCGGGCTGCCCCAGGTACCCCCCCCCCCCCGGCGCGGCGGCCCCCCCCCCCGCCCCGCGCCGCCCGCCCCCCCGCCCCCCGCCCCCCCCCCCCCCCCGCCCCCCCCCCCGCCCCCCCCCCCCCCCCGCCCCCCCCCCCCCCCCACCCCCCCCCCCCCCCCCCCCCCCCCCCGAAACTCTCATGTAAATTTTAAACTTATTTTGCAAATGCAGAATTAAAACTTAACTCCGACTCCGGCCCAAAGAAAAACTGCTCCCCCACTAAACTGGCCGGCATTTGAATTAAAAGCGGATCCAAGTTGGTAAATCAAGCGACCCGACTGGTAATTAAACAAAGTTTTAATATCAAAATAATTTCCATAAGTTGAATTTACAAATTGCACCATTCCAAACTGATTATACCATTTTAAATATTGACTGAACTCGATGGTCTTTCCCAGGGCAGCATAATCAGCGGAAACTCCGTAACCTAAAAAATTAGAATGAATTTCGTAAATGACCACCCAGCTGGATAATTTTAAATCAAAACCGATGGTGTTTCCATCGTGACCATTGGATTTAAAATAATGATTGTCCCAATAACGAATGGTCCATTCCACATTTTCGGTAAAGGGAATACGAATATCCGCAACACCCTTCATCCAAACATGAGTGTCGGAACTAGGATATCCAACACTGCTGCCCCAAACGCCTAAGCGGAATTGTGGGCCTAGATTAAAAAAGAAAGAACCCTGCAGCGAAGGATCATTATTACTTTGGGAAAGACCGTAATCGACATAATGGGATAAAATGGTCGTATCCCCTTGCAGAAAAAATGTCGGGCGGTTCGCGTCTTGAGCTTTGCAAATCGAAAACCAGAACAAACCAATCCATGCTGCCGTAAATATTTTGCTCATATTTATGTAGTGTATACACACTCCTTTTACAGTGCTACTTTGATTGCATGAATTTTCAAGGCTCTTGGCCAGATTTTGATATTGTAGCTTTCGATACGGAAACTTCCGGGGTTTATCCCTGGATTGATGATGTCGTCGAAATCGGCCTGGTTCGTTGGAGAAAAGGCCAGATCATAGAGGAATTCCAGACTTTTTGTCGACCCAAAAAACCCATGAGCGATTTTGTCATCGGTATTCACGGTATTTCTAATGCCATGGTTGCTGATGCCGAACCTGCCACGACTTTCGTCCCGAAACTGCATGAATTGATGTCGAATGCATTGGTATTTGCACACCACGCACCTTTTGATTTGGGATTTATCACGCCTTTATTTGAAAATACGAATCACGTATTTCCTGACAGCAAATTATTTTGTTCCAGTTTGTTGGCCAGAAAATTAATCCGCGGCAGTCCCAATCACAAACTGCAAACCTTGGTTAAGCATTTAAGTATTCCTGTTATGCAAGCGCATCGAGCACTGGATGATGCCCGAGCCTGTTTGCATGTAGCCCTTCATTGTTTAAGAATTCTAGGCGACAACGAAAGTTTAGAAACCATTCAGCAAGCTCAGCAAAAAGAATTGGTCTGGGATAAATATCGATTATTTTCCGACGAATTAATCACACCGATTTTACGCGCAGCCGAACAAGGCAAAGATATTTCCATTATGTATGGAGCAGACCCAATGTTTCGTTCCGTTCGCCCCTTGGGAGTCATTCGCAATCCAGACGGAGATTACATCAAAGCATTCTGCAACCGGGACCAAAAAGAAAAACGATTCCAGATCGACAAAATTAAAAGGTAAAAAGGGTGGCAGCCTACTTTTGGTGTCAACTTAGATAAGCAAATTAGTTTTTACTAACACCAAAAGTAGGCTGCCACCCTTTTTAGCTGGTTTTCTGCATTGAGGCTAATTTGTCTTGTAGTTCGTCGGCCAGTTTTTCGAATTCTTTGAAGTCGTCGCCAGCGCGTAATTTTAATCGAACTTTGGTGTCGTTGCTGCGGATGGCTTGTTTAAGAAATCTTTCAAAAGCGTAAACGGGCCCAGCTATGCGGTGGGAAACATAAATTCCGATCACGAAAAGTAAAATAGTAAAAGCCAGTCCCAGACATCCGATGGTGATCAGGAAAGGATTTAGGAATTGTTTCAGTAAAAGAGGATTGTAACCCCTGATTTCGATGATGGTCGTGCGCAAGAAAGTATAGCCAAATACCGAGACCAAGACACAAAAACTTAAACCTGCAAAAGATAAAAACAGCGAATAGCGCAGCTGAAAAGATTTATTTACCCAATAGTTTTTGCGGTTTTCAATATCAGGCCAAAACTTTTTTCCATCGCGGATCAAACTAAACATAATCATCAGATATCCGACCCATTGAATGGCATCGGCGAAATTAAATATCGGACTGAAATGACTTGAATATCCGATCGAAAGATAATCCAGAACATATCCTAATCGAATGCGATCAATAACATTGCCAAAAATTCCGCCCAGCAAAATAGATAAGCCAATTCTGAATACCATTAATCTTTGTGACAAAAAGAACTGCACGATTCCATAAATAAATAATAAAAACGCACCACAGGTTGAAAAGGTGACGACCCGAATGATCAGTGGCAGATCGGATAAAAGTCCCAGCATCGCACCATGGTTTTCTGTCCATAAGATTTGGTAAAAGGGCCCGGATTGATTGGCAAAGGGATTTCCAAAAAAGCCCTTGATAGCTTGATCGATGGCGATGACAGCTAATAATACGGTAATAACGAAAAACCAATCTGACTTCTTCATCTATTCAGTTTGCATCGAGAATCAGTTGATTGTTGAGTCAAGATTCAGCAGCCTAGACCTATGAAGAAAATTTTTTTAATTTTGAGCGTGCTACTGGGGCAGGACTGTTTTTCAAATCAACTTAAAACCAGATTCGAATCCATTATTAAGTCTCATCGCTTAAAAGAATCGCAAATTGGAATTTATGTCTTGGATAAGGACTCGCAATCCGAGCTGTTGAATATCCATGGTTTACAAAAACGTAAGGCGGCTTCGCTGTCAAAACTAGTAACCACCATGTCATTTCTAAAAAAATATCCACCCGAGGCCAAAGTGATGACTCAACTTTTTGCGGCTGGGAAAGTAACGGATGGCGCTTTAGACGGCAGTCTGTATTTAAAAGGCGGCGGCGATCCTGCCTTTGTTTCAGAATCTATGTGGAATTTGGTTAATAATTTTTCACGCAGTGAAATCAAAAAAATCAAAGGCGATATTTATATCGATGATAAACTTTTCGACGACACCCCATTTGATGAATCCAGACAAAGCAAACGTGTTGATCGAGCTTATGATGCCCCAGTCAGCGCGATGTCTTTCAACTGGAATTCGGTCAATATTTATGTTCGCCCTGGTACAAAGGGATCACCTGCAAAAATTTTTATGGATCCAGAAAATGAATACACAGAAATATCTGGCAAAGTAAACACAGTCGATGGGTCGTCACAAAATATTCAAGTTTCGAAAAGAGTTTTAGACAATAAAGAAGTATTTTCATTTTCGGGATCAATCGGAGTGAATGCTGCCGAAGCAGTCATTTACAAAAATATTAATCGCCCTTATCTATGGGTCGGGTATCAATTAAAATCATTTCTTGCACAGCGAGGAATCGGATTCATTGGAAAAATCTCACGCGCAAAAACTCCGGACAGTGCAAATTTAATTGCTGAAGTCAGCTCTAAGTCACCTGCCGCGATGCTGATCGATATGAATAAATTTTCTAATAATTTTGTGGCTGAAATGTTAGCCAAACTGATCGCAACACAAGATGGAAAAGTCGGAACCATTGCGGGCAGCATGAAAATCATGAATCAATATTTACAAGATTTGGATCCCAGTCATAAAGAATTCCAATTTATCAATCCATCGGGATTAACTCATGACAATGAGTTAAGTCCGCGCTTGGTGGTAAAAATAATTTCAGAATTGACCAGCACCAATGAGTATTCGCCCGAGTTTTTGTCTTCGTTACCAATTGCAGGAATAGATGGAACCTTAAAAAAGCGCATGAAAAATTCCGAAGTAAAAGGTGCGGTTCGTGCAAAAACAGGTTTGTTAAACGGCGTCGTTGGCCTGGCGGGCGTTGCAAAACCAGACCATGGTCATGAAAAAATCTTTGCTTTTATTGCAAACACAGATCAGGACGAGGCCATGGTAAGACAGTGTTTTGATGAATTCGCCCAAGCATTGGTAACCTTAAATGAGTGAAGTTTTATTTTTTAATATTTTTTAGTTTAGTCAGTCACGCCGAGGATCGATCGTTTCGAATTCCCCAATATTATAAACAAGTTGGTATTTCGAATTACAGCACAGATCTATTTTCCACACCGTCAGCCTTGCGTAAGGATGTTGATTTCTGGAAATTTATTTATACACAATTATCTGAATGGCAGGGTGTGCTGCATGATCAAAATGAGGTCGGACAGATTTACGAATTATTGGATTTCACAGATTTGAAGAACCTGAATCGCAACGAAGTCAGAAAAGCAATCGAGATGGAACAAAGACTTAAACGCGCCATGAAGGAAATTACCGAACGGCGCAAGGCCTGTTTTGATTTTCGATTTCAAAGGGGCTTAAAAGAAAAAACTGAAACTGCCTTTTATCTTTCCGGAAAATACAGTGATGAATTCGAAAAAATATTTTCTGCCGAACAAGTTCCCTTGGAACTGACCCGCCTAGTATTTGTGGAAAGCTCTTACCAAGTTTTGGCCAGATCCAAAGTTGGTGCCAGCGGGTTGTGGCAATTAATGCCAACTGTTGCGCCACGCTTGATAACATCTTCAACTGACTTGCGGAATGAACCTTATCACGCAGCAAAAGTCGCTGCAAAATTGCTGAAACAAAATTTTAATTTTTTGCAAGACTGGCGTTTAGCAACAGTGGCCTACAATCACGGGGCGCAAGGAGTGCGCAATATTACGCGACGTTTTAAAACCAATGCATTGGAAGAAATTTTGGAAACTTCGAAAAAGAAACGAGGACTTGGTTTTGCATCTAGAAATTTCTACTCGTGTTTTTTGGCTATTTTAGAAATAGAAAAAAAAGCTTCAGTTTATTTTCCAGGTTTAAAGTGGGCAGCATCTATACCGAATCAGCCGATTCTACTTATCACTGGGATGCATTATCAGAAACTATTGGCCGTATTTGGAAATGATGCTCGCGAATTGCAGGTCTGGAATCCGCACCTAAATTTAAGTCTTAAACAGCAGAATTGGATTCCACCTCGAACACAAATCTTTGTGCCTGAAACTTTAAAAGAAATTTTAGTCACTGAATTGCAAAAACCGAAATCTAAAAAAACCAGCCAGGTCGAAGCACCTGACTAGTGACTGCCGTTTGGATTTAACTGGCACGCTCGGCGCTGGCCCCTGAACTATTTAGGTAGGATCTTAACATTAATTTTAGTTCAGACTTCCAGACCTCATTGTCCTTTAATTTTTCTTTTTCTAAAATTGCTCGATCCATAATTCCGAAAAATGCTTCTACTAACAAATTAGCCCGCGCTTTTTTTACATCTGTGGGTTCACCAGGAAGGCATTGCAATAACTGTTTTTCGTAACTTTCAATTATTTCTCGGTAAAAAGTTTGATCGGATAAATAGGCTTGAATGTTTTGCAGTTTGCGTCTTAACAAAAAATTATTCTCGTAAAGATCCACAGCAGATTCTACAACTTTTTCAATACGTTGATCTAAGGACAGACCCTTCATTTCCGATGCAATATTTAAAAATTTTTCTTGATCTGAAATAAGTAAATTCTGTACCAAGGCAGATACCACAGATTCTTTGTTTCCAAAAAATTGATACAGGGACCCAATGCTGACGCCTGCCTCTTTGGCGATCTTGTCAGTTGTCACTCCGAAGAAACCATCCGTTAAAAGGATTTTTTCACAAGCCTTTAGAATAATAGAAACAGTTTGTTTAGATCGTTCTTGCGTTGGATTTTTCAGCAGCAATTTAACTTTTTTCTTTTTTTCAGTATTATTAATATCTGGCACTCATTCTCCTTGGCTATCGTTACAAACTGACCACTAATCAGCTTCATGAAGATAACTTGTGTTCAAAATTCCTAATGTAAAGGAACCTATTGCTTATAACAGTCATGAGACATCTTTTAGCGGCTAGAAGCAAATGTGATGAAAATTTTTATTATTTGATTGCATTAGTAATAAAGCATTTTTTATGTTTATTTTTTAAGCTACTTCAGGAAAAGATTTGGATTTTCATATGAAGATTAGGGAAAATAAAAATTTAATTTAGTTAGTAGTGCGAACTAGACGATTTTATTTGTGTAATAAGCTTAACACTTAGTGCGCAGAGAAATTTGCGCACTAAGTGTTTTGAAATCAAAAAGAAGTGATGGTCGGGGACAAAACTCGGTAAGGATTGTCGGCGTATTCTAAAGTATATAAAACAGGTTCGGTATTTTTTTGCACAACTTCGGGAATAATTTTAGCGCCGGGATAAAAACCATTCATGCCCGTCATGAAATCATTTTTTGGGTCCAATTCAAAAGTGAAGGCAAAAATTTTATGAGTTCCGTAAGCCCAGTCCGTTGTATCGCCGCTGGCAATATAAAGATCCGATGCTTGTTCGGGCACATAGCCATTCATATCGGCCATTTTTCCAGCCATCGTTTTAAAAACAGCTTCGTCCTTCGCCTCGACAGGGCTATAGCTGCCGCCCCAAGGATAAAGAATTAATTTCGAAAATGTGTGAAAACTAATTAAGGTCGTTAAATTATTATGGGCATCAATAAAATTACGAACAGCTTGTGTTTCAGGTTCGCTGAAAGGTGCTGTTCCCATATAGGTGTCAGAGTTAGGATCTTTGCTGGATCCGCCAGTGCCCCATCGATAACCATAGTTGCGGTTCAGATCCACGCCATAAGTTCCGTTGGCATTTTGGCTGCGATTTTTCCTCCAGAATAAATATTTTCCGGTAGAGACATCATGTTCCAAGCCATCGGGATTCACTGCTGGGATCACATAAATATCCCTAGAGTTCAGCAAGCGAACAATGCGTTCTTCACCAGAGGCATAGCGCTGCAATAAATTTTTAAAAATTCGCAGTGGAGTTTCCACCGACAAATGTGCGCGCGCATGGTGCCCGCCGAAATAAATGACTCCGGGTAATTTATCTGCAGATTCCAAATTTCCAGAAATATGCATCGCCATCAAATCGCGACCCTGAACACTTTTGCCAATCGAAAAAACTTTTACCAAATTGGGATATTGTTTTTGGATATTATCGATATCAACCAGCAACTGAGCATAATTATGATATTCAGCATCTTGCGACGGAAAATCTTGGGTATGAGACATCGCCATACCGTCTGGCATAGGTTTAACACCTAGAATATTTCCAATTTTTGTCAGCTCGCGGTATTCCTGCAAAGTTGCAATGACTGTGATGTCTTCGTCTGACGAAGACACAACTGCCGCACCTGTGTCTGCGACAAGGCTGCGCTGAAATTTATCGACTGTTTTCAGCTTGACGATAAACTTGGTCGTATCGATCGAATGAACACTAAGACTGGTGATCAGCATGCCAAACATGGCAATCGTTAATGAAATCCTTTTCATATAATAATTCCCCCTAAGGGAATATTTCATACGTTTGTCTAGTCACCTGGCAAGGTCAGAATAAATTATTTACACAAGCCTTTGGTCTGGGAAAACTATTTTTCGTAAACTTGAAAACGACAAGTGACCATTTGCTGGGACTGAAAGTCCTTTAAATCCTTCACGCTTTCGCGAACAAGTTGAAAATCTGATAAATTTTCTTCGGCATAAAATGCATCTCCTGAATAATCTTTTTCTACGCGCGTAAGATAAATGCGATTGGTGATCGACATGGCTTCGCGATAAATTTGACTACCGCCCAAAATAAAAATTTCTTCTGGCCAGGGCGGGATTAATTTTTTTGCTTCCTGCAATGCTTCTGCGACAGATCCCACCCAAAGGCGATCTTGCTTTTCACCAATAGGATGCGGATCCACGGCATTTTTTGGATCGCGTGAAATAATAATATGAAATCTTTTTGGCAATGGCTTTGGCAAACTGGCCCAGGTTTTTCGACCGATCAACATGATTTTTCCAGAAGTCGTTTCTTTGAAATACTGGAACTCATCAGGAATATGCCAAGGCAATTTATTCTCTTTGCCGATCACATGATTTTTAGACACGGCCATAATTTGTGAAACAATCATACAGCAATTTCTGCGCGAATGCCTGGATGCGAATCGTAATTTAAAATGGTGATGTCTTCGAATTTAAAATCAAAAATATTTCGAATCGCAGGATTTAAAACCAATCGGGGCAAAGGCTTTGGTTCGCGGGTCAGCAAAGTGCGGGCAGCATCCAAGTGATTGGAATACAAATGCACATCCCCGAATGTGTGAATAAACTCTCCGGGGTTTAAATCGCAAACTTGCGCCACCATATGGGTCAGCAGGGCATAGCTTGCGATATTGAAAGGGACGCCTAAGAATAAATCCGCAGATCTTTGATACAGCTGACAAGACAAAGTTCCGTTGGCCACATAAAATTGAAAAAAAGCGTGGCAGGGGGGCAAGGCCATTTTGTCGATTTCGCCGGGATTAAACGCCACCACCAAATGTCTGCGGGAAGCAGGATTTTTTTTGATGTTTTCAATCACCTGGGCAATCTGATCAATGCTGCGCCCATCAGCGGTTTCCCAGGATCGCCATTGTTTTCCATAAACGGGGCCCAGATCACCTTTTTCATCGGCCCATTCATCCCAAATGGAAACTTTATGGTCTTTTAAGTATTGAATATTGGTATCGCCCTTTAGGAACCAAAGCAGTTCGTGGATGATCGAGCGCATATGCAATTTTTTGGTGGTTACCATAGGGAAACCGTCCGACAGATTAAACCTCATTTGGTGGCCAAAAAGGCTTAGGGTGCCGACTCCGGTGCGGTCGGATTGAGGGTTTCCGGTGTTTAAAATCTTTCTTGTAAGGTCTTGATAAGCTTTCATGTCATTTCCTTGGTATTAATTTCAATTATAATCTGATGCTTTACTTACGAAAACAGTCTGTGATACTCCACGTCAGTCTAAGAAATTAGATAGCGGTCGCACTTCCCCCCCCTTCTCGCGGCCGCTTTTTTTTATCTTCAGCCCCCTGACAAACTTTTAGACAATTTCATGACCCACTTGGGCGTATCTTTTGCAGTAATTTAATTACAATTCTGCTATGAGAGGGATTCGTATTCTATGAGGGTTTTAATGAAACTGGGCGCCATTATTCTAATTTTATTTGGATTTTCCGTGGGGAATGCCCAAGGAATTTGCCAAAAATTGTTCCTATCCCATGATTTTGACGAATTAAGGCAGAAGATTTTCGAGGCCAGCGGCAGCATCGGCCTAGCAGTAAGGCAAAGCAGATACAGGGCAAAGCCCGAGGACAGGGATCTGCATTCGTTTCTGTTGGAAGGCTCTCATGTTGAAGAGTTAATTCTATTAAGACTAGAAAGTGCCATGTTGGAATTGGCACTAAAAGGTGAAAAGCGGACACTGTCTGTGCCAGACATGCATGACCGATCTCTTCCAGATAAAAAGGTTGATGCTGTCGATAAACTTTTCCGTGAATTAATTCAAAATAATTATTCCAGAAATTTTGACACAAGTTTTGATATTTTTAAATATTCTGTAAAAGACTTTTCCAGAATACAGTGGATGTTTTCGGAAATAAAAAAGAGCGACTCAGGGATCTTCAGCCCAAGGGATTCAATACAATTTGATGTCGTATCAAAAGCCAATCAATCCACTATGGTTTTATTAAAGCGTGCATTTGAAACGATAACGGGGCCTTCGAAGACAGAACAATTGCAGGTTATCGAACAAGAAATTTCAACGATATCTCCTTTGATTCAGTCCTTAAAAAGTCTATTTAGTAGCAATACTAATCTTTCCCCTGAACAGCAAAAATCATTGTTAGACGAGACAAAAACTATCGAGGAGTTTTGGAATAAATTTATTAGACAAAATTCTAGATTGTTTTTTGTTTTAAAAGCGATAAAGAAATGGCAGGAAGCTTTAGATATTTATGAATACTTGATTCAAAATGATCTGCCGGTTTTGCCACCCAAAGAACAATAACTTACTGAAAATTCTGAACCACGCCAATATAAGGTAAATTGCGGTAATAGCCTTCGTAATCCAAACCATATCCAACCACAAACTCATTGGCGATTTTAAACCCCGTCCAATCTAATTTGCAGGGAACTTTTAAGGCGTCTGGTTTTTCTAGTAACGTAACAGTTGTGATGCTTTTGGGCTTTCGCGATTGCATCGCATTGATCAAATAATTCATGGTAATACCGGTATCCACAATATCTTCCACAAGAATCACGTGGCGGCCTTCAATCGGTTGAGTCAGATCCAGGGTCACTTTGACTTCGCCCGAAGAAGTTGTCCCGGTGTAACTGGAAACTCCAAAAAATTCACAGGATAAATCAGTGTCTATTTTTCGAATTAAATCCGAATAAAAAAGTAAGGAGCCTTTTAATACGCAGATAAAAATGGGATTTTTTCCGGCAAAATCTTTGGTCAAAGATTTTGCAAGTTCAGTTACGCGCAGTTGGATTTTTTCTTCAGAAATAAGCGGTTTGATATCTAGTCTAATCATCTTTGCCTCGCGAAGTGTTTTTCTGAACCTGCCTGACAGAATCCTTTTTGGTCAAACTAAAAAGAATCAGATGATCGGATGTTTGTTTGCGGAAAGCTGCCGATTCGAAAATCTTGAACAGCGGAATGGCTTCCCAAGTTTTTTTCGGCACCGACGGAGGCGTGTGCGGCAAAACCCCGGCAATGTAAAAGCCAGTTTGGGGACCGATTTCGAAATGCGCAGGATAGGCAGTGGTGGAATAGGGGCTGGCGGCACTGTCATTTTCATGCCAGACGCGCTGGATTTCCAAATTACCTTCGAAGCGTTGGTTTTTTTCTTCCCATTCTAAAAAAAACTCTAGACCCGATTCGGAAGTTTGATCTGGTTTGCGCAAGCCTGTGGACCAATGTAAAACTTGACCACGTTGCAGGCGTTCGACTGCTTTGCCATAGGATTTAGTCCTGATTTTACTAATATTTTTATCTAGATCTGGCAAAACTCCGGCGGCATAGTCGCCAAAAGAATTGTAAAGATTGACCTGCCGACTGATTTCAAAAAGTTTTTCCAAAGATTTTTGCTCGATTTCAAAATGTTCGACCGTTAAATCGTAAATCACCTCACCGGTGGGCACGGCAGTTATGGGCTGCGCATCTGCGGAAGTTGTCGTTGCAGCCAATGCGAGTTGTTTTTTAGGGTCTTCCGACTCGGGAATGTCTTCAAACTCGGTGTCCTTTTGAAATTGCGGGCCGCCGGAATAATCGGCGCGTTGTTGTAGGTGAATGCGGTGACGGCGGTAAAGATAAAATCCCACACTGCTGGCTATCATAAAAATTATTAAACCATGGATGATATGATTTTTTAAAAACTTACTGCTTGCGGATTGGTGCGGGGGAACGTAGGTCTCAATGTCCAGTCCGCATTTTGCGCAAAATTTATCTTGAGGCTGCCGAAACTGGCAACGTGGGCAGACAATGTTCATGACCTTAGCTTAGAAGACTGTGTTTTGTAACGAAAGGTTTATTATGACGAAGGTCGAGGATCAGCACATTCCGGTTCTGCCCCAAGAGGTCCTATCCGCGTTTAATCACTTTCAAACAGGGTCTGATTTAGTTTTTTGGGATGCAACCGTGGGTCGAGGCGGGCATCTGAAACTGATGTTCGAGAAATTCCCACATATCAAGGCCCTGGCAACGGACCAAGATCAAGCGGCCCTTGATGGAGCGCAACTTAATTTGCGATCATGGATACAGCAGCACAATTTGACTTTGCAACAAGGAGATTTTTTGACCATCGCCAGACAGTCCCAACAAAATTTCGATGGGATTTTAGCAGACCTTGGAGTCAGCTCACCGCAATTGGATCAAAGCGAACGTGGATTTAGTTTTTATCACGAAGGCCCATTGGATATGCGCATGAACCGTGCGCAAGATTTCAGTGCTCAAGATATTATTCAATCTTACGGCGAAAAAGAATTGAATGATCTGTTTCACAACAAAGGCGATGTGCACAGTCCCTTCCGAGTTGTGCGCGCCATTATGCATGATCGCAAAACAAAAAAATTCACCACGACAACCGAATTATCCAGTTTGATCGAACGAGTCGACGGCTGGAGGAAAAAAGGTTCGCATCCCGCCACCAATTATTTTTTGGCTTTGCGTTTGGAAGTAAACCAAGAATTAGAAATTTTGGAAGCAGCCTTGCCGGTGATGATCGAACGTTTAAAACCAGGTGGAATTTTATCGGTGATCAGCTTTCATTCATTAGAAGATCGCATTGTAAAAAATATTTTCAAAGCTTCTGCTTTGGGGCATGTCATCAATAAAAAAGTTATTATTCCCACGGAAGAAGAATGCTCGGTGAATCCTCGGGCGCGTTCTGCAAAATTGCGGATATTTGAAAGGGCCAAGGTTTGATTTAAAATGTGGAAACCATTTGCCAGTGTATTTACGATTATTTGCGCACTGTTTATCGTCGTATTTTTGCAAATGGAAGAACGCAGACAAGGCTATGTGCTGTTAAAAATTCGCAAAGAACAAAAGCAATTATTTGAAGAAAAACGCGATATCGAATTAAAACTGGCCAGGATTCAACGTCCACAATTGGTGCAGCATTTGGCGGAAAGTCGGCTGACTTTGAAAAAAGTCAGGCCCAATCAGATTATTTTATTATCGGGTGATTTAAACCAATCCGAGACAAGGCAGATACGATGAAAAAAAGAATGATTTTTTTATTTTCGTTTTTATGTTTGTTGTGGTGTTTTGCTTTGCTGCGGGCTTCGTTCATTCAGGTTTTTCCCCACGCAAGGCTTGAACAATTAAAAAAACGCCAATTTCAAACTGTTATTTCTTTGGAAGGCCGCCGCGGATTGATTCAAGATCACAATGGCCGGGAACTGGCCATGTCGCAAAAAGCATTTTCGCTGTTTGCGGACCCTGGAATGATTCAACAAAAAAAATTCACCGCGAAAAAAATCGCTCGCGAATTAGGCGTGCCGGTTTCTGTGATCTTGCAGAAAATCAAAGATCCACAAAAAAGATTTGTGTGGTTGCAGCGTTTGTTGAATGCAGAACAGGCTGATAAAATTAAATCTTTTGAACTGCCCGGAATTTCCTTTGTCGAAGAATGGCGCAGGGTCTACCCCAACGATCATTTAATGAGTTCAACCCTGGGTTTTGTAGGCAAAGAAGGCCAAGCATTAGAAGGCATTGAACTGCAATACGATCAGCAATTAAAAGGCGATAAAAAAAGTCAGACCATCCGCCGAGATGCCCGCGGTCGGGCCCTGGTGGCAGGCGGAAATTATTTTGCCGAACTGCCCGATGGGCATGATCTGCAACTAACGATTGATTCTGAAATTCAGTTTTTTTTAGAAAATGAACTGAAAGCAGTTTTGAAAGATCAAGATGCCGAATCGGCTTTGGGCATTGTCATGGATGCCAATACTTCGGCAATCCGCGCGATGGCCAATATTCCCACTTTTAATTTGAATCAAACCGGAATGATGGATTCGCAAAGCAGAAGAAATCGTTTGGTTTCGGATAACTACGAACCCGGTTCGACTTTGAAGACTTTTGTTTTGGCGGCAGGACTAAAAGATCAAAAGATTACCCCAAATCAAAAATATTTTTGTGAAAACGGAAAATTAGAAATCGGCAAGCGAGTCATTCGCGAAGCAGCCAATGAAAAGTTTGGTTGGATGACGGTCAGCGAAATTTTAGCGGTGTCTTCTAATATTGGAACAACTAAAATTGCTTGGGATGTTGGTGCTGAAAAAATTCGTGCAGCCTTAGCGGATTTTGGTTTTGGTTCTAAAATTGGAATTGATTTACCAGGCGAAGCAAAGGGAATGCTGCGGCCCTTGCCCTGGACATCGCTGGACTTGGGCACAATTTCCTTTGGCCAAGGGATATCGGTTACGCCTTTGCAAATCACCAACGCCTATGCGGCCTTGGTCAATGGAGGTTTATTAAATAAACCAAAGTTAGTTGAAAAAATAATTCGTTCCGACACTGCTGCGGAAGAATATACTTCGGTTCAAAATATCCGCAGGGTGCTGACCGCCGAACAATCGGCGCAGATTCGGCTGATGCTGGCTGGGGTTACGGCCAAGGGTGGAACAGGAACAGCAGCGCGTGTGCCGGGATATTTGGTGGGTGGCAAGACGGGAACAGCGCAAAAACCAGATCCAAAAAATCGTGGTTATTTAAAAGATGCTTACTTATCAAGTTTTATTGGATTTATTCCCGCGCACGAACCAAAATTTGTGATTTCGATTTTTGTGGATCATCCCAAAAAATCATATTACGGAGCCCAAGTGGCGGCGCCCATTTTTTCTAAAGTTGCAGCCTTTGCTGCGCGTAAAGAAGGAATTGCTCCGCTGATTTTAGCTGAATCAAGTGGTTTTGGTGAAGCGATCCAGAAACGACCGCGCTTGAACCAAAGTGGTCGGCGGAATCTCGTGTCCTCCGTCGAAAACGGAGCATTGGCCTTTAAGACCAAATAAGCGTAATTTTTCTTCCAACTGCCGCGCTTGCGCAAAAGGCAAAATCGCATCCTGTTTGCCGTGGCTTTGAAAAAATGGAATGCCTTTTAAATTTTCTGGGGCAGTTTTAATTTTTTCCCAATCTGCAAATCCTGCCCAGCAAGTTGAAAATAACATCAGCCCCTTTGGAACAATTTGCGAACACAGGATCGCGTCAATTGCGACCATTCCGCCTTGGCTAAATCCGCCTATAATTAGTTTTTGTTCGGGCTTGATCACCTCTTTCCAAAATCCCCCCATGGTTTCGCGAATGGCTTCGATGCCTTCGGGAATTAAAGTTTGTTGAGCAAACCGCAAGGGCCACCAAGCACGACCGTCCATACCAAAACCAAGACTGACGCTATTAATTCCATTGGGAAAAAGAAAATTTATTTTTTTTTCGGGATCTAGAAAATCCGCAAGATCAAATAAATTAGCGGCATCAGCACCATAACCATGAAACAGCACAACAAGATCTGCAGTTTCATGGCGGGCAGGTCGCTCAAGGCAATCGATTGAATTTATATTTTTCCACAGCATGGGGGTTAAACTATGTTTGAAAGAGAATGGATGCAAATGAAATTGATATTCGGTGGGAAGGAATTCAGCAGGAAAGGCGACCGCCCTTCCTGCAAAAAAGAATTATTGTTGGTTCTTGAGGAAGGACTCGATACGCTTAAGGTAAGATTCCATCTTTGCGGTAATTCCTGCTTTTTTTAATGCTGCAATTCGTGCTTCAGCAGATAAATTCTGTGCATTGATTGAGCGATATGCTTCAAGTTTATCTTTCAGCATAAATTTAGTGAACTTCAGAATGCCAATTGGTTCCATCATTCGGATACTTTCGCCATAAGCAGTTGGATCAACTCTCATCATTTCTATTGTTGCTCCGTAGCTGCGTGGATTGATTTCCAAGCTATCGTCCGCTGTAGTTGAAACGCAATTTGAAATCTGTTTTTCAGATGGAATTTTCATTCCCAAAGCATTTCCGTCGATCGTTGAGCTTGTTGCGATTGTTGTGCCAGACGCGGATCGAACTTCCATGGTCACTATGCCATTATATCGGAATACCGACCATTTAAGGTTACCAGCAGTTTGGAAATCTTTTTCACTAGGAGAACTTTTGTCAGTTGTAATATCGACAGTGAATTCCTTTAGCAAAGTCCTGGTTACTCTCGATTCTTCATTGTCATATTCAACTACAGTGCATTTGTAAGATTTTGCTTCTAGCATTTTTGCGTATCGATTTTCCATTGCATTTGCGATTGTCGAAGCCCCTAGGCAAGCCACAAGACCCAATGTTACCTTCTTCATTTTTTCTCCTTTTGATATGCATTTTTTAAAATGCTATTTATTGAATACAGAAAAGATAAATGCAAAGTTAAGACCATCTGTGATTGATTAGGTTCACGTCAGGCGCGTAAAATCGTGTTCTTACCGTAAATTGTAATCAATGACCAAAAATTTCGACAGTATTAAAATGAGACTGATTGGGCGCAGGAATCAGGACGCAGCCCAGTCAAGGTCAAATTATTTTGTATTTATAGGAAAATCGAATAAAGTTTTTTTCGCTGTCTTAAGAAATAAGGCAAAACAAAAGGGTGGGAAAATGGGAAATAAAATTGTCTGGATGCTTGTTTTTATAAGTCCGCTTGCTTGGGGGGCCAATGATAAAGCTAATATTTATACCGAAACAAAAAATCGGATCGAATCTTTTCAGAAAGACTATCCTCGTTTAGCAAAAGCGAATGGAGAACCCTGCAGCCTTAAAGTTTTTACAGATCAGAAGGATGATCTTTTTTATATCGAAATTCGTTTGCTTACGATGCAAAACAATCCCCTTGTTCCAGAATTTGCTTTTGGACGTAACGGCGATATTTGGCAAACTGTAACACGCTTACAGCAAGAACCTTATCGTGTTACCGTTCTAAATAGCAGCGGGGACGATCATGGCTATTGGTCTGATGATGAAAGAACTTTAGAACTGCAATCCAATCGCATTAAAATTACTTTTCATGATCTAAGGCCGGAACTTCCTATTCAAGACATCGAATGTTTTGGATCAAAACCCTAACCTGAATTCTTATTCTTTCTGTAAAAAATATTTTTTAAAAAAAGCTTTTTGTGATTTAATTCAAACAATTCTTGTTTAAAATACTTCCGCGTAGGTAGTATTGCCGCGTCAAGCTTTGGCGCAGCAGATTTGCACAATCCAAAACACCAGATATGATTGCAGTAGATTTATGCGCGTAAAACAACTGCTGCAAGGTTTGCAGATTCATTTAGACAAAAATATTTCCGAAATTGAAATTTCTGATATCACATCCGACAGTCGCTTGGTCAAAAAAAATTCTGCTTTTGTTGCTTTGTTGGGAACCCAAGCCAACGGGCATCAGTTTTTATCTGCGGCGCAAGATCTTGGTGCTGCCGTATTTATTGCGCAAAAAGGGCATCCATTGCCAGCGAATTTTTCTGCAAAAACCGTGATTGAAGTCGAAAACACTCAGGACACCTGGGTGCGAATGACCAAGAATTTTTTTGGCAATCCTTCCCGCGATTTATTTTGCATCGGTGTGACCGGAACTAATGGAAAAACTTCGACCACTTATTTGCTGGAATATTTTTTAAGCTGTTTGAATATTCCGACTGGTGTAATCGGGACCATCGATCATCATTTGCAACAGAAGATTTGGCCGACGGCGATGACGACGCCGGACAGTTACGAATTGCAAAAACGTTTGCTCGAAATGAAGTCTTTGGGCGCTGTTGCCATTAGTATGGAAGTCACCAGTCATGCCTTGGTTCAGGGA
Organism: Bdellovibrionales bacterium; assembly: GCA_038323665.1. GTDB lineage: Bacteria > Bdellovibrionota > Bdellovibrionia > Bdellovibrionales > Bdellovibrionaceae > JBBQHD01. Next base: position 17,452 of record JBBQHD010000029.1, read on the forward strand.
CGGGCCGACGGCATTGAATTTAATACGGCGATTTTTACGCAACTGTCGCGGGATCATTTGGATTATCACAAAACCATGGAAGAATATTTTGCGGCCAAGCAAAAATTATTTTCGAAACTTTTGGTGAAACCCGATGCACTTGCGGTGATCAATCAGGATTGCGAGTGGGGTCGTAAGATTCAGATTGCGGCAAGCGTTCGGAAAATTGGTTTTAGTGCCGACGCATCGGTAAAAGCAGATTTCAATTATCAAATTCTGTCCGCAGATCTGCGCGGGTCGCAAGTTTTGCTGAAGGGTTTTGGCGAAGAATTTAGATTCTGGTTGCCCTTGTTTGGAAAACACAATGTGGAAAATGCAGTGGGTGCTTTGCTGGGCTGTTTGAATTTAAGTAAAGACAGCGAAACAGAAGTTTTGCGCAAACTTTGCGCGCAGGTGGAAAAATTTCCGGGCATCCCCGGGCGCATGCAAAAAGCCAGTGATAAACCCTTGGTGTTTGTGGATTTTGCCCACACCCCGGATGGGTTGGAAAAAGTTTTGCAGGTTCTATCTAAGGAAGCTAAAAAATCTTCGCGTAACATCGTCACGATCTTTGGTTGCGGAGGCGATCGTGATAAAGGCAAGCGACCTGAAATGGGAAAAATTGCAGCTAATTATTCGGATCAAGTCGTGATTACTTCTGACAATCCCAGATCCGAAGATCCGCAAATCATTATCGATGATATTTTAGCCGGGATTGATCCGATTCAAAAAGCAAAAACTTCGACCCAAGTGGATCGCAAAAAAGCCATTATCGAAACATTGCAAGATTTGGGTTCCGATGAAATCCTATTGATTGCGGGCAAGGGTCACGAAACAACTCAGAAAATTGGCAATCAAGTGAACTATTTCAACGACGCAGAAATAGTTCAGAATTGGCTTGGAAAAGGAAAATCATGAAGATCAATTTGCAAGAACTGGCGACGATCACCCAAGGAAAGATTATTTCCGATCCCGTCAAAGATTTTTCGGATTGGGGAACCGATACCAGAAAAAATTTAAACAATTCTTTATTTATTGCACTTGGCGGTCCTGCTTACGATGCGCACAATTTTATTTCCCAAGCTGTGAAAAGTGGTGCGACGGGAATTTTAGTTCACGAATGGCGCAACGAGTGGAATGAATTTAAAAACAAAGTTAGTTTTTTGCAAGTTGCCGATACTTTAGAGGCTTTACAAAAATGGGCGAACCTCTACAGAAAAAAAAATGCACCCAAGGTCGTCGGCATTACTGGATCCAACGGAAAAACTTCGACCCGCGAATTTATTTATCAACTGTTGCAAAGCGAGTTCCGCGTGCACAATGGGGAATCATCGTTGAACAATCATTGGGGAGTTCCCTTTACTTTGCTAAAAATGCCGCAAGACACGCAAATTGCTTTGGTGGAAATGGGCATGAATCATGCGGGTGAAATTAAAAAATTAGTGGAAATTGCCGAACCCGATTTGGTTTTGTGCACGATGGTTGGATCAGCGCATATTGAAAATTTTGGATCCCAACAGGGCATTGCTGATGCGAAAGAAGAAATTTATCGTTTTGCTGGAAAAAACTCGCAGAAGATTTTTAATCTGGACAATGAATTCACTCGGAAAATGTTTCAGAAATATCCGGGCGCCAATTTTACCTTTTCAGCTGAAGATGCCAAAGCCTTGGTGCATTTGAAAATTATTTCTTCAGGCCCCGAGGGCTTAAAAATCAAAGGCCATTTGGGAAAAATTTCAGGCGAATGTTTGATTCCCGTTTGGGGCGAACAAAATCTGACCAATATTATGGCTGCGGCCTGTGTGGCCTTGGCTTTAAATGTGCCAGCTGAAAAAATTTGGCAGAATTTTGCTAAATGCCGAACCATTTGGGGTCGCAATCAGATTGTGCATTTAAAATCCGGGGCAACGGCCTTGTTTGATGCCTATAATTCGAATCCAGAAAGTATGAAGGCCTTACTTAAAAACACGCTAAAAGTTTCAGCCCCGAAAAAAATTGGCCTATTTGGGCAAATGCGCGAACTGGGAAAAAAGTCTGCTGAATTGCACCAAGAAATTGGTCATGAAGTGGGCCTTGGCGGTTTTGCGAAAATTTATTTTTTCGGCGAAGATGCAGAAAGTTTCGCCAAAGGGCTGCAGACCAGTGGCTGTAAGGCTGAATTATTGACGCAGTCAGAATTTTCCTCGGCAGAATTTCAAAAATTTTTGGGCGGCCTACACTCGGGGGAATGGCTGGTGATTAAAGGTTCGCGGGGTCAGCAAATGGAAAGACTAATGCCTTTTCTTGAACCCCTTGATTTTTAGGCGCGAAAAAAGCTAGAGTGATCAGTTCATGCTTTACCAATGGTTGTATCATCTATCAGGTGATTTTTCTCCGCTGAATGTTTTTCGTTACATTACGTTTCGCACCTTTTTGGCGTTTTTAACTTCTTTTTCAGTTTGCCTGATTGTCGGGCCTTATTTTATCGAAAGACTGAAACAAAAACATTATGGACAAACGATTCGCGACGACGGCCCGCAGGCTCATTTGAAAAAAGCGGGGACTCCGACGATGGGTGGGGGCTTGATTCTGTTAAGCCTACTGACGACTTGTTTTTTGTGGATCGATACCGCCAATCCCCTTGTGTGGGCGGTGATTTTTATCACGGTCAGTTTCGGCGGAATTGGCTATATCGATGATTATTTGAAAGTAAGCAAAAAAAATTCCAAAGGCTTTCCTGGAAAACTGCGATTACTTTTGGAATTTACCATTTCGGCTGGCGTTATTTGGCATTTAATTTATGCCGGGCATATTACTACGATTGTGACAGTTCCATTTATCAAGGCACTGTCATTTAATTTGGGTTGGGGTTATGTGGCCTTTGCCTCGTTTGTGATTGTCGGCACTGCCAATGCGGTGAATTTAACCGACGGTTTGGATGGGTTGGCGATTTTTCCGGTGATGATTTCGGCAGCGACTTTGGGATTATTTGCCTATGTGGCGGGTCATTCCTCGATTGCAAATTACCTGCAGATTCCCCATGTTTATGGGGCCGGCGAGCTGACTCCGCTGACGGCGGCTTTGGTGGCGGCGGGTTTGGGATTTTTGTGGTTCAATGCCTATCCGGCCCAGGTGTTTATGGGCGATGTTGGGTCCCTGTCTTTGGGGGGATTTTTGGGAATTATGGCGGTGATCACACGAAATGAGCTGCTGATGGTGGTTTTGGGCGGCGTTTTTGTGGTAGAAGCCTTAAGTGTGATTACTCAGGTGATTTCTTTTAAAATGACGGGAAAACGAATTTTTAAAATGGCACCGATTCATCATCACTTTGAATTAAAAGGATTAACAGAAACAAAGATTATTGTGCGCTTTTGGATTGTATCTATTTTGCTAGCAGTATTATGTCTAGCTTCACTGAAACTGAGGTAATTGAATGTATCAAAATGTGGAAGAGCTTCGTGATAAACGAATTCTTATTGTTGGCCTTGGTAAAACCGGCGTTTCGCTGGCGCATTTCTTAACTAAGCAAGGTGCTCAGGTCACCATCACCGATCATAAATCCAAACCTGAACTTTCCAGTCAGCTGGAATTGATTGAAGGATTGCCGGTTAAATTTGAATTGGGAAATCACAGCCCGAAAACTTTTCTGCAACAAGATCTGGTGATTTTGTCTCCGGGAATTCCGCCGCATTTGAAAATTTTTGACTATGCCCGCAGTCAGGGAATTCGCATCACAGGCGAATTTGAATTTGCCGTGGGTTTTATTAAACAACCAATCGTGGCCATTACCGGATCCAATGGAAAAACTTCCGTAGCGAAATTGGCCGAAGCTTTTTTAAAAGCTTCGGGTGTCAAAGCCTGGGTGGGTGGATCGAACGACAAACCCATGACCGATTATTTGCGCGAGCCCGAAAAATCCGATGTGGTCTTGGCAGAAGTTTCAGCCTTTATGCTGGAACATTGCGAGACATTTACTCCGCAAAATATTGTGTTTACGAATTTAGCTGAAAATCATTTGGATCGTTATCGTTCGATGGAAGATTATGTGAATGCGAAAAGAAAAGTTTTCCGCAATACCAATCAGGCGACAACTTCGATTTTAAATGCCGACGACAATGCAGTGGTTGAACTTGCACGCGATCCAGGTGTTCAACGCGGAAGAATTTTTTATTTCTCGCGCAAGCAAGCATTGGAACCGCAAATTATGAATATCGGTGGAGCTGTGCAAAGCGGCGACGAGATTCGCGTGCGCACCGGTCCAGATATCGAAACTTATTCTATTAAGAATGTTAAAATGAAGGGCCGTCACAATATCGAAAATATTATGGCAGCAATTTTAACTGCGCGCGAATACGGAGCTAAACACGCTGCGATTCAATCCGAGATCGAAAGATTCGGAAATTTACCTCATCGAATTGAATATGTTCGCAAAGTTGGTGGTGTGATGTTTTACAACGATTCCAAAGCCACCAATGTGCATGCAGTAATGCGCTGTCTGGATACCTTTGATGAAAATATTATTTTGATCATGGGCGGGAAAGAAGCAAATCTGAACTTTGAACCAGTTCGCAATATGGTGAAAAGAAAAGTTAAGACTTTGATCCTGGTCGGGGAAGCCAAAGAACGCATCAACCGTGATCTGGGCGATTTCAGCGAGACTTTTTTAATCGGAACATTTGAAGAAGCCGTCTTGATTGCTTACCAAAAGTCGAGAATCGGCGACACGGTTTTGCTTTCACCTGGATGCCCCAGCTTTGACATGTTTGACAGCTTTGAAGAGAGAGGCGATTATTTTAAAGAGATCGTGCGCAAATTTAACTAGCACGAACTAAAATTTCCATGAGGGGGATTTGTGATAAGTTTCAGGAAGATTTCTTTGCTTTTAATCACCACAGGTTTTTTGGGCGCGTGCAGTAATGGCATGAAACTTCGTCAAGAAATGCGCACCAAAGTTTCGAAGGAATCCGGAATGTTTTGTGACTTCGTTAACGGCGATGATCACAAAGACGTCGAAGTTGAACTTAATCTACAAATGGCGAAAAAATGTGATGCAGTAAAATCATTTACAATTTCTCAGTACAAAAGCAGCTCTGATGTAAATGGAATGATTTACTGTTGCGCAATGTCTGCCGAGAGAAAAGCACTAGATGCAAAACCTGAAGTTGCAAAAGCAAAGCCTGTTGAGGCTAAACCAGTGGAGGCTAAGCCTGCTGCGGAAGTAAAAGCCCCGACAGAAGAAAAAGCAATCGAAGCAGCTGAGGTAAAACCCGCAGCCCAAGCCCCAGCGCCCGTTTCAAATTTACCAGCGAAGGCAAAACCTGCTGCAAAATCCACCGCCAAGCCCGCTGCAAAACCTGCAGCCAATGCTAACGATGATATTTTAGAATAGTCTTTTTGAAAAGAGGTGCCATTTGAAGATACTATCTTCGCATCTTTTATTAGCGGTGCTTGCTTTGTTTGGCTTGGGTTTAGTTCAAGTTTATAGTTCCAGCTTTATTTTTGCGACCGAGGCCTATGGCAACGGGTTGTATTTTTTTAACCGACAAATGTTTTTTGTCGGCGTTGCTGTTTTGCTGATGATTGTCTGCAGTCAAATTCCGATTCGCTATTTTGAAAAAATGGCATGGGCGCTGTGGGGATTAAACTGTGTCTTCCTGATCGCGACTTTTATTCCTTCATTAAGCTTTTCTGCAGGCGGGGCCAGACGTTGGTTGATGATGCCCATGGGTTTTCATTTTGAACCTTCGGAAATAATGAAGGTTGCTTTTCCAATATTTTTTTCTTCGGTGGTTTTAAGATTAAGAAAACAAAAAGATTCTATCTGGTTGCAGTTGGCGCTGTTGCTTTGGACGGTATTGCCCTTAATCTTATTATCGAAGCAACCGGATTTTGGTTCTTTTGTTTTGTTGGTCGTGGTTGCTATGGGTATTTTATTTGTCGCGGAACTTAAACTGCGCTGGTTTGTTTTGGCAGGCACGATCATGGCTCCGATTGGTTACTGGATGATGATGAAACAAGAATATCGTCGGGCGCGCATTCTGGCATTTTTAGATCCCTGGTCCGATCCTGCCAAACAGGGTTTTCAAATGATTCAAAGTTTGCTTAGCTTTTACAATGGCGGCATCACTGGATCGGGCGTTGGCCAGGGGCAGGGGAAATTATTTTTTCTTCCCGAAGCCCATACCGATTTTACCTTGGCAGTTTTCGGAGAGGAATTTGGTTTTATTGGCTTGGTTGCCCTGTTGGTTTTATACGGATTTATTGTTTACAAACTTTTTCAGATCGCCATGGCCGCACGCGCAGAAATGACTCGCCTGATGTTAACCGGTTTTGCTTTGATGTTTGGACTAAGCGTCTTTATCAATGTCGGCGTGGTTTTGGGGATGCTGCCGACCAAGGGTTTGACGATGCCTTTCTTAAGTTACGGCGGCAGCTCGCTGATTGCGTTGGGGATTTTATTTGGTTTGGTTTTGAGCGAGGAGCGGACTCAGTGATTGCGGATCAGCTGGATTATAAATTTTCGTATTCGTCCTCAAAATAACCCTTATATTGCAGCTTTATATCTTCACTAATGCTACTTTGGCGTTCGGGTTCAAAGGCCCATTTTATCCATTTAATTGGATTGGGATTTTTGTTAGCAATCTGAATCCATAATTTTAGATTTTGAATTAACTGGGGAAGCACACTTGGATCGTATTCAGATGGATCTGCTCTTATCTTGTCGATATTTTGTCGAGCAATTTCTATAACAGGAGAT
>JBBQHD010000030.1:0-23704 GCA_038323665.1 Bdellovibrionales bacterium
AATAAAAATTTAACTTTGGTCGCAATTTTTACATAGGCGCAGGTATTTTTCAGCAATGCAATTCGTTGATCGGGTCTGGACATATCCACGGATCCATGTTCAACCATTTTGGTGATTGAACTAAGTGTGATTCCAGAAGCCGCACCAACGGACAAAGCGATTTTAGTCGTCACACTCATGGTTGGACTTACCGAGGCTGCCAGCAATGCATAGGGCGCTAATGAGGTAATGACATCAGCCAGGGAAGACAAAACACTTCCAGTGCTCATTAAACTTTGGCCGCATTTTGAGCTCATAAATGCATTGTTGGAAAAAATGCTGCTGATTTGGTTCAGACCACCTAGCGCAGACAAAGCATTGGTTTCAATCATTCCGGCATTGATGCTGGCATCCCCGGGATTTTGCACCAAGGGCAGCAATGCGGTGAAGGCCGCAGAAATAATTTTATTGCTGTTTTCAATCGTCGAAGCAGATGCATCGCCTTTGCATGCAGGCGAAGTATTCACAACAGCCGTCATTGCATCGATGGATTTAATCAAAGGTTGATAACTTTTATTTTCGAAAAAAGGACAAGCGTATTCAGCATCAACTTGTGCAATGGAAAGCACGGGTCTGCCCTCAGAGTTAATGGGAACAGTTGGTATTGTGGGACTTATCACGGGGCTTATTGGTTTTGCAGGTCCTGGTAACAAAGGTGGAAATCCCGGAAGACTTGGCTCCACAAAACTGCCGTTGTCAGAAGATTCAGGTGTGCTTGCCCAAGGTTTATTTGGTCGCGAATAAATTTTGAATGGTAAATTATCTGCGAATGACTGTGAAAATATCACCAACGATAGGACTATCCCTGACAATTTTGGTCCCATGAACCCCCCTTTTTTACATATATATGCAATTCCCCACTGATCTTGTAGTTAGGCTTAAACGAAACTTCAAGGCTTATAGCAAAAATAGCGCAGATGAACCCCTGCATAAAATTGGCTTAACAAATGCTTAAGCAATGTATTCGGAGGACATCGATATGAAGGCTGTAAAACAATTTCAATTTTTAGCTGCCATAAGTATTTGTTTGCTCGCATTTCTTCAAACATTGGACGTGCATGCAGATGATGAAATGCAAATCAATTTCGGATCCAGCGCCGCAGCCGTTAGTTCTGGCCAAGAAAGTGTCGACAATTATTTGAAAAAATTTATTCGCGTTGCATTACCTGCAGCAAGTTCGGTGCAAATTTATCCTGAATACAGAAACAGTACTTTTTTGCCGACATTGCGCATTGCCAATAAGTGGAATCACGACTTTTTATTAGACCCACCCGAAGCCAGTGATGATCCTGAAATTAAAAGTAAACAAGAAAAATTTAATAAATTAAGCCTGGAACAACAAGAAAGATTTTTAGAGACTCGCGAAATATTATTAAAATTTATGTCCAGAGGTATTTCCGAAGTTCCCAGTTTTTTAGGAGTCACTTTAAGTTGGTTAAAATCAAAAATCCAAATAGCGGGTTTGCAACTGCGCCAAGTTTTCAAAAAAAATAAAACCGAATTTACTACTGTTTCGTTAAGTTCATTGTCGGAACAAAGAAGTTACGAACAGCTGAAAAGATTTGACCTAAGTCTTTGGGAAAATGCTTTGGTCGTGGCCGATCAACCGGAGGTTGGCGGCGTTATTGGGTTGGGGGTTGGCGGCGGCGCCTTTTTGCGAAAAAGCGGCCTGTATCGCACTGTCATGGTTAATTTGTCCTTTACCTATAATCGTCGAACGCAGATGTTTGTGACGGAAACTTTTTTAGATACTGACGTGTTTAAAAGCGCAATGATCGGCATGATTCCATTTGCTTCGTTTAATGTAAAATTGGGTTTGCGGGTTTCGGCAGGCACAAAACGGCTAGGATTTAATGATCCCGTCCAAATTGCCACTTATGAAATCCCTTATTTTCAGGGTTCTGTTGGTGGGAATTCGGTCGAAATTGCTTTTGCGCATTCTACAGACACGTCGGGAAATGTAACAAATTTGATTATGGTTGAAACCGAACGGACTCGACGTTTTTTAAGTCGATCTATTGCAAGCAGACAAGACGCAGAAAAAACTGTTTTTGGAATTCCCACAAGCCTTGCGGGATTTGCAGTGAAATTACTTCCGAACTTATTTCCATCTAAATTACGTCAGGACTCGCAACCGAATGTGGCAGCAATACATCGTGTTGGTCGGCAGCCAGCTGGGGAACAGCAAGGTCTTATGTGCGCACGGCTTTTTAATTAAACTCTTTTAGGTCTACGGGCAGTGACGGTTTTTTTCTCTTTCAGCATCATTAGAACCAACAGACAGACTCCGATGACGATGGCGGAATCGGCGACATTAAAGGCTGGATAGCTCCAGGTATTTTGATAATGAAAATCTAAAAAATCGATAACGTAACGAAAACGCAGTCGATCGATATAATTTCCAATCGCCCCGCCAAAGATGGAAGACAATGCGAAAATTTGCATTCGGTCATTGCCCTTGACGCTGCGGAACAGTCCTAAGATCACCATCAATGCAAAGGGCGGCATTGCAAGGAAAAATATTTCTCGAAATGTGGGGTGGGAATCACGCAGAAAACCAAAGGCCGCGCCCAAATTTCGCACATAGGTAATATTAAAATAATCTTTGATCACAGAGATCGATTCGCCCAATTGGAAATGAGTATGAATAAACATTTTTGACCACTGATCAAAAACAATCCAAGTTCCGCTGATTCCCAGCAGCCATAAATATTTTTTCTGGATCACGTCAAGGCCTCCACGCATTTTGGACATACATCAGGATGTTTGGGGTCATGACTTATTTTGGGGGAAAAAACCCAGCAGCGCACGCATTTTTCACCGGGGGCTTTTTCAACCTCGACCGTATAAGGCCCTTTTTTTAGTTGAAAGTCCGAAATAATCAATAATTCGCGCAAATCTGGGTATGCGGCAAGGGTCTCGTAGGTCAATGCATCCGCCGTGATTTTGGCAATGGCTTCAAGACTTGATCCGATTACTTTCTGAGCACGCAGTTCTTCCAAAGATTTTTGCACATCAGTGCGCACTTTTAACAGTTCCGCAAATACGGCGGCAATTTTAGGATTTTCCCATTTTTCCAAATCCGTGCGGATTTCGGCAAGCAAAATACTTTCCAATTTTTTTCCCGGCAAAAACGCATAAGTTTCTTCGGCCAAAAATGAACAGATCGGGGTCATCAAAGGCAGTAAGCAATTTAAAATATCATAGAAAGTCGACTGACTGGATTTTCGTGGCAGGCCATCTGATTTCCAGGTGTAAAGACGGTCTTTCAAAATATCCAAATAAGTGGCCGACAAAGTTACCGTAAAAAATTGATTCAACGACTGATACACTTGGTGAAATTCAAAGCGGTCGTAAGAATTTATAATTTTATCGCTTAAAACTTTGGTCTCGTGCAAGGCCCATTGGTCCACCGAGGTTCGTTTGGAAACTTCGACAATTTGTGTTTGCGGATCGAAATCGGCTAAGCAACCCAACATATAACGCAAAGTATTTCGGAATTTTCGATAAGTTTCGGTGACGCGAGTAAATTCACTTTGTCCGCAGGGAACATCTTGACCGTAATCCACCGAAGCAGCCCACAGTCTGACAATTTCTGCGCCCGATTTTTGTGCGACATCAATCGGATCGACAACATTGCCCAAGGATTTGCTCATTTTGCGGCCCTGTGGATCATTTACAAATCCATGGGTTAACAGTGCTTTGAAAGGAGTTTGATTTTTCAAAGCAAATCCAGAAATCAGCGAGGTATTAAACCAACCGCGGTGTTGATCACTGCCTTCTAAATATAAATCAGCGGGATAGTGAATTTCGGGACGTGTTTTCTGCAAAGCAGAATGGCAAACACCGGAATCAAACCAAACATCCAAAATATCTTTGCCGTGAACAAATCCTTCTTCGCCAATGCCTTGGGGCAAAGATATTCCTTCGACAAATCGATCGGGTGAAGTATTCCAATATGCTTCGACGCCGCCCTCGGCGACAAAATCTGCGATGCGGTTCATGACTTTTAAATCGGCAAAGCGTTTGCTGGTTTTTTTGCAAATCAAAATGGGAATGGGCACACCCCAAATGCGTTGGCGACTTAGACACCAGTCAGGACGGCCTTCGATCATAGCGCGCAACCGAGCTTGACCCCAATCAGGAAAAAATGAAATTTCTGGAAATGCAGCCAAAATTTTATCGCGCAAATGGCTGTTGTCCAAATCCAAACCTAAAAACCACTGCGGGGTCGTGCGGAAAATTAAAGGAGTTTTCGAACGCCAACAATGTGGATAGCTGTGTTCGATGGGTTTTTCAGCCAGCAATAAATTTTTTGATTTCAAAATTTCAATGATCATCGGATTGGCTTTGAAAATATTAATTCCGCGCAGATCTTTGATTTTTTCATCCAGATCATCATTGTATTTGCCAAAATTATCGACGGGGCACAGGACCGGTAAATTGTATTTCGCACCAACTTTGAAATCGTCTGCTCCGTGGCCTGGGGCTGTGTGCACAAGGCCGGTTCCAGCATCTTGAGTCACATGGGTTCCCAGAACCATCAGGGATGTGCGATCTAAAAATGGATGTTGGGCGTGCAGATTTTCAAATTGATCGCCGGTAAAAGATTTTTTCAATTCCAAAGTTAGGCCGGGTTCTTTTTCAAATAATCCGCGCAAGGATTCTGCGACCACTAAATAGCGGCCCTCGGTTTTAAACAAACCGTATTTAAATTCAGGATGCACACTGATGGCCACATTGGCGGGAAGGGTCCAGGGGGTGGTGGTCCAAATCACGGCGGAAACATTTTCTTTTACGCCCAGTAAGTTTAAAAATTTCTCATCGACAATCGGAAATTGCACATAGATCGAAGGACTTTTGTGCGGCAAGTATTCCACTTCGGCATCGGCCAGTGCCGTTTGCAAAGTCCAATTCCAGTAAACTGGTTTTTCACCTTGGTAAATCAAATCTTTGGCAAAAAGTTGGGCAAAAATTCGGATCTGTTCTGCTTCGTATTCCTTGTCCATGGTGCGCCAAGGACGATCCCAGTCGGCCATGACCCCTAATCGCATAAACTGATCGCGTTGGGTTTCAATCCACTTGCTGGCTTCGGCACGGCATTTTTTCAAAATTTCTAAATCTGTAATGACTTCTGTTTTTTTAATCTGATCTTTCAAAACTTTGTGCTCAATCGGCAGACCGTGACAGTCCCAACCAGGAATAAAGGCTGCGCTGCGGCCGCGTAAGTTTTGATATTTAAAAGTCATATCTTTTAAAATTTTATTTAAAGCATGGCCCATATGAATGCTGCCATTGGCATAGGGGGGGCCATCGGGCAGGGTAAAATTCTTATTGGCCTTATTTTTTTCCTGAACCTTGGTGTAAATTTTTTGTTTCTTCCAAAATTCTATAAGTTCGGGCTCTTTTTGTGCTAAGTTGCCCTTCATTGGAAAATCGGTCTTCGGTAGTTGGATGGTGTCTTTGTAATCGCGCATTTGATTTTGACCTTACATGGAATGTTTAGGAAAGGGAATATGATGAAAGCAAAAGTTCTTATAATTCTAAGCAGCTTGGCTGTTTTGTTGTCTTCTTGCGGGCCAGGCGGTGATAAAAAGTCTTCGGCAGCAGATCCCAATCAGGCGGCCGAGCAAGATGTGACTGATAAAGCAGTGTGTTCCCAGCCGGGGCTGCAGCCATCGTCTGTGATTGGCAGCTGGCGCCGCGACACTCAAGTTGGCAAGGTGAAAGTCATCGATATTCTGGATTTCAAAACAGAAATTTTAACAGTTACCTCGACTTGTTTTCCAGCGGACGGTGTCCCGGTCGTTGTAAAAGCCGATGTCAGATATGCAAGTTTACCCAGAAAAAATATGGTCAGAATTTTAGACAACGTAGTGGATTTAAAACCGATCGGAAAAACCACGTCGACCTGCCGGGTTTTACTAGAAGCCGCGGACTTGCCATTTCAATTCAATGGACGATGTTTGGATTTGATTTTCAAAAAAGGTTCGAAAACCTATATTCCGGTTCGCTGATCTAACAATCCGCGACATCGATCGGAAGTCGATGTTGCTGCAAAAATCCTGTCCTAACTATTGGTAATAACTTTTCGCCAATTTTTATTGTTTCTGTAGTTGCGGTATAGGCGAAAGTATTGATCCCACAGCATTTTGGCTTTTTCATCATAGCCATTTTTTTCCACACAATTAATATGCTCGGTCCACAATGCTTTCAGCTGGTGTTCAAGTTCAACCAAATAATCTTGTAAGAAATCCTCCCCCGGATTTGTGGAATAATCAGGGCTATGTTTTTGATTTTTCGGACTCATAAGACCCTCCCTTCCTTATTAAAATAAAAACAAATAAAATATCGGAAAAAAATATTTGAACTTTAGATTTTTTAAAATGAGACGTTTTAAAATTAGACAGGACTTGACGACGGAAAAATAAATTCCATTTTGAATCAAAGGCAACTTAATTTTTAACATTATTTTAAGCAGATGCGCGGTCAGGGGCTAAAGAAATATAAAAAAATGTCGATAAGGGAATTAAATTTACGGCAGCCAGATTTACAACTCAGAAAGGCGGTGGTGCGACCAATACATATGATTGAATAAACAAAGAAAACAATTTTTTTTAAAGAGCAAGTAACATCATAAAATCGAAAGGAGATAATTTATGAGACAATCACAAGCACTTGAAAAATTGATCGAAAAAGAACAAAAAAAATCCGAAACTATTTCTACTCCAGTCACGATATCAGGGGTCGTCATTCCCTGGAAAAAAATATTTAGCCGCGAAAAAAAATCAGAATACAATCTTGTTTGCCCCAGTGGGGTCTCGTATTTAATCGTTGCGGATTCCGAGTGGCGGGATATTTTATCCGAATACACCTGGCAACAGGTCAAAGTTAAAGGACTTCTGAACGTATCGAAAATGACCATTTTACCAGAAAATATTTTGCCCAATGGTCCAAACGGCGAAACAGAAAACGTGATTGATATCGCTGAATGGAAAAAACCCAAGCCCGCGCACAAGCGGGCACAAAGCTTAAATGATTGTGTGTTTATTCCTGCGGCTGTGTGGACCATTATCGCCTAAAAAAGTAACCCATAGATTGGAGGTAAATATGACAAACAAAAATTTACTAAAGTCGAAATTATTGGGACGTTGATGCCGTGTCATAAAATTTTTCACGGGCATCGGTATCGATTCCAGCTAGAGACAGAAGCACAGTGCTTCTGTCTTAGTATGAATTCAGCGCTGACGTCGCTTGCGCAAAATGTGGAAGGACGATCTGTCTGCATAAAAGGCTATCTGGATCTTGAACATAAAATTTTCGAAGTGGAAAAAATTGGTCTCATTGAAAAAGACCGATTTTTTGAAGACTCAATCGAATGGGGCGATATGGATGCAGCTTAGCTTAGTAAAGCTTCATGCAGATCAGAGCTTGTGTGGGTATTTTTAATTCGTTATTAAATTTTGCATTCAAAGTTTGCAAAAGCTCCGGGTTAATCAGATTGGAATTTCCCGTGGGCGATCCCACGAACACTTCACTCCATGCATTCCATTCCGTCGTGGCTGAATAATTTAATTGGCGATAATGTCCACTACGGACAAGTTCCTTTCTTCCAATTCGTGCTGAGACTCTTGGTTGGGCGTCGAATATCCCCAGGTTCTGAATTTCGCGGACGGCTTTCGAGATCGCATCGACGTTTCGATAATTTTCTGCCGAGGTCATGAAAGCTAATTTACCTTCGTCGACTGGAACTCGCTCCAAAGAGATGTGAACTCGTAGATAAACTTTTCCAAGGTCTTTTTCAGCATGCAAAAGACTCGGATTAACAACAACTGCTATTGGGGTATCTGTGCGTGAGTGGGCTTTGGGAAAAATGCGTAGATTCAGGATTCCACGATCAAGCGTTTGCCGACCGAAAATATTTTGGTTCTGAACTTGTGCTAATAGAATATTGCCAACTGTATTCAAATCGCGCAGGTATTGTTCGAGCGGGATTTTGCCCTTTGCCGCGTCGATCGGTGTGAAAACAATTTCTAAAAATAAAATGTGATCTTCGCCACTGGACGGCGAGGTATTATCGTTTGCTGCAAAAACGGAAAACGGAATAAACGCTAAAACTAGGCAGATATATTTTTTCATAGCTGACCAGAAAGCACATTTGGCAAATCATTGTCAAAAGAACTTCACCATTAAGAATATATTCACTGTCGCCAGTAAACTCGTCCGAAGAATAGGGCGATTTAAACTTCCTGTACTTTTTAATGGATCGCCTTTGTAATTGAAAGACAAGTCAGGAGCATCAATGAAAAAATCCATCGGCCTATTTACTTTTGTCATTTTATCTTTTCAAATCTGCGCCGCTGCAAAAAAAATATTTAAAAGCGGGCCCGATCAAGTCGCGCTGCTGGAACTTTTCAGCAGCGAAGGTTGCAGCAGCTGCCCACCAGCAGAAAAACAGCTTTATGCTTTGAAATCCGACCCAAATCTTTGGAAAAAATTCGTTCCCGTTAATTTTCATGTCGATTATTGGAATCAATTGGGCTGGGTCGATCGATTTTCCAATAATCGATTTACAACAAGACAAAATGAATACGCAGCGGCATGGAAAGTCGAACGCATTTATACTCCGGAATTTGTTCTGAATGGACAAGAAGCTGGATCAAAGTTAGGTGATCTGAACAAAGCGCCCAATAAAAATGTAGGCGAATTAAATTTAAGCGTGGATTCAAAAAATGAAATCAAAGCAGAATACATTCCAGCATCCAATGCAAAATCCAAATACCAAATCCACATAGCCCTTCTGGGTAACGGTTTCGAAACCAAAGTCGCCGCCGGCGAAAACAAAGGAGAACTGCTTAAACACAACTTCGTAGCACTGTATACAGAACAGCAAACAGCAGTGGCAGATAAAAAATCCAAAACATTCCTATCAAAATTTAAATTTCCATCTTACAGCAAAGAAGCAAAATCCCTTTCACTGATCGCATGGATAACGGAAGAAAACTCAACCCAGCCGCTGCAATCAACAGGCGGAGACTTATAGGGGACGGCAAACGCATAAAAGAATCCGGCCAACAAGAAGTCTCAAAATGAAACACAAGCAGCAGCAAAAATCTGCCGATAAGGCAAGGTATGACGGATGAAGAAGCTTTTCTTAAATACCTAGCGGAAGTCAAAACAGAGCTGGGAACAGTCTTGGTGGTGGAACTTGACGGGGATCTAAATATCGCAAAGACCAGCATTCTTACAGATAGACAAGACATTGGAAGAGTGACCCCCGGACTGGCTTTGGCAAAAAAGTATTTTTTGATTGTCGAAAATTTCATTGGGGCGGATCTGTTTTTTTTTAATGGAAAAACTTTTCTTAAAGAGTGGGACAGGAAAACCAACTCAATAATTGAGTATAGGTTCATTCGATCTTCGAGAAAAGTAGATCCCCAAAGACTTGCCCAGGATATTGCTCAGTTAAAGCGAGGAATCATCTTCAATCAGCAGGGTCCCAAGCTTCCTTGCTAGAATTGGCCCGAGGGATTTAATATCTAATTTATTTTTTTCATTTTTCTTGCGGGTAATCCTGTTTAATTCTTTGGCACAGTATTCTTTTAAATCGAAAAAACCCGTTTCTTCAGCGGGGATCCAATAATCTTTCGAGGTCTTGCAAAGTAAGACAAAACTTGCGTTTGGATGTGCAGAAGTGAATGCAATGAGTTCCAACGAACCGCCTTCCTTCGATACCCTAGCGGCAAACTGCAGCTCTGTTTTTTCATTTGCAAGTTTATTGGCTTGATCTATGTAAGGTTTGATTGCAAAAAAATCCCGGATAATTTGTGCTCTTTTTTCCATATTCAGCTTGCTCTGCAATTTTTGGAACGACCTAAAATCAAATTGAATAAGCTTTAAAAAATTTTAGCTCCGAAATTCGGCCGGCAACGATCTCGTCGGATGAAATTTGACCTGTCCACTGAGCTGAGCAGTCTCAATATGAAACAAAAGTCGCCGGGAAATTCTGCCGATAAGGCAGGGAATGACGGATGAAGAAGCTTTTCAAAAATACTTAGTCGAAATCAAAACCGAATCCAGCACTGCACTGGTGGTCGAGATGGATAGGGATTTCAATATTATTAAAACCCATATTTTTACAGACAGAAGTAAAATTATGGATGTCACTTATGATTTAGTTAAAAAGAATTATTTAGTGATCGAGAACTTCGAAGACTGCGATGATTTTTTTTTTCAAAGGCCAATCTTTTGTAAAAGTATGGGATCGGAAGAAAAATTTACTTGTTGATTATTTCGCTGTGCCTCGGCCAAGGCCAATTAATATGCAAAAGCTTGCAGAAGATATTAAGCAATTAAAGCAAGCCTTACGATTCAAACAGCAGGGTCCCAAGCTTCCTTGTTAACTCGGGTCCTAAAAATTTCATTTCAAGATCTGTCCAATGATTAAAAATCCTGCAGCATGGCAGCTAGTTCTTAAACAATGATTGGCAAACTCCATGGGTTTCAGCAAAAGGCAAAAGCGCAAGTGGTCTTACCTCAAGCGGAAGTGCTTCGCCTGACCACCAGCGACTAATCTTAGTAAGCACAGATTTTTCGCGTGCCTGCATCCTGTCCTCGATTTTTCCGAGTTTGCTTAGCAATGCTGGAACACGAGTATCCATTAGACCAACATATAAATCTGGATAGTTATTATTCCAGAAACTAATAATTTCCTTCATGTCATTCAAAACATTTATCGAAGCGGGGTTCATGGCATCCATAAGTTCTAAACCTATTTTTACTAAAGTAGCTCGTTGCTTTTGATCCAAAGTTTTTTTGCTAAGACTGACCATTGTGTCTAGACGTGTAACTTGGACCATTTCGGATTCAACCTGGGTTGAAAGTCTTTCGATTTTTTTGCGCAGAACTTGTTCTAAGAAATCTGTAAGGGCTGAGTGTTTTGTGATTACAGCTCCGTAAATCAGATGGGATTCGCTGAAATAACCAAGCCCCAAATTGCTGATTAATGTAATAGCCTGGCCGATTCCCTCGCGAACGTTGGTCTTGCCCCAATCAAATTTCATCAATTCTTTTGGATCCAACGAAGGATTCGCTTCGTGTAAAACTAAATCCATTTGTGGATTTGCGATCATTTCTAAAAAATTCATCTTAATTAAACTTGCCACTCCACTTTGTTGGGAAAAAATTTCTTCAATCATATTCACAATTCCAGTTGACTGAATTTGGGAAGGTGTAATCGCAAGCTTCGAATTGAAAGCCAGGGCGGCTAATGGTTGCACTTTTTCAAAAAATCTCGCTGTTAATGTCATTAAAATTAAATCTACTGCGAAAGAGCCATTATAGATTCTTCCATGATCTTTGTGATAAACAGAATTTTTTGTGACCTCGATCTTGGCTTGCTCAAAAACATACAAAAATGGAATAGAAAATTTTTTTGAAACTAATAAAGATATTTCTTTAAGGGCAGACGTATCCATAACCCCTTTGTATTTTTTGAAAAGCCCATAAAAAAAATAGGATATCCAATTTACACGCTCGCATAATATTAATCCGATTGAATTTTGATTATAAAGATGAGTTATGAATTTCCCGAAGGCATGCGAAATTTTTATTTCTGAAACTATGACGCTTGACCCAACTTTTCCTTGTAAATCCTGCGTTCGAAGAACAGCTATCGCTTGCGATAGCTGAGAATTCAAACTTACTATGGAAAACTGTTCGAATTCATAATTTTGATTGTTTTGTATTAATAGTTTATTTTCACTTAAACTGCTGAGTTTAAGAAATATTTCGGATAGTTCGTCGATCACCCGAAGCGAAGAGGCTGCATCGGTAGGTTTTTGGAAATGACTGCTTCGATGCGCCAAATAGTCCATAAGAACTTCAAATTTATCAATGGCTTGAATAACCCGAATTTCCCGAGTTTCAGCCGTATTTTGACTAGAATCAAGGTCATCAAATAGTGCAGCAAAGGCAGTAGAATGCGCAGTCAAAGCGAATAGAAGCGCTATAATTGGCACGAATGCTTGGTATTTCCTAAGATAGCTGATCATAACCAATTCTAAATGCTAAAATTATGCCTTAACCAAGTTACAGCTAAATCATCGCCATTCTCGAACAGTGACCAAATGTTTTACAGGAGACAAAAATAGGCCTTTTTCAGCATAATTCTAGTCCGAATTGCCGTTCAAGTTAAGGGATTTATAATTTAAATCCCTTAACTGTGGAACTTTCCAGGCGGAATCTAAAAATCCTGCAGCATGGCTTTTAGTTTCATAATCCCCAACTGAATCAAAACGCGTTCAGCTTCGGCTTCGCTGCTGAGGTTTAATAATTCCTGCGCATGCCGCAAGGACTCCATGGTCTGCGCATCCAAATTATGAGCCTGTGCAAATTTGGTGTGTTCAATTTTTACTTGGGTAGACGAAGTAACCTGCTGCTGCTGGTGCATCTGCGCCTGCGGTTGAACGATTTGCATCGGAGATTTTTTTTCTTCCAAATCGCCAATCATTCCGGCTAGATTTTTTAATTCCATTTTAAAATTCTGAATGCTGGGTCTTTCCAGCGCGGATTCACCATCGCGCGATGCTTTTAAAAATAAGCTGACCAACACATCTGGTGTGGTTGCCATTTCTTTGATCGACGGAGTCTGTGTTTGCAGCCAATGATAGGCTTTTAACAAAGTGTCTTTCGTATATGCCTGTGGGGGTAACGGATTCATTGCCATTTTTTATTCCATATAATCTTTGGCATTGATACCATACTTTTCGATTTTGCGAAGAAGAGTCTTCTTGGGAATATTGGCGTGCAGCGCCGTTTGGTTGATGCGGCCCTTAAATGCTTTTAAAGCCTTAATAATAAATTCTTTTTCAAAAGCTTCTTTCTGCAAATTGAAATCAAAGGTTCCGCCGGAAACCAGCGCGCTTGGCTGATCTGCGTCGTCATCGGTTTCTAAATCCGCTGGCTCGAATTCTGCATCCGAAGTTTCCACGCTGGATTCGATACCAAATTGTTCTAAAAGTTTTTCTGGCAAGGACGACAAGGTGATTACTTGCGAACTTTCCAAAACAAAAGAATGTTCGATCACGTTTTCCAGTTCGCGAATATTTCCTGGCCAATCATATTTTTTTAATAAGGCCAGTGCATCGGCCGAAATTCCGGTCATGCGTTTCTTATGAACTTCATTAAATTTTTTAATAAAAATAGTAATTAGTTTTTCCAAATCATCTTTGCGCGCAGCAAGGCTGGGCAAAAATATCGGCACGACATTCAGTCGATAAAATAAATCTTCGCGGAAAGCCCCAGTCTTAAACATTTCTTCCAGCGGGCGATTGGTCGCAGCCAAAATCCGCACATTGGTGGGAATTTCCCGCAGCGAACCAACAGGGGTAAAAGTTTTTTCCTGTAAAATGCGCAGCAGTTTCACCTGCATCTGGGGCGGCATATCGCCGACTTCGTCTAAGAATAAAGTTCCACCTTCGGCATATTGAAATTTTCCAATTTTGCGTTCGTGTGCGCCGGTAAAAGATCCTTTTTCGTGGCCAAATAATTCGGATTCGAAAAGTGTTTCAGGAATGGCCGAGCAATTGATGGCAACAAACTTTTCGTCTTTGCGGGCCGAATTAAAATGAATCGCGCGGGCGACCAATTCTTTTCCTGTTCCAGAAGCCCCGCGAATTAAAACCGGTGTGTCGACCTTGGCCAATTTATGGATGATGTTGAAGACTTTTTGCATTTGATCGGTGTGGCCAATGATTCTGCGGCCACTTTCCACCATAACAGGATTGCTGATGGCAATTCGGCTGATCAGATTTTGTGCGCGCAATGCTTTTTCAATCATCTCGAGCAAATCATCACCTGAAACGGGTTTTGAAACGTAATTGTAAGCGCCATCTTTGACGGCTTGAACGGCGTCGCCGACATTCGCATAGGCTGTCATCATTAAGACAATGACGCTGGGATCGATTTCTTTGACGGCTTTTAAAACTTGCAGACCTTTTAATTTGGGTAAATCGACATCCAGTAAAATCACATCAAAAAAGGGTTTGGATTCTTTGAACTTATCCACAGCTTCTTGCCCATCGGTTGCTTCTTCGACGGAATATTTGGCAATTCCATTTTTCACATTGGAAAGCAAAGTGGATTTGATGGAAAGGCGCAGGGCTGGATCGTCGTCAACGACAAGAAATCTAAGCATTTGGTCCCTCTACTTCATTCATAGGAAGACTTACCGTAAAAATCGAGCCTTGGCCATATTCAGATTGCACAGTTAATGTGCCGCCATGAAGTTCAACGAAATATCTGGCCAAATACAAACCCAGGCCCGAACCCTTAATGGCCGAGGTCTTGACTTCGCGGCTGCGGAAAAATTTCATAAAGATATTGGGCAATTCTTCCGGCGAAATCCCGGCACCTTGATCGATAAACTGAATCGTCACCGATTTGGCGTCTTCGCGGGTGCGAACGGAAACTTGAGTGTCTTCCAGACTGTATTTGATGGCGTTTTCCAGCAAATTAGAAAAAACCTGTTTCATTAGATCAGCATCCACAGAAATGGGGAACAGCGGTTCTAAATCCGATGTCAATTCGATGCGTTTAAGTTTTGCCAAAAAATTATGGTTGGTCGTGATTTCTTTGATCAAGACATTGATGTCTTTGGCCTGTCGGTGCAGCTGAATATTTCTGGATTCGATTTGCCCATACTGTAAAATCGCATTGATAAAACGCAGCAAATCTTCGTTAGACTGATGGATATAATCCAATGCTTCCTGTTGTTGGGAAGATAAAATCGTCGGATCCCTGCGAATCACTTCGGTCAGTCCCTGAATGCGCGCCAGCGGAGTTTTTAAATCATGGGACATCATCGAGATAAAATTGGTTTTAAGTTCTTCGACCTGACTTAAAATTTCGTTTTTCTGCATCATTTCCCAATTTCTGCGACTTTCTAAAATCAAACGATAGGGAATGAAAAAATAGTAACACAAGAAAATCGACAGCATCGGTTTGGCAACGCCAATCCAGACTCCGAAGGGCCAAAATAAAACCATGGCAAAGGCCCACAGACACAAAATCACAATCAGTAAATTCAAAATTCCCTGCGCAGGGCCTTTGGTGAAAACGACTCGCACAGTATAAAAGGCCAACAGAAAAATCATCAGCGCATCGAACCAAGGCGGGATTCTTTGCGGACTGTCGTTGCGCAGTAAGGTGTCCAGAATATTGGCGTGCACTTCCACCGACATCATAGCCAGCGCATCTTTGGAAAGGGGGGTCAGCGAATAATCTTTTTCCGAAGCCGTGGTATTTTGTCCAACAAAAATAATTTTATTGCGGAAACGATTTGCATCAAATTTTCCTTCGACAATATTTTCAAACGAAGTCACGGGATAAGATCCGGCTTTTTGGTAGTGAATATAAGCCTGATGCGATCCCAAGAATTCAAACACCCCGCGAATATTTGCAATGTCAGAAATTTCAGGGCGAATTCTTTGCGCAAAATACCAATGCAAATTTTTATTGCCTTTAAAGTCCAATAAAAATCGTCGGGTCACGCCATCTTTGGCAAAATATTTGGTGTCGCTGACTTTGTATCCTGAAAACAAGGGCAATTGATCAAATGGAGGAGACAATTTTAAATTCGGCGTTCCATTTTGCGGGCCTAATTCGTCGGTGAAAAAATAAAATTCCGGCAATTGCAATGCCGATTTAACGAAAGCTTCTTGTTCGCCCAGGTCGCCTTTGATTTCAGGCAAACGAAAATCGTAAACCACGGCAAAGGGTTTGGACTTTTTAAGTTGTTCCACAAAAGTAGTGTGTTCAGCAAAACCCGGAGTTTTCTGGAAGTGTTTTAAAGTTTCATTGCTGATGGTAACCAATTCAATAATATCTGAAATGGCTGGTGCGGGCGCGATCCGCAAACGCATATCGTAAAACCAGGCCTCAAACCCGTCCAAGTTTAATTGCAACAAAAAGAACGCTGTGGCTGCCGCGCCCAGCGCGCGCAGATATCGGGTTCTCCATTTTTTACTCATCATGGGCCCACGTCCTTAACGTCATCCATGGGGACGGGCTCTGGAAGATTGTCGTTGATGTCGTGGTTGGCTTGGTCCTGCAAATATCCGGCGATAAATCCGTCCAGCACTGACAAGGTAAAGACCAGCGTGGCCAAAGTTCTATTTAAAACGACTTTCGGCAGTTGCCCTAAGTGTTGTAGAAAAAAAGTAAGTTTCAAAGCCTGAATTTCTTCTGCAGATTTTCGGCCTGCAAGGAATTGATCCATTTCTAATTTTAATTCGGGGTTGCTGTATTTACGGTCATTAAACAGTCGGGTAAAAACTCGACTTAAAATCATAAATATTACAATTTTGGCCAAATATTTTTCTACACCCGAGGCTGTCTGGGGAATGAATTGATAATTTTCAATTTTCAAAAAGGCTAAGAATTTATTTTGAACGGTATGGATGTCGCGGGTTTGGATAAATTGAGTCAAGCTGATGGCAGCCAAATAAAAACTTTCGATGCTTAAATTAGTCGAATCCCCCAGCCATCTTTTTCTGAAGCTGGGTGTATTTTGTTCTTCTTTGAATTTTTCGGGATTGAATTTAATCAGTTCTGCTTGCATCACTTCGCGCGCGAAATTTGGACCGAAGACTTTCATTTCCCATTGCTCGGATGGGGTGAATGTTTTTTTGCTGAACCATTTTGCCCAGAAATACTTTATGCCGGTTACAAAACTTAACCAGACTCGGTATTTGGGTTCGCGTTGAGTGGTCAGTTTGATGATTCTTTTTGCGGCTTCGCGGGGGGATTTTCCCGCCAATCGATCGGCAGTTAAAATATCCTGAACTTCTTGCCAATCTTTGGTGGATAAAAATTTTCGCTGTAAATTGCCTTCGCTCCAGCTGCGCAAGCCATCGACACTGACCATATGTTGATCAACCTTAGAAAAGAAAGCTTCGGCTTCGGCAAAGGGATTGCTGGCGACTTCGACCTGGTAAAGTTTTTGACAGACTGACAATGAAGGCGCCGCCACGGCCTGAACCGAGACAAAAAGTGCCACCATAAGCGTTAAATAGGGTCTTGCCCCATGATAAAAATACGCCATCATATTGCTAAGATTACATACAAATTTAAAGCCAAATCGATTCTGAAGTAAGGACCTATTTGTTGCATTCGGCGATCAGTTTATTCGTGGTCTCGAGCAACTTTTCAGCGCGTTCAATATCGCTGCTGGCAATTTTGGCAGAACTAAAGCCGAACCATGATAAAGTAGCCCCTAAGCCAAAAAGCGTTCCACGAAAGGCAGCTTGGCCTCCGGAATTTGCTCGCATCAATCGAACAAATTTCCACAATGCTAGGGCTGCGCTGCCACTGCCCCCGATGCGTGCTTTCCAAATATAGGCGTTGAAATTGCTAATGTTCAGTTCAAGATTCGCTTTGATTTTTTCCAATTCTGCTTTGGGATTGTGTTTGGGAATATTGCCGGCAACGTTAATGTCTGCAATGGTCAAAGTTCTTACCACGTTTTCCAATCGAGTCAGTTTACTTTGAATATTTTCGAAATAAAGTCTGCGTTTTTCTGCTCGAACCGAGGAATCTATAGAGTTCAATTCCGGTAAATTTTGCGGGTCAGCGGGGACTTGTGCATGCGCGAAAGGATTTAAGAAAAACAAAATTAGGATCGAAAATTTCATATCCAGGTGATAGCACACAGAATTTCACAGTGAAAGCCCAAACAAACGTCGAGTAGAAATTTTTTTACCGACTATAAGAACTACCAACATTGATCTTTATTCTGTCTTTTGAGCTAATGTAAGAATGTCTGCAATGAAGATCAAATACTGGGGGGTTCGCGGCTCGTTGCCTTCAGCTCCGATGCCGCAAGACTGGGGCCCGCATTTTCAAAGACAGCTGATGCAGGCACTGCATGAAAGTGGTGGAGATCCCAACAAGGCCATGCAGCTTTTACAAAGTCGACCGGTGCAAATCATGGGTGGATACGGAACAGCGACAACTTGTGTAGAAATCCAAACAACTAGTTCGCAGTTGATCATCGACGGAGGCAGCGGGATTCGCAGTCTTAGCGAAGACTTACTGTCGCCGGTCCGTCCACAGCGCCGAAAATTTCACATTTATATGACCCATTTCCACTGGGATCATGTCATCGGCTTACCATTTTTTGCCATGCATTTTATGAAAGGCATGGAGGTTCATTATTATGCCGTTCAGGAAAATCTAGAAGAATTAATCCGCGGTGTTTTTAAGCGCCCTTATTTTCCCATCGCCTTTGAGGAATTGCGCGCTAAGATTTTCTTTCACAAACTAGAACCACGGAAAAAATTCACAGTCGAAGATTTTAGTTTAACACCCTATATGCTGGACCATCCAGACCCATGCTGGGGTTTGCGAGTCGAAACCGGTGGCAAGGCCTATGCTCACTGTGTGGACAGCGAAGTGATTCGGCAAACAGCCGAAGAACTTGGCCAAGATCTGCCGCTGTATACAAATGCTGATTTAATGTATTTTGATGCGCAATACACAGTTCCCGAACTGGCCGAGAAACAAAATTGGGGACACAGCGCTTCGCAAATCGGAATTGATTTGGCCTTGCAAGAAAATATTAAACACGTTTTGTTTGCTCATCACGATCCCGGTGCAGGATTGGAATCCATGGTTGATTTGAAAAAACAAACCGCCGATTATGTGCAGAAAAAAATGCAGCAATCGGGTATTCAAAGCTTAGTTTGGGATTTCGCTCACGAAGGTTTGGAAATCAATCTGTAAAAATTTTGTATTCAAAATCGCTGCCGGGATCCGAAATAGTTTTTTGTTTCAAACCTTCGGGCCAAATAAAATCTTGATCGGAAGAAATATTTTTTAGTTTCGTCATAATTTCTGCCCACAGTGGTGCTGCGGCCGATGCCCCAGTATAACCTGTGGATTTCCCATCATCGCGACCCACCCAGGCAACGGCGGTCCATTCCGGCGAAAATGCTGCGAACCAAGTGTCTTTCAAATCGCTGGTGGTTCCCGTTTTTCCTGCGGCGATTCCGGTAAAACCTTTTTTGCGCACAATTTGCCCGGATCCGCGATCGACAACGTATTTCATCAGTTGCACAATTTGCGCCGTTTTTTTCGCATCCACAACTCGTTCAGCGGGAGCATTGTTTTCCCAAATTTTTCCATCCACGGTTTCAACTTTTTGAAACACACTGATGCTGCGTTTTTCTCCTAAATTTGCCAAGGTCGAATAGGCTTGGGCGACTTCCCAGGGGGACCAGTCCGTTGCGCCTAAGCTAAGGGCGGGAATGGCGGGCATTTCGCTTTTGACTCCGAGTGCGTGCGCAAGTTCGATGATTTTTGGAATTCCGATTTGGGTTGCCAATTTTGCTGCGGGAATATTCAGACTTTGTTCCAAGGCTTTTACCACCGGCAAAGTTCCGTGGTATTTGCGGTCATAATTTTCTGGTGTCCAAGTTTGATTTTCGTATTTGTAGGTAAAAGGTTCATCGATGACTTGATCATCCGGTTTGATATTTCCATTGATAAATCCACTTAAGTAAACCAGTGGTTTCATCACCGAGCCCACCAGGCGTTTTGCCGAAACGACTCGGTTAAATTGTGTGCGGCGAAAATTTCTGCCACCAATCAGCACTTGCACTTCGCCGTTGGTGTTGTTCAGTAAAATAAATGCGCCCTCTAGATTTTGTTTTTTTCGCAGTTCCAGTTCGTCCAAAGTTTTTTGAAAAGCTTCCTGCGCGATTTGCTGTTGACTGGTTGAAAGGGAAATCCAGATTTTAGAGCCTTCCCAGGGTAAATCGAGCTCTTTCATTTTTTCTGTCACTGCTTGAATAAAATAGGGCGCAGTTTCGCGGGCTTCCCTTCCTTGAGATCGAAGGGGCAGTGGCGCAACGCTGGCCTCGGCAAATTCATCGGCCGAAATCCATTCCAATTCGCGCATTTTTTGTAAAACCAAAGCGCGTCTTTTACTGGCGGCTTCGGGATACTTCCAGGGCACCAGTCCACCAGGGTTATTGATCACCGCAGCCAGCAGGGCACACTCGGCTAAACTTGCCGAGTTTAATGCGTGACCCAAAAGATAACGACTGGCCGAACCAAATCCATGAATGCGAAACGAACCACTTTGCCCCATATAAATCACATTCAAATAAGTTTCGATGATTTGGTCTTTGCCCCAGCTGGTTTCCAGTTCCAAGGCCAAAAGAATTTCTTGAATTTTTCTTTTGTAAGTTCGTTCGGAAGTTAAAAAAGCATTTTTCACCAATTGTTGGGTGATAGTGCTGCCGCCTTGGGCCTTTTTTCCAGAACGAATGTTTTTCCAAATGGCGCGGGCAATGCCCATCGCGCTGACGCCCTTATGGTCGAGGAAATCGCGGTCTTCGATGGCCACAGCTGCTTTTAGGCACTGCGAAGGAATTTGCGACAGTGGAGTGAATTCCTGCTGCAAAGGTTCCGCGCCTAAGTATTGCGCGAAAGGAAATTTTTCGAAAGTTAATTTGCTCGTCAAATTTCCTGGCGACGGTGTTTCCAAGGAAATAATTTGCGCGCCACTTTGTTCAGGATTGGGCGAATCGGATTGGCTGAAAATCGCAATCATTTGTTCGGAATCTTTCTTTTTGATCAATAGACAGTCTTTGATTTGATCTGTCGCAAGCCCTTGCCCCCAGCCGCGCTGCTGGCATTCGTTTAAATTAGTGAATAAATAATCTCCGGATAATAGGGGTTGCTGGGGCAGTCGCGCGCGGTAACCAATTTTAGCAAATTTGTTTTCGATGTCTTCGCG
Source organism: Bdellovibrionales bacterium (assembly GCA_038323665.1). Lineage (GTDB taxonomy): Bacteria > Bdellovibrionota > Bdellovibrionia > Bdellovibrionales > Bdellovibrionaceae > JBBQHD01. The sequence goes on from JBBQHD010000030.1 coordinate 20,843, forward strand.
GACAAAGGCATCCTTGATTTTGAACTGAAAAGCTGGAATATAAATTTCTGTCAGCTGCAAGAAATGTTTTTGCGCGCTTTGAAAATCAACACTTTTGCCAATGCCCCAAAAAGCATAGGCAACACTCATGATGATCAGCGTTAGTGGGATTAGGGAAAAAGTTAAAATTTTCTTTACAGATGGGCGTCTCATAAGACCAAATGATTGCGGAATGTAGAGAATTTTCCAACTGATTTTATAACAAGGAGTTCATTTTCGTGAAACTTCAAAAAGATCATATCGAGTGGCTGGCGCAAAAAGTTTTAGCAAGCTGGAAGGCCGACACTCAAGTGCATCTAAAAGTGCCAGAAAAGCAAATTTACGACATGATTTTATCTGTGATCCAAAAGGAACTGGATCACGAACGCGAACTTGAGCGCGATGTGCAGCAAATGCTGGATAAAATCGAACGCGAACATGGCACCGGATTAGACCGTCACAAAATGTCGCAGATGATCCGCAAAAAGCTGGCTCAAGAAAAAAAGGTGATTTTATGATTTTATCTGAAGATCGACAAAGTCACTGGGCCCATTTATTGACAGACCAAGTTTATGAAAATGACTTTGCGGATTTTACCGACGATGATCAGGCACTTCGCGCAACGAAAAAGGCCATCACCGAGTTCGTCAAAGAATTCGAACAGATGGATACGAACGCCCGCGATAAAGTGCGTTCATTAAAACGCACCATCATCGAAGGCACATCCGAATGGGACACGATGTATGGCAAATATTTTAAAGAGGAGAGAGCAAAACGTGGCCAAAGCTAAGAAAAAAATTACCAAAACCAAATCTGTGCAAAAAAAAGTGGCGCCTAAAAAACCCATTTACAAAGCTGCAAAAAAATCTACTGTAAAAAAAAATTCTAAATTAGTAGCTAAGAAAAATATCCTTTCGAAAAAACCGGCTGGTGGACTGAAGGATTTTATTACGCCTTTGGAAGACCGCGTATTGATCCAAAAAATTGAGGCAGCACGAAAGACCGCGGGCGGGCTGTTTATTCCTGATACCGTGCAGGTTGCAACCAGCTATCAGGAAGGCGTTGTGCTTTCGGTGGGACGTGGTAAACAAAATAAAAAAGGTTTCGTTCGCCGCACGGATGTTCAGATAGGGGACCGAGTTTTATTTTCTGGATTCGAAGCAAGCGAATTGAAATACGCGGGACAGGAATTATTTTTGGTTCGCGAAACTGAAATTTTAGGGATTAAAAAATGAAGAAAATGTTTTTAGTTTTAAGTTTATTGGCGTCGCATTTCGCGCAAGCAGCAGTTTTAGATTTTGAAGCTTTGTATCGTTTGGAATGGATGCAGATTGATCGACCAACATTGGGAACTCCGGCATCTTCCAAATCCTATGGTTTGCACTCGTTGTCCTTATATCCGAAATTAATCGCTTCGGATGGAATTGAAATTCGTTCGAAATTGGATTTTTTTTCGTCGCAAGAAGATGATTACAAGCAATCGCAATTGGGAACTATGTGGGGTCAGGGATTTTCTTCTCCGGCGGCCAGCAATGCGAAAAGCAATGCTTTAAGTCGTGGGAAAGACCCCGTTCCTGCAGTTGTCAGTCAGCTTTATTTGCAGGCGCAACAAGAATACGGAACTTTTTATGCGGGTCGAATGCCACTGAATTTTGGTTTGGGGATTACCTTCAATGACGGCAAAGGTCCTTTTGATCATTGGTCCACAGTCTTTGATTTAATCGGTTACAAATTTTATATCGGTAACGTTCAAGTTTTTCCTGCCATCAGCCGTCAGTCCAACCAAGATTTTAGTGTTGGCAACAGCGTTCAAGATCAAATGATTTTATTTCAATACGACAATAAAGATTCCGGTTCTTTATTGGGAATTCTTTACGACGAACGAAAAGCAGCAGCTAGTTCCACTGCCAATGATTTACCAACAGGCGCCGATACATTTGGTGGTGCTGGTGCAACGGGCGGCGGTGCACTGTCCGTTAAGACCACCAGCTTTATTTTGGGACGCAGTTGGGATGAATTCCGTTTCCGCATCGAAACCGCGATTCAAAGCGGTGATTTAGGCGTGCAAAACGCAAATGGTGAAGCCATTCGCATTAATGGTTATGGCATCGCCAGTGAATTTGAATTTGGAAAACCTGATGATAAAAATTTATGGAAATTGCGCTTGGGCGCAGCCAGTGGTGACGACCCCAACACCAAAGATTTCGAAGGTTTTGCTTTTCATCGCAACTACGACATTGCTTTGATGATGTTCAACCATCGCTTGGGACAAAAAGATTTTTTCCGAACCAATTATTTGAAAAACACAGCTAGGACTGCTGGAAATTCTTTGGATGACGAGGCGATCAGCAACGCCTTCTATATTTCGCCGAAACTGACCACCAAGTGGAAAGACAATATGGATGTGGTGCAGACTTTGACTTATGCTCAATTACTGGCCAATTCGACCGGATCCAATAATCTGCAAAAAGATTTAGGTTACGAATACGACTTTGAACTTGTTTATCGCCCACGAAAAAATGTTCAGTGGAGCAACGAAGTCGGATTCTTGCTTCCTGGGCAAGCGTATCAAGATGGTGATTCGCGGTTGACGGCAGGCTTTGCCTTTGGATTTACTTCAAGAGCCGCATTCAGCTTTTGATCGCAACTTGATTTGCATCTTGATTTCATAAAGATATGTGGCTGGCCGAGGGACTGTTATGGGACCTCGGCCTTTTTCGTTCCTAGATCTGTTTCGTTTTTTCTGCCTACAAAATGATTTTTTAAGATTGAGTTTGCGCTTGTTGGAGTTAAATTTTCCAGACGCGGCTCGTGCCTCCAAAAACCGCCCGGTAGGGAGGGCGC
>JBBQHD010000031.1:0-22645 GCA_038323665.1 Bdellovibrionales bacterium
TATTTATAAGTTCTCTTTTTATTTAAATTTGCGCAGACCTGGTATTTTTCAAACACGGCTTCCTGCCTCGCAGCTCCTGCACTTCTTCATTTTGTGGTGGTTTTGTTTGTCCTCGGGCTGTCGGGGGCCATCCAGGCCCCGCTGAGGTTTGAAAAATACCAGGTCCGCGCAAATTTAAATAAAAAGAGAACTTATAAATAGCGGCCCTGCCTTAACCGAGACAGAGCTTAATCTGTCGACGCTTTTCATTGATTTTTTGCATTGGGTGGATTGTTGCTTTTGGGTTTTCTTGTTTTTTATTCTTATGGGGTTTTTTCTATTGTTATTGGTTCTGGTTTTCCGGATTTTTCGGCTATTAGGGCTAGGATTTCGGTTACTCTGGCTCGGTCGGCTTTTACGTCCCACTCGCTGGGTTTTTTCTTTTTCCAACTTAGCCACTGAAATAGATCGCCTATTCCCTGCGGGGGATGTCCGTATTTTAGGGAATAAGTGAAGACTGCCGGTAAGTCTTTTTCTGACAATTGGCCCTTATCAATGGCGCTTTGGGCGAATTTTTTGAAAAGTGTTTCGAAGACTGGATAGGCCTTTAGTGCATCATCCGTATCAATGTATCCATCGTGATTTAAATCGAAACGGATCACCATCAGTTCCATAAATTGAGAAATAAAAGGAACAAAATTAAACTGTATTGGTTTAACTGTATTTTGTGTGCCGGGCTTTACACCACTTGCCTTTAAAATATTGTTAAATACTTTAACAAAATCTTCTGGGTGGTTTTGTCTGAACTTTTGTAAATCAACAAGTGGACGGAATAAAGTTCCGAAATTTTTCCACAAAACGCCCTGTGCACAAGTTAAATCGATATCTTGATTTTTACTGGGCCCTCGGCCGCAACGGCCTGTGATAAGGTCATTCATATTTTTTCCGACGCCCGCGCCGGAAATTGCAGTGATCAATAAATCGTTGATTTCCCCGAAGGATGCCACGTTGTTGCCGTCTGAGTGAGGTAAATATAAATTGGCTTCTTGAAAACGATTTTCAATGAATTTTGTATTTTTTGGATCCAATAAACCCAGATCGATGAAAAAATATCTTAGCTCTGCCAATGCTGTATCACCATCAGGCTGGGTTAAACCGTTTAAATAACCAACACTAGAATAAGATTTAGTAAAAAATCGTGTCAACAGACGCATTAAATTATACCAGCGCAAATCATCACGTCCGTATTTCAATGTATTGCCTGCGGAAACTGCCATATGCCCATCGATCAAAGTCATCGAAACCGGGGTATTAAAAACCACTGAAAACTCTTTGCCCGGTTCTTTCAACAATCCGCCCGCTTGATTCATCCGACGGGCTTCTCTTTGCATTTCTGAAAACGAGCGGCGCGTTCCGGATGAAAAGTTTTTTAAACTGATTTCTGTTTCCACATACATCGATAATTCTTTTTCAATTTCAGCAATCCCGGGTGCTTCGATCCCTTTTGGGCGAATCCCCTTTTGCCGCAGTTCCATCGGCCAGAAGAATCGGCTTAATGCACTTTTTAAAGTAATTTCTAAAGTTGATTTTTTAAATCTTTGTGAAATGATTTCTGAACTTCTAAGTTGATCCATTAAGACATTTAATTCCGAAAATGCGATGGCGGAATTTTTTCGAATCACTAAAACTTCTTTCAATACAGTGGAAAGCTTTTTAATTAAAGGCGGATAGACAACTAAATTTTCGTCATCGTTGTAGGACCAGTCCTTAAGAAAGGTGGACCCGAACAGCCCTAGATCAACCCACAGATAAACACTTTTCATCAAAGGCACCCAATCCGTTGAACCAACGACGGTGCTATTTTGTCCCAAAGAAATATTTTTTAAACTATAGACTAAGGGAAAATACTCATCAATTTTATCCGACCAATCGCTGGTGGATACCCAATTCAAAGCTTCTTTTAAAACATATGGTAATTTTTTAAGATCATATTCACCCTGGAAAAGCAGACCCAAATCCTCGCAGCCTGCCGCCACCAATCTCATTCCCACTTCATATTCGGAAATTGATTTTAAGTCTTTGTTGAAATCTTTTTCTAAAAATTCCTTAATTGGTCCCACTTTTTGAAAAATGGATCTCATTCGTGCTACTTTTATTTTTGCATTTGCAAAATCGGTAGCTGAAATCGAGGTCTCATCCCCACCCAGTATGGCCTGTTTTAAAAACATAGCTTCTTGGCCAAATTTTTCTGTATATTTAAACCCAGGCCAAATTTTTGCGGCCGTATTTAAAATTTGCGACAGTTCTGTCAGTTGAATCCGCGCATTGAGCTTGTCTGCGACAAGCTGCCCCAGTAGATCCAAACCTTCCTCGAAAGATTGAATCCACTGAGCTGATCGAACCTCGGGCGACGAAGTCGTTTTACTGCTGAGAAAATAAAATGATCTTAACACTTGCGAATAGGTCTGCCCACCTAGGCGAACAATCTTTACCCATTCTTGACCCTTGATTTCATTTTCATTTCCAGCGACAAGGGTGGTTTTTACTTGTTTCAGAATTGGAATTAATTTCTGATACGCTGGAATGAAATCCCATTTTTGTGCGTAAAGAATTTCTAGTTCTTTTAACAGTCCAACTAAGTCTTCAAACTTATAGGAAAAATCTGACTGGCCTAAAACACTTCCCAATTCAGGCAAGACCTTTGCCCAAGTTTTTAGACTCGTTTCAAAAAAATTGGCATGTTCTAGATTTTTTTTATTGTCGCCATCTTTCCAAGTTAAAAATAAAACAGCGCCATAGGGCCGCATTTCAATTGAAAGGCGCCTTAAAACTTGAAAAGATTCGATCAATTTCTGAATTTCTGCGAACGACAGGGCATCGCCCGACCCCCCGACCAGAATTTGTTTTATTTTCATTACTTCTTTTTGTAAATTAACGGAGATTTTTATTTTCGGTTTGCCAGAAACATCTTTTTCAACAAAATTTTGTTCCACAAAATTCACTAGTTCTTGGGTAGAATACTGACTTCGGTCATTGCCCCGCACATATTTTCTAAATTTATCCAATGCCGAGGTCATACAATCCCAACTTTGTCCGACTGCTAATTCTTCGGCAGTTCCTTTGACATATTCTTGGGTGGTTTTCATCATTGTTCCCAAGCAGGCTGTGGCTTCCAATGCAGGAGTTTCCTTAGCATCGCCACCGCCCTCTCCGACTTTTGGGACACAGCCTGCAGCTAAAACAAAAACGGAAAGAAAAAATAAATTGATTCTAGAAAACATAACTTACCCCTGCGTAAATGCGATCATTCCCGCGGAACTGATAAAAGAATCCTTTGCCAGGATTGCTTTCATCATCCACGCCGATAAATTCGACTCCCGTTAAAAATGCTAAATCTCGTTTGGGAAAATAAGAAATTTCTGAACTGAGCAAGGATCCCTTTTGCCCAAAATCGTATAGGTATCCATAACGACCGCGCAATGATTTTGGACCGCGCCTGTAAAGCAAAGATTCTAAACTAAATCGCGCGGCATCTTTAAATTTTAGGCGCTCGTCAATCAAGGTTAGATCATCTTTTTCGCCATTGGCAGTGATGTCCTGAATTTTCCCGCCCCAGGCTTTGAAATATTCCAACTGATATAAAATAGGCTGGATCCATAGACTTGGAATTTCGCTGGAAAAAGACAGGGCTGCAATGCTAAGAGGCTCTAGTTTTTGAGTTACAAATTCTGGTTCAGGATTTCTTTGCACTGGATGATCCCACAGGCCAGACAATACGAATCGGCTTTTTTCAGCTTGAAGGCCCGCATCAACAGAGTAAATAAAATGGTGTGTCACCGAGGGTCGAATTTTTACATCCACCACGGCTTGATCTATTTTTTTATAATTTTGTCTTTGCAAAATAAGCTCGTTGACAGGTTTCCAACCGGCACTTGTTTTTAAAAATAAGTTGTCGTTGTGCAAGTCAAGATCAGCAGCCAAGGCTGGTTGAAAAAATATTTTATTGATTTCAGGATTTTGAATTTCATAGTGGACTTCATTGTTCTGGTTCCCAAATTTAATTTCCTTCGGCGGCGGGGTAAACCATCTGGTTTCTGTGATCAATTGTGATTTTTCCGTTTGCATATCAGCACCCACATTGGGGACATGAAATAGACTTAGATAAATCAGCCCGTCCACATTTTCGGTTTTATTTCCCACAAAAAAACCGGTCAGGCCTTCATCTTCGATTTTTAATGCATCCAAGGTTCGATGTGGCTGCCACAAACCCAATTGCCAGCGGGAATCCAGCTCGCTCCATGATTTCTTAGCTCGGCCGAAGGTCCAAATGTTTTTGGAATTAAATCCTCGGGAAATATTCAGCTCGTTCAACAGGGGCTGAGTTTGGGTTCTGCGTGCGAAAGTATTAGCCCCAAGTTCCCAATGTAAATCAGCGTAATGAAATTCTTTTGTGCCGATGGATTTAATATAGATATCAGATTCTTGATTTAAATCAGGGCGATTTTGAAATTGCGAAAAATAGGAAATGCCGTCCAAACGAAAAATGGTTTTATTTTCGCTTGGATTGTTTTTTGGTCCCTCAAAACGAAAAACGTTTTGCGATTGAATCTCGATGGCCTGCAATGGGAACGCGAATCCCCACAGCAACAGCAGTAAAATAGCCCGAATGGTTTCCCCCTCCAACTCGACTAAGAACTAGTCTAGGAAAGGGATTTTTTTTAATCAAGAAAGGATTTAATTTTGCCGCAAACCCATTCAGGATCGTCCATAAACAAATCATGACCCGCCCAATCATGTAGCTGCAAATTCGCTTTATATGCGGTTGCAAGATCCTGACTGCACTCATAAGAGACAAGGCGATCTGCCTTGGATGAAAGAAACAGCAGCGGAACCGAAGATTCAAAGCGCAGTTTTAAACGCATTGCGAGCACAAGTTGACGCGCAGCATTTCCTAAAGTTGAGCTGCCTTTTTCACTGGCTGCGATCACGGCAGGCAAACACTGTTGCCGCCTTTCAGAATTATTGGCAATCAAACCATAAATGGCCTGTTCTTTTTCAGTCAAAGTTTTTGCCTTGGCCACATTAAATAAATTTAAAAGCGAGCTGGGTCGCAGCCTTTTGAAAACTGAAGAAACTTTTGCGCTGCTGGAATTTACAATCACCGCGGATTCGAATCGTTTGGGATAAGTTTCCAACCATTGCAGCGCAATCATACCGCCTAAGGAATGCCCCAAAATAGAATAAGTCTTTTTCTTGGACAACTGCGATTCAAAATCCTCGACGACTTGTTGCAACTGCAGGGGCGTTTTTTCCAAATAGCGCTCGCCATTTCCTGGCAGATCCATAAAAGTAATTTCACATTGCGGGAAAGTTTTTTTAAAAAAATCTTCAAAGTCGCCCCAATGATTTTTGCCCCGCACCCAGCCGCGCAGAAAAATCCAATTGGTGTTAGTACATGCTGCCCTCGTTCTGCCGGACTGCTGAGCTAATTTTTCGATTTCAAGGGCGACTTTCATCACAGTCATATTGACGGCGATTCAAAAAATTGTCCATGATGATCGGATGAAGTTAGAAAAACTATTCCAACAGATGTGGGACGATTATATAGCCTTTAATCCGATGGCAGCAAAAATCCATCAGCTGATTGAAAAACGCGGCGAAAAAATTTTGAATGATCATATTGCCTTACGAACTTTCAATCAGGGCCCGATTGGATTGCAGGCCGTGGCCAAGCCTTTTCTAGACCTTGGTTATAAATATAGCGGCGAATATGAATTCAAAGAAAAAAAACTTTATGCCCAGCATTTTGAACATCCAGATGTTCAGCAACCCAAAATTTTTATCAGTGAACTGTTGGTGGAAAAAATGTCTGCCTCCACGCAGAAAATCATTGCACTGCTGTTGAGACAATTGCCGGCCGATTTTAAAATCACCCATGATTTTTTTACTTCAGGCAGACCCTGGAAATTAACTTCGCAAGATTATGAAAATTTGTCTGGGGAAAGTGAATACGCCTCTTGGGTTGCGGCCTATGGATTCCGGCCCAATCATTTTACTATTAATGTGAATGCTTTAAAAACTTTTCCATCTTTGCAATCACTGAATGAATATTTGCAGCAAAATGGAATCGTCTTGAATGCATCGGGTGGCATCGTCAAAGGAACACCGGCCGAATACCTAGAACAAAGTTCCACTATGGCTGAAAAAACCAATGTGCAGTTTGAAGATAAGACAGTCCCAGTCCCCGCCTGTTATTACGAATTTGCCCGACGTTACGCAGACAAAGATGGAAAACTGTATCAAGGATTTATCGCGCAATCGGCCGATAAAATTTTTGAAAGTACGAATCGCTAGAAAAATTCGATGGCAGTGGAATCAATTTACTAAGGGGAAAAGCGCTGCAACGAAACAAGTAGTTAAGCTGTTTTATGGCCAATAACGAGAACCATCGGCAAAAGGATTTGTTCCATCAGTTCCACCCGCTAACCAAAAACACCCTAAGGATGCGCAGACATTGGAAGACCGTGGGTATTTTTATTGCCCTGCTCAAATATATTAGGGGCTTGCCAAAGATCAAAAATCATTTCAGGGGAAAGAAGATTATATTCTATACTTCCTGTTTGCAAATCGGAAGTTGTCCTAGATGCCTGAATGAATATTGCCTTCCGACGGCCAGGAGTTCGGGTACTGGTCACAATATTTCCCTTAATTAAAAAATTTGTATGTGCGGAAGCATCGAATTTAAATGCAACACCTCGATCATATTCAGGCGTAATGGAAACAATCGAAATCCGATTATTAATATAACTGATATGATCATACTGATTATCAGATCCACCATTCGCAAGAATTCCAAAATCAGAAACCCCTTCGAAAATATTATCTTTGATAAGCACATTTTTATAAAGATGCGTGTCAATAACAATGCCAGAAGGAATATTGCGGGTTATGTTGCGCTCTATTTTCATATTCAACCACCCACCAGAACCAAAGCCCGAACTACTTCGATAGTCTCCGTAACCTTCCACCACGCAATCATGTATAGAGCCAGAAACCCAAAAGCCAGTTTGATCAAAAATGCTAATACTGGTTGCATAACCTTCGTGTTTAATCACTTTAACAAAAGCTATTTCCGCAACACTCGGTTGGTCTAAAGTTCCCTGACTTGTGTAAAGTGATACTGGGAAACCCTCTGCATAAGCGATTTCGCCATTCTGCATATAGGAAAAGTTTGTATAAGTATTAACTACTTCCACATTACTAATCAGAGAATTTCTGGCGAATAGAGCGATCGCGCCAATATAACTGCTGGAATTGTTTTGATAAGAAGCTTGATTTTGTTTATTACCATCAATTTTTAAATCTTGAACCGAAGCTGAATCCAGCAAACCTAAAAAATCCCAATGTGCAATAATCACAACCTGATTTGTGTTGGCATTCATCGTATTATCAGGAAGTCGAAAAGTCGTTTGGTCCGGCCCACTTCCACATATTCGCCAGCCATTTTTAACTGGCATATAAGAAACATTATAAATTCCTGGTCCAAAAAAAAGTGTCTTGGGTCCTTCGCTGACTTGCGAAACAACGCTGTTGAATTTGCTTGCTGTCGATACATCAAATGGACTTTGTTTAGATCCCAAGGCAAAACCTACAACAGCATTTGTTTCAACTGCAGAAAAGTAAAGAGTGCTCTGGTCAATCGGACAGACTGCCTTCGATATTGCTGTGCTTTTATTAATGCCTGTTAAACTCGAAGCCGAGTCACTACTTCCATACGAAAAATTTTTACTTGAAAATCCCTTAGAACAATTTTGAAAAAAAGGCAGAAGCGCCAAGGGTGAAATCAATGCGATCCAATGTTTTTTGAACTTCAGATTCACCGATTCCCCCAGAATTAATATTAAATCTTTTCAAGGCTTTTTACGAGAATGCCCTGCGATTTATCTTAAATTGAGACAGTTTATTCTGATAACAACTTTTTTATTTTCTTCCGAAGATAGTTTCAAAAGCTTTACGCGAAGCTTCCCATGCGTTTTCAGCATATTCCCTTGTGTTCACTGCTGTCTTAAAATGTTTATAAACATCCTGCTGTGGAAATGAGACCTTGCGGGTTACCTGGCATTCACTTCCCAATCCTTTTGGTATTTCATTGGGACCGCCTAATTTCTCAAGTTGCTTTTGCATGGCCTTGATTTCTAAGGCAAGTTGATAATTTTGGGCTGCCAGTTCCTTGCGACGCAGCTCTAGTTCCTGGTTTGCTCGAATTTTATTATATTCATCAACGCCTAATTTTAAATATTGAAACTTTTCGCGAATTTTTTGTTCAAAACTGCCGCGGATAAACTGTCTGTGTTTAAAGTCAACCAAAGTATTCGCAAAATTAGCGTCGATGCTGGAAAGTGAAAAAGATAAATAAAATCGATCTTCTTTAAGGAAAACTATTTTTTTAAAATATTCTGTTTCACTAGCTGTGAAATCCACATATACAATTCCACGATCTGTCGTGGGGAAAGCGACTAAGGCATGGCCAACACAACCTTCGTCAAAAGCAACATCTACATATTCTGCATAAATTCTTTTTTGGTGGGCTTCTTCCACCAATGCATGGGCGAAATCCACGCACACAAAATTGGGAATATACAAACGCCGATTGGATTCGCTTTTATTAAGAAATTCCAAAATAGTTTTAAAATCCTGCACTTGTGCATCCAGATTTAAATGAAATATAAAAATTTTATAGGGTTCAACATAGGGCTTGGTGTGTTCCTCATATCCATTCAAGTAAGGAATTTGAATGAACCGATCCGCATAAACATTTACTGCAGTTAGCGGAATCATACTTATTAAGCAGCTGCGCACAACGTTCTTTGCAATTTTCCGTAAATAGGTAATCGAACCCCTCATATTGTCCCCCTCAGGAAAATGAATGGCTCACACTACTTAGCATCATTGCGAAAATACAATGCTTTCGTTTAACGCGTCTTTGCGCATGAATGCCTACCGCAGTCTAAACCCTAACGTGTCATTGTGAGACGACGAACCTTCACTCACATTTTCATAATTTTCAGAAATGTTTAAGCACTCGCAAGGCAAAGTTCACTGTGCTTTCAGTAACTTGCTAACGGCCACCGCGATCATCGAACATCTATTTTACATTTCTTGCGAAATCAACGTTCCGCCCTGATCCGATGTTGCCCCCATGTTTACCCCAAACTCTTTGAATCAAAAAACGACTCAGGCCGAGATGGATTTGCGTTGGTCTCGGGGTTGCAATGATCAAACGCAGGGGGAATAAACATGAAAAAATTAATTTTAACACTTGCTATCGCAATCGGCTCAACAGCATTTGCGGATCGTGACGTTTACACCGTTCAATCAACAGGCACATACACGAACGGTATTCCGGTCTACTCAATTCAGAATTATCAATCAGCGCGGGAAGCTTGCGATGCCATGCTCGCAAACTTTTACCGGCCCATGATTTTCACAGGCCATATTTGGACAGTTGCTGATTACGCCGTCCAATCTTTCACAGGCACCGTTTACAACGCCTCCAACAATCTCACGTCGCAAGTAATATTTCCAAGCGGCCCTGCTCAAAATCTTCAGATGCGACTGTCGTTTCTTACTTCTTCCACCCTTTATCCATGTTATGGAAACTTTGAGTGCTCCCGCCAAGATGCAAACGGGGGAATTTATCGCCCGCTTGCGCAACTTAATGGTCTAAATGCACTCAACTATTGCTCGAATTTATCGGTCACTCCTGTGATCCTACCTCCTGCTGGCGGAACACCACCCCATGTAGTCTGCACCCGAAATTGCAATGTCAACCCAGACAGCGGCGTAGAAATACAAACCGATAGCGAGCTGGGACATTAAACCAAAGATCTTTTTCAAAATCACAAAGCCGACTATTCTATAGTCGGCTTTTCTTTTTTTTAAAATTGAATTTGATGGAGTAATTTAGATATTGGCCAGAGACCAAATATTGTAATTTTTCTGAGTTAAGTAAAAGGCTGGTTTACAGTCTTGTTTGATCCAAATTTTTAGCTTTTTATTATAGGAAACATTGTTTCCCGATCTGACTCTTCCTGAAAATGAAATCGCCGTGCCTTTAGCAAATTTGCAAGTGTTACCACGCCACATTCGGTCTGATCGTGACGGGAAACAACAATCAAATGAGCAATGTCATTCTTGGCCATTCGGTCAGCAGCACAACGACACGTATCTTCCAAAAATATTTTTGGTGCAGACTTACTCAGCGATCCTTCTGCAACACCGACTCCATACGGAGTAAAAACGTCTTTAACTGTAAATCGTTCAAGAGGATCTACCGCGTATTCACGAAAAATATCAAAACCCCGACGAGCTACTTTTTCCGTTAAAATTGAACGCTTCATCGCCCATACGGTAAAGGCATAAGAAATTATCGAAGCAATCAGAAGAGGCAACAGCACTTCTGTATCTCTTGTAAGTTCAAAACAAAAAATAATTGCCGTGAATGGTGATCGCATCATGCCGCCCATAATTGCACCCATTCCGATTAATGCCCAAACTCCGTTGGGCAAATTGCCAGGAAGCCACATCGCTTCGATTGAGCCAATGGAACAACCAAAAATCAAAAGTGGAGCTAAAACACCGCCCGAGGTACCAGATGCCAAAGCAAAAATCCAAATTAAAATTTTAACAATAAATAAAGTCACCAGTGCTGATATGGCTATGTGATTATTTAAAAGATCTGCAATAACGTCGTAGCCAACACCCAAAGCACGAGGTTGAAAATAGCCGCCAATTCCCACAACGAGTCCGCCCAAAGCAGGCCACCACATCCAATGAATCGGAAGTTTTAAAAATTGATCTTCAAGTTTATAAAGTGAGTAACTTAGGGCAGTAGAAAACGCACCCGTGGTCAAACCAACAACAGCTGCCGCAACCAGAGCAAGATCACTGAATGGAATGTGTTGAGGAATTGGAAAAATCGGACCTGTTCCCAGCAGATGCATTCGCACCAGCGCCGCGCAAGAACTAGCGACGGCAACCGGGATAAGGCTTCTTGGTTTCCATTCAAATAGTAAAAGTTCAATAGCCAAAAATACGGCAGCTAACGGAGTTGCAAATACAGCCGACATTCCAGCCGCTGCACCAGCAACTAAAAGCGTTTTTCTTTCGGCAGAAGTTAAATGAAGAAACTGCGCGAACAGCGAGCCCACTGCACCACCAGTCATAATGATGGGTCCTTCAGCACCGAATGGTCCGCCAGATCCAATCGAAATGGCAGATGATAACGGCTTAAGAACTGCTACTTTCGCTGAAATAATACTTTTGCCAAACAAGATAGCCTCAAGCGCTTCAGGAATACCATGACCACGAATTTTCTCTGAACCAAAGCGCGCCATTAATCCAATAATTAATCCGCCCACCACTGGAACCGCAATGAAAGCAGGTCCCCAGTGATCCATAGAAGGAGAACTTTGAGCCAAAGAAAACTCGCCATAATAAAAAATATTTGTAAAAAAAGCGATCAGAAGCAAAAGTGCCTTTGCCACAAGAGCTGCCGCAATACCAATGAGGGTCGCCATCATACTCATAAAAAAAATTCGTGATCCTCGTGAAAAATCGCCGCGCTGATGCTCCATTTTTACTCCCTTAAAAATTTTCAAATCAAATTACTAAAATAGAATTTATCGAAACTTACGAAGAATAAAAATACGCAGCGTTTCGATGCATCGCGCATTGCTAGGTGTAAAATTTTTGTGACGGAAATACTAGCAAACCCGCGCCGAAACTCGAAGATTTATCTATCCACATGTTTAATTTGTCAGGTTTCAAGAATTGGCATTTGAATCGGCTCGATCCTTGATCCATAGTTCACGCACGATGAATTCTCTATTTTTATATGTAATTTTGTTTATATCTATCAAAGGCTTTGCCTATCCTGACTATGCCGTTCGTTATAATAATATTTCGTGCACATCCTGCCATATTAGCCCTGTGGGCGGTGGTCCTCGAAATGTCGATGGGAAATTATTCGGGGCACATGGCTACAAAGTTAATTCCTTATTAATTCAGCCCTATGTTTCGGCTGATTTTCGCGCTCTGTTTTACAATCCCCAGCGACCCAGTTCATCCAAAGGGGGAATGGGAATTATGTCGGGAAGTATCGCCGGCCACGTGCCGTTAGATGCCGAAAAAAAAATTCACTTAGTGATTGAACAAAATATTGCTGGATTTTCAGCAGCACCCTATCGTGATACCTATGCACTTTTTAAACTTTCTGACAAATTAAACTCAAATTGGTTTGAATCAATTCTGGTAGGTCGCTTTCGCGCTCCGTTTGGAATTATCACTGATGAACACAGAACCTACACTCATATTCAAACCGCAACTGAATGGTATACTTTTGAAAATGGAATTTTACTTTCCGGAACACCCTCTGATAAATGGCATTATGATTTTGGCGTGGTCAGTGGAGAAAACTCCGCGGGACAAAACTTAAATAATGGTGGTGCAGAACGTTCAGGGGCGCTGATCAACTTCCGCTGGATGCCGGGGGCGATTCTTTTCGGCGTCAGTGGAAGTTTTCATGACCACGAACCTCGAACGGATTCAACGAAAGCAGTTGCCTTATACTCGATCCTTTCTTTAGCGCGATGGACGGAAAATAAAATCCCCGTATCTTTTAAAGTTGAACATGCACGAGCTTGGAATTGGAATTCGAATTTAGGCAGAGGTTTCGCAAGTGATCCCAATTATGTAACGGCTGTTGGACATGCAAATTCATTGGGTTGGCTGGCAGAATTAGATTGGGAACTTTCTGAAATTTTTACTCTGATTTACAAATACGATTTTTTACAACCCGATCAGAATTATGCCTCTGACATCTACGATCGACAAGGGATTGGATTTCGCTGGATGATCGGGCCCAATACCATGATACAAGTAAGAACAGAAACGGCACGCGCTACTGTCCCCTCTGAAGCAAATGGAGCTGCGCAAGGGGCACAAGATAGTACTTTTGCCGTTCTTCAATTGGCATTGTGAAAGAAGGTTGACTTGAAATTTTTAATTTTAGGAATTCTGATTGTCATTGTTCAATTTGGTTTTGCAGCAACTCCGCCATCAACATGCACTGCCTGTCATGGCGCCCAGGGAATTAGTCCCAATGACAATTGGCCCAATCTTCGCGCGCAAAAATCAGAATATCTTTCAGAGCAATTAAAAATGTTTCGCAGTGGCGCACGAGTCAATGCTTTGATGAGCCCCATTGCAAAGATGCTTACGGACGAAGACATTAAGAATCTTTCTGATTATTTTTCTAAAATGAAGGCGCCTTAAATGCTTAAAATAATTTTCATATTTTTAAAAATTTCTATTGTCTACGCTGAAGCTGAACCCGCATTACAAACGAAGGCAGTTATCCATGGTGAGTATTTGGCTCGCGCGGCAAGTTGTATCGATTGCCATACTGCAAACGAATCTGAACCTTTGGCCGGAGGATTTGAAATCTCGACACCTTTCGGTATTTTTCGAACTCCTAATATCAGTCCAGACAAAAAAACTGGAATTGGAAATTGGACATCGGCTCAGTTTTTAAAAGCACTCCGACAAGGAACATCGCCCAATGGCGCTAAATACTATCCGGTTTTTCCTTACACTTCTTTTTCAAAATTAACCGATCAGGATATTAATGATATTTATTTGTACCTTAAATCCCAGGCGCCTATTTATAAAGTAAATGCGCCGCATAAATTAAATTTTGTGTATCGCCGATGGCAAATGCGATTTTGGCAATTCGGATTTTTCCATGTTCCCACTAAAAATGAATTGCATGAATTAAGTCGCGATCGAGGCGCTTATTTAGCTCAGGCAGTTTTTCATTGCACAGAATGCCATACTCCACGCGGAAGTATGACCGGTTCTTTAAAAGAATCAAAACTACTTTCAGGTGCACCTGATGTTTCTGGCGGCCCGCCGATTCCCAATATTACCCCGGACCCAAAAACCGGTATCTCTTGGACCAAAGAGCAATGGAATACTTATTTGTCATCAGGGTTTACACCTTCGCTTGCAACCCCTTCCGGAGAAATGGCAAGAGTTGTTCGCAACACTTCGCGAATTACCAAAGAAGATCGCGCGGCATTAATTAAATATTTACAGTCCTTAAGGCCTATTGAAAATGTTCCGTAAAAGCTTAGTTATTTTTTTCTTATTTTTCGTTGTCACTCGGTGCTCGCCACCAAGTGGTCCGCATCATCCAACGACAACTCCGTCGATAAAAATAGACTCGGCTGAGTCTATTTCCTACGATCAAGTAAAACCGATATTTGCGAATGCCTGTGCGGCCTGCCATCCATCCCGCGCAGCCCCAAATTGGCTAGATCCAGCTCAAGCAAAAAAATATGCTTTAAATGGAAAACTAGTATCACGAGTTGTTACCGAAAGATCCATGCCCCCTCCGGGCAGTTCGCAGGCTGCAGCAATGACAGAAAAAGACCGCCAGTTGTTAGTTGCATGGGCCAATGCGGGGGCCCCCTTGCATGCCGGAGTTGTTCCAAAAAATAGCCCGGAAGTTAACCCAGGAAATCCAATTACAAATGCCAATCTTACTGTTCAATCTTGTCTGCAATGCCATGGTGCGAATGGACCATCTTTGTCCCAACCACTTATTCCAAAATTGTCGGGACAAAATAAAGAATATTTAAAAATTCAAATGAATCAATTTAAATGGCGAAAAAGAATTGATCCCAGCCAGACAATGAATGAAATTGCATTGCCCATGTCTGAAGATGAAATTGAAAAGGTCAGCGACTTTTTTTCTAAACAACCAGGGTTTAAAAAACTTACCGAAGCACCTATTCTGGAAGACAGGGAAAAGGAATTGTTTTTACAAGGACAAAAGTATTCCTCAGTCAACTGCGCTTCTTGCCATATGAATCCAGAGTTCCAGAATCGGACTACAGTAAATTTGCTTCCCGTTTTGACCGGTCAATCCAAATCATACTTGATGAATCAGCTTATTTATTTTCGAGGCAATGAAAGATCCAACTCTTTGATGCACACTCTAACTAAAAAATTATCTGATTCTGATATTGAAGCAATCGCTACATATTTTTCTTTGATAGGAAAAAAGCAATAGGCGTTCCGTTTGGTTTTCTGCCGTTGAAGTGATTTATGGTTTTCGAGCTCGGACTAAATCTCCTTTTATGAAGACAGTCGCTCCGCCGCCCATGGGAATAAATACAAGAAGATTTGCATAAGCCAACGCATGACCTGTTATGGAAAGGTGCGTGCAGAGTCAAGCCAGTTCATAAATAAACTAACTTTATTCACTTCTATTAAAATAAGTTCCGATTTTTCGTAAAATTTATAAACTTTTGACAAAGCTATATCGGCACCTGCTTTTCCATGCGATGAAAAATACACCTCATGTCCAACTGGGCAAAGTAACTACCAGTTTCGCCCCCTTAAGTTCATCAAGAATTTCTATTTTTCCATAGTGCAAATCTACAATTTGTTTCGCTATATACAATCCAAATCCAGTAGAGCTTTCTCCGTCGGTGGGCCGAGCGCTGAGCTTTTGACCGAACTGAAAAGCATGTATTTTATCTTCTGCAGAAAAACCAGGCCCCTCATCCTTAATGCTTAACTGCAAAGTATTTTCGACGCAACTTAGGTTCACTGCAATTTCAGATTTAAATGGAGAGTACTTAATTGCGTTACTTAGAAGATTGGCGATCAGTTCTTCTAATTTCAAAGCATTACCTTTGATCCATGGACTTGCCGTTTGTTCTTTATAAATAATTCTCTGTTGTTTTTTGCTGGCTTGAACACTTAACTGAGTAATAATATTTGTTGTCAGTTGAACAAGATTGATTTTTTCCATTGGTAAATTAGTTTCGCTAGAGTGCAGAAGCGATTCCACTAAAATCAAAGAACGTTCAGATATTTGTCGGATTCGATCTGAAAACTTTAACACCATCATTTTCGAAGAGCTGTCTTCGGTAAGTAACTGAGCAAATCCCATAATCGAGCCAAAAGGATTTTTCAGATCATGAATAATTGTTTTAGTGCTGATATTTCTTTTGACTGCTTCCTCTTCTAAAGTTTGTAATGTGTGCCTCATTCGATCGAGCGAAAATTTTAAATTTTTCTCGGTTTTTCTTTTCAGATAAATATTTATAATAAATAAAATCAACATGGCTGTGATTAAAACAATATCCATTTGCGAGGCGATCAACATTTGTTTCGATACAACTGCATTTTGTTCTCTATCGGTATTGACGCGTTTAAAAGTTTCTTGAGCAAGGGCTTCTTGAAGTTCCATAATAAGTGGTCGCTGCTGGTCAGGTAGTTGTAGAATATTTTTTTCGATAGAATCAAGAACGGGGTTTTGCAAAGCTTTGATTTTAAATTCTCGCAGGCGCAAGAATTTTTTACGTACATCGATCTCTTTCTCGATTGAGGGTTTTTGATTTAACCCGTGGTCTAAATATTCTAAAATGATCGAGGCCTCTGCGGCCTCGTAAACTTTATTTCCAAGCTGATCTGAGATGGTATTTTCAGAAAATGCCTTTATGTCGAGAACGATATTAAAGAAAAGGCCAATACAGGCAAAATAAATAAAAAGTTTTTGAATGAATAAAAGATTTCTTTCTGAATGCATTACAGATTGATGGCTATTCTTTAAAGACATCCAAGTCAAACTCAGTCGCCCCTTAGTGGCCATGGACTTGCTTTTTACACAAGTTCTTTACAAATTTGGGTGGGTTTTCAGGTGAAATAACGACTAGGAAAAATAAACAATATCTTACCGGATTGAAGTATCTCGGTATTCATTGATTGTTTTCAAAATAGCCGCTTTTGCGCTTATGCGAATTTCTTTTAAATCAAGATTCTGATTAGAAAAATCGTCTTCAACCTTCATCATCTTGACAAAACGAGGCGGTTGCCCTGCAGGTAAAACTTCAGCAAATTTTTCTTTTGCCGCAAAAACTTCCGCCCAGGTTTCTTTCAGCAATGTCCAAAATTTCTTTTTAGGGTCTGCAAATTGTTTTGCTTTTGAACATTCAGATTCAGGCAAACGCACATACCAGTTTTTTCCGAGCTCTTTTGCCAATGAAGTTTTTTCGCCAGTCTTAACATTAAAAATGGTTTTAATATTTTCTTGCCGCTCAAGCCAATTATTTTGGTAAACTACGATACGCGTATTTCGTTGTAGTGTATTGTAGTCCTTTCGTTTCATCTCTCTGGTTTCACGCCCCGGGATCGGAGAAAAATTTCCGCAGGACCAATTTGCATATTCTGAATCCATCGACCAGGCAGCGGCACACTGATACCTAGGCCCATCATCCAAGTTGGTAATTCTGCGAGTCCACTGATTCTGTTGGTTACTAAGATCTTTCACAATCCAATTTAGCGGAGCTACAAAATCATATAAAAATCCTGCATCGAAATCCCAATCTTCTGCTTGGTGCTTAAGAAACGCATCTTCGATCACTGCTCCGTTTGGGTTTGTTGCAAATAGAATGTGTTGTAATCGCAATTGATTTCCCGAAGCGTGGTCTGGGTAAATCCATTCTTTGATGGAATTTTTTTTATTAACATCATAAACGCGATTGTCACGTTCATATCCAGACTTTAGGCTTTCAGTTTCGACATAGCTGTAATCAACTAAGTAACAACCCGCCATTTTATCAATGGCTGTCTTGCCTGCAGACCATTGCGGATTTTCGGCGAATGCTTGTGCTAGGAAAAGGAATACGAATGTGGATTTAAAAAAATGGCTCATGAAACTCCCTTGTAAAAAATGATCTTGGGCAATGAAGTTTCAAAGTCAAAATATGGAGTTCCCAAGAATTAACTTGAAAACGAAATGAGAAATGCAATTTCTCGAATTTCTAAAAGCGATTAATTGCTGCAGCAGTACGAAAAGTAAGCCTCGCCTGAATGGCTGATATATTTAATGCGATCCCGGTATCGTCTTTACCAGTTTTTTACAGCTAGATTAAAATCTAATCGAGGTAGTCCGCTAGTAAAACTCCAAGAGCGACTATCAAACCCAATGGCTTGAGATATCTGCTGACGGTTTGCACTGTTTACGGCAACCACCCCTTGGTTTTCCAAGCCGTAATAATTATTAATAAAAGTTTGCGCGGGGTAGTTTTGTCCCGGTGGCACATAGGGAAGTCCTTGTTGCAAGTTAAAGATGTTGTTGATCCAAGTCGGCACGAAAAAACGACCGACATTGTAAAATAAGATTTTATTAAAGAATCGGTTCGAGTCCCGATCAGAAGATTTCACTTTTGTAGATAAATGGCGTGTCCAGAAAGATTTTTATTTAATTTTCTTCTTTTTAAAAAGATAAACGCGTTTGCCTTGTAAAAAAGCTTGAGCCCAAAACTCGGGATCCAGGCTTTTTTGCAAACCATGAACCCACATTTCTAAAACTGCCTGCTGCCCAAATTGTGGATTCATCGGATAGGGCCTGTAATTGGTTTTGTATTCTAATTTAATCTTGCCTGACCAATAAAGAGTCTGATCCGAATTAAAGATATATAGGATATCCCCGTTGTTAACAGTGATAAGATTGTCATAGGAATAATAGTAGTGATCACTTCCCTTTTGTCTTTCCAGAATGGGAACCGCTCTGGCCACCGACCAAATAATACCTTCAGTGCCGGTCTGGGCAAAAGCTTCTGCATTTCCTTCTATTCGCTTCCATTCTTTTTCTAACTTTCTAAGCTCAGGTAAAATATTTTTTGGTGGTTGAATCGGCACGTAACCGATTTCTTCACCCGAGAGTTGAATTTTTAGTTCTAAGCCCCGAGTTTGGCTGAGTTCCGCTATTTTTGCTTGGATATTCTTACGATATTGGCTTTCATTGAAACTAAAAAGCTTTGCGCACTGAATGGCTGCGTACCCCACGACGGGAAGGCAGAAAGATAGAGCAATCGCCACCAGAAAAATCGTTTTTTTCATCATGAGCGCAAACTATGATATCCAGCCGGTGTTCGCAACCATATTTCTTTCACGGTGAACATTCCTTTAGTGAACTCACCCATCAGTTTCGCCAATAAATAAACTTATCTTGTTTAATTTTGTTCGGCGCCGGTAATGCTCGCGTTTTATTCGACTTGGGAATGCGCTTTATGCAGCAGAAAGTTTCTTACCGAATTCTTGTTCTTCGATCCAAGTGGCATGGACAGATAAGAACACTTTAACTAGTTCCGCATCGAACTGGGTGCCTGCGCAGTTTTTTAACTCTGCATAGATGACTTCAATGGGTTGGCCTTTTCGATAAGCACGGTTTTCTGCCATGGCATCAAAGGCATCGACCACTAAGATCACTCGCGCCAACAAAGGAATCTCATCGCCTTTTAATCCGTCGGGATAACCCTTACCGTCGATTCGTTCATGATGACCGCGAACTGCGGGAATAATTTCTTTGAAAAAGGGATGCACGGCCAATGGCGAAATGATTTCTTCAGATAAAATCGGATGTCTTTTCATCTGATTCATTTCTTCTTCATTGAGCTTGCTGGGTTTATAGATCACACTTTTTGGAACTCCGATTTTGCCGATGTCGTGAAATATTCCCGCATAATAACTTTGCAACTGTTGATATTCGTTTAATCCTATATCGCGACTTAATTTTTTCGAGTATGCCCCTACGCGCAGGCAATGCTCGTAGGTGATAGAATCCGCAATCTTTAATGAATTCATCAAAGATTTCGCAGTTGTTTCGGCCCAATCAGGAATTTTCTCCCACTTTGACATATCTTTCTTTTCGGCAAAATTAAGATAGAATTGTAATGAAACTGTTGCCTAAACTGTCTCAAAATGAGTCAATTACTGAATAATAAAGGCAGGTATTATGAAAACTTTTCTGATCTCTTTTTTATTTTTAAATAGCTTAAGTTTAAGTGCTCATTCGTCCAGTAAAACCAAGGTCGAATCGCCTAAGAATGCCCCACCAGCTCAAATAGAGCTGAAATCCGCCAAAGCCGTTTTCGCCGGCGGCTGTTTCTGGTGCGAAGAAGCTGCTTTTGACGAGCTCAAAGGTGTGACGGAAGTCAAATCCGGATTTACCGGAGGCAAAACCGAAAACCCAACCTACCATGAAGTTTCCGCCGGAGGCACCGGCCACGTCGAAGCCGTCGAAGTAACTTACGACCCCAGCATAATCACCTATGAAAAACTTCTGGAAGTATTCTGGAAAAACGAAGACCCCACCCGCATCGACGGACAATTCTGCGACACTGGTGACCAATACCGACCAGAAATTTTCTATACAACCGCAGAACAAAAAACCGCCGCAGAAAAATCCAAACAAGAAATTGTGAAAACAAAAAAATTCAAAGAAGAAATCAAAGTCCCCATCACCGAATTCAAAAAATTCTACTATGCCGAAGACTACCACCAGGGCTATCACAAAAAAAATCCAATCCGCTATAAACTCTATCGTCTGAACTGTGGCCGAGATAAAAGGCTTAAACAACTTTGGGGAAACTAATTTTTGCCCCAGGTTTGACCAGGCCCCTTCGACAAGGGATAAGAACCTTGACTTAATGGGTGCCTCCTCGCAAAACAAAGAAGTCCAAAAATTTTGCATCTTACGAAACACTGATCTGAGGGAACCATGTTCAGCCGTTTTAAATGTATTGGCATTTTTTTATCTTTTCTTATTCTATGGCCCTTGATCGGATCTGCGGAAACTGACCGCCCCAATGATATTGGCAGCCTTGTGGCCATTCGCAGGATGGATGTCAGCCGCGGAGTATTTCTAGTCAAGGGCGGCAAAAATGGCAGCACGACTTTCGGCATTCGTCTAACCACAAGCCTTTATGAAGATGAAGTTAAACCTGCGCTGATTAAATTTTCCAAAGAAATCGATCCCGAAAAAGATGTAATTTATATGGGCGGCGAATCGATGCGCGCCCACAAGCGCGATGAACGCGAAAATATGGTCCGCAAATGTCTTTCAGAAATCGGCAAGTCCAACATCCAAGTTCGCTCGATTAAAAAGTTTGTTTCTTTTATGGAAAAAGCCACAGGCCTTTTCGTCGAACTTCCCGATGGAAAATTGCTGCGCCTATCCGGAAGCAGTCGTGATGAAGTGAAAAAAGCGATTGCCAATGCAGATCCAAAAACCTTGGAACTTCCCATGCTTTTTTTAGGATCTCCACTTTGGGGCGAACAAAAGGAAAACTTGGATTTATTTTTAAAAGAACAACTTTCCGAACGGGGATTTGACTACACAACTAGTGCGGATAAACTTTATCGCCCATGGGTCAAAGACGACAAGGAAATCGAATATCGATCTCGCTCGAGGATCGCGCTAGAGCAAGTTTTTTTTCGGCCGCTTCGGGTTGCAACAAATCTTTGGTATCGAGCGATTTGGAATTTACCACTGCAGCAGGACATTCAAGATGCCACCGAAAAACAAAGGGTAACGGCAGCCTCGAAGGTCATCGTTAACGGAGTTATCTCGGGCGCATTTATGGCGACAGGCACTGAATCGTGGAAATTTATTGTTTTTTTCTCGACCATAAACGCTGGATTGAGTTTCTTTACCGGCTCGAAAATTTCATCCATCTTCAACTGGGCAAGACGACTGACCGATCCGAAAAGTCCCGAAAAACTTCTGCGGCAAATTAGTCTGACCTTTACATTAACTTACATTCTTCACGCAGCGGCTAGTCTGCTGCACGGAGAAAATTTGGTTGACGCTCTCGTCGGAAAAAATGGTTTTGGAAGTCTTATTCTAGATTTTTTGCCATCGGGGTTTTTCCAATTTGCTTTTAAAAGAGCCACCGACAGCGGAACCATGAAATGGCAAGATTTGCAGTTTCGCAAACCCGATAAATCAGATCGCATACTAGAAACTGGCGCGGCAGTAAATATGACTTACTCGGCCATTGCGATCTTTCCCTACCTTGCATCTCTTTTCGACAAAACCCATGATCTGTGGGCCGGTCATTATCTGGGAATGGATCTGCGTTTTTCATCTTGGCATCTTTTCTTAATCGGATTGGCAACTTGGGGAGTCATCACAGAATACCGCCCGCAGCTACTGGACGAAACAGGCTTAACCAAAATTAGTTTAAAATACGATGCTTTTCTTGGCAGGTTCATCAACCAACCTTTAGTAAGCTTGAAACAAGCCATCGCAAAAACTTACCGACGCACTTTAGAAAAAGCCAAAAACAGAATTAGCAATTTACTAAGACTAGAAACAAAAAGTCTAGCAGCACAAGCAGAACTAAACCAAGAATTAGCCGGCGTCGAAGCCGAACTACAAAACCTAGAAGCCGAACAAGCAAAAGCAGCAGCAGAAGCATCAACCAAAACCGATCCAGCAACCGAAGTTCAAATCATCGATAACACCCAAACATACGAAAACCACCCAACCCCAAGCATCTGCTCAGCCCTCTACGCAAATTAAATCACGCAAATAAAAAAAAACTAATCGCCTATCGCATTCAAAGTGCCGCAAGAAAAAAAGCCAATAAGTTTCGCAAGGACTACTGAACTAATCCGGATTTTTTCTGCGCGTATTTTAATTCCAATTTTTTTGGCTTTTAAATTTTTAATATTTTAAAACCCTGACCCTAAACAGTTAAATTCTTCCAGACCTCAAAAAAGCAGGATGCGTCCGCCCTACTTG